>NZ_JAQGIZ010000259.1 GCF_028290885.1 Phenylobacterium sp.
CTTCGTTCTGGGTCTTGTTGGAGCAGGCGCCGAGCGCGAGGCAGGCGACGGCGGCGGCAGCGATCAGGGAAAGGCGCATCAAAATCTCCGTTCGGCGCCCTCCAGCGGGAAGCCTGGCCTTAGCAACGCGCCGCCGCGCTTCGGCTCCGCCCACGCTTAGGGCACGTCGACCAGCGGCGGGCCCGCGTCGGTGTTTCCCGGCGGCCCCGCCGCGCCGGCGCCTGGCGCAGCCGGTGTCTGCGCCTCCGTGGCGCCCCCCGCCGCGGCCCCGGCCTGGTTTTCCTTCAGCACCTCCAGCACCGCCTCCGGATCCGCCGGCCGCGACAGGGCCGTCGCCTCCCGGTCGACGCGGTTCTGCACATTCGGCAAATCCCGCCGCAGCTCCTCCAGAAGCTCGATGATCTTGGCGGCCTTCTGCTCCGACAGCATGCCCAGTTCCAAGGTCAGCTGCTCGCGAAGTTCGCTCAACTGGTCGTCGCGCCGCTGGGTGATAAGGATGAAGACGGTCATGAACAGCGCGGTCAGCGTCCCCAGGCCCTGCAGGGCGCTGAACGGCCACGGATCGAACGCCGCGCGAGAGCCGCCGGGCGGCAGGCTGTTGAAGGCGATCCAGCCCAGGATGAACAGGGTGAGCAGGCCCGCGAACCGCGGCCGGCCAAAGAACCGCGTCAGTCCGTCGACGATCCGCTGCAGCCCTGTGGCGCCGCGCCGATGCTCCACGTGCAGCCGCGCGATCGCCTGGATGGTCTGCTCGATGTGCTCGGGCAGGATCGGCGCGGACGTCGCAGCAGTCTCGGTGTCGGGCATGGTCATGCCGGGCGTAACGCGCCAGCGCGGCTTTCCGGGCAAGCCGCCGCCGCCGCAAGGGCTGGCGGAACGCCCCGGCCCCGTCGCCCGTTGGCCCCAGGCGCCCGCTCGGGGCGGGAGAACGCCTGATGAGCCGTCGCGGCAATCCCTGGTTACACCTCGGCATGGACAGCCTGTGGCTGGGCGCGGAGGCGCAAGGCGTCATTGCCCTTCGCATGATGAAGTTCGCCGTCGGAGGGCCCGCGGCCGCGGCCGAAGCCCAGCTGATGGTCGCCGAAAAGCTGCGCGCCGCCGCCGAGACCCAGGCCCAGCTCATGACCAGCGTCCTCACCGGCCAGGGCCACCTCGCCCCGGCCCGCGCCGTCGCCGGCTACCGCCGCAAGGTCCGCGCCAACCGCAGGCGGCTGGCGAAGGCCTGAGCCGGGGCGTCCACGATAGCTCTTCCGCCAGCGTCTCGCCGCCACCCCTACCCCACCGGCGTAAACCCGTCCGAGAGCGTCTTCATAAACGCCACGATCGCGTCCTCTTCCGCGTCCGTCAGGCCCAGGCGCCCCATCTTGCTGGTGTTCATGTTCTGGGTGGTTTCCGGCGCGGGCCAGCACGTCTTCCCCTCGCCGGGGTCGTTGGCCTTGCAGCGCGGCAGGGCGTCGCGGGTATTGTAGTAGTGCACGATGGCCTTGAGGCTGGTGAAGTATCCGTTGTGGCCATAGGCTTTGACGAACGCCGGATAGGGGCGCTTGTCGACATTGCGCAGGGTCGGCACCCGTACACGCCCCATGTTGCCCGCAGCCTGGCCGGCCCATCGGGCGTCCACCGCGGAGGGCCGGCTCAGGACCGCCCCGCCGGCGAGAAAGACGCCGACTCCCCCATCGACGTACGACCGTCCCGCGGGATTGGCCGCATAGCCTTGGGCATCCGGTCGATTTTCTGCGTAGTACGGCAGTCGCGGATTGGCCGGCGTTCCGATGTTGCTGGCGGTGAAGTCGGTGAACATGGGTTCCTCGCCGGGCCCGCCGTCACGGTGACATTCGTTGCACCGCGCCTTGCCGCGGAACAGGGCGTAACCCGCCTGTTCCTGCGCCGTGAACTTCGCCTTGCCTCCCTGCACGGCGTCGTATTTCGAACTGAACGGCGTCACCTCCGCCGAGGCTTCATAGCCGGCGATGGATTGCGCCATCTGGTCGAAGGTGGCCGCTGCGCGACCGCGATCCAGCGGGCTGAGATGAACCGGCAAGGGATCCGCGGCGGTGGGCGGCCCCGGGGTGTTGCACACCTGGTCCACGTTCCGCGGCCACGCGATCGCGAAGGCCTGCTTGCCCCACACCGTCTCGAACATGCCGCGGTAGGGCCGCTGCGAGGCGCGGTAGACGGCGCAGGCGCTGTCCGGCAGGCCCATTTCCACCGGATTGGTCGGCGGCCCCTGCGCCTGCTCGGCGGCTGGGTTTCCCAGCCGGCGTCCGGTCGCGCGCATGTCCCAGAAATTACCGCCGACCATATCGCCCTGTGCGCGATTGAAGTGCAGCACGGGCGCGAGCGGAGCGTAGCTGTGCGTCTGCGGCTTGCGGTTGCTGAACCGCGTTCGCACCGATCCGGGATAGGAGCCGGTCGTCCGGTTCAGCTCCGACACCGGGCCCGTGAAGCCGGTCTCCGGCATGTGGCACAGGGTGCAGGCCTCGTTACGGTTCACCGACAGCTGCTTGTCGTACAGCAAGAGCTTGCCGAGCAGCTCGACCTGCTGGACCTGATTGTCCGGCGGCGCCGCGACCCGCTGCAGCGTGCTCGCCTCGATGCGGTCTATCTCCGCCTCGACCTGGGCGATCTCCCGCTGGGCGGCAGGCGAAAGCGACGCGTCGCCCTTCTGCGCGCTCGGGCCGCCTGCGCTGCATGCGGCATAGACCACGCCCGCTGCAAGGATCGCCGCGATCGGCACGAGCGCCCGGGCGGCTCTCACCCGGGATCCCCCGCGCCGCGGCGCAGGCGGATCGGGCCGCCATGTGTTGCGCCGTGGTCCATGCGCGCCATCGGGCTCTCCACGTGTTTGGAGATGGAGCCTCGGCGCAGCCGACCGTCGGTCTCCCGAACGGTCGGCTGCGCTTACCCGGAAATATGGTCCAATCGACGGCCAAGTCACGTGTCCGGCGGTGATTTTTCCGGCGCCGTGACGGCTTTGGCTTTCAGAGCGGCTTAGTACCCCTGGATCCGCGCGTACCGGTCCCGGTGGTACGCCTGGTTCCCGAACGCCGCCTCGGCCGCCCGCGCCCGCTTCAGGTAGAACCCCGCATCATGCGCGTCGGTCATGCCGATGCCGCCGTGCATCTGCACCATCTCGTTGGAGACCAGGTGGAAGGTGTCGCCCATCTTGGCCTTGGCCAGGCTGGCCAGCTCCGGCACGTCGGGGCTGTCGGCGTCGATGGCGGCCAGCGCCGCCTCGACCGCCGAGCGCGAGAGCTCCAGGTCGGTGAACATCTTGGCCGCGCGGTGCTGCAGGGCCTGGAAGGAGCCGATCACCTGGCCGAACTGCACGCGCACCTTCAGGTAGTCGAGCGTGGTCTCGAAGGCCTGGACGGCGGAGCCCAGCATCTCGGCGGCGACGCCGGCGCGGGCCCGGTCGAGCACCTTTTCCAGCAGGTCCGCGCCGCCGGTCAGCGGCTCGGCCGCGGCGTCCTTGAACTCGATGTTGGCGGCCCCGCGGCTGTCGGCCAGGTGCAGCCGGGTGCGGGTCACGCCCGGGTCGTCGCCCTTCACCAGGAAGAGGCCCAGCCCGTCAGGTCCCTGGGCGGAGACGATCAACAGGTCGGCCGCCATGCCTTCCAGCACGAAGGCCTTCTTGCCGGTGAGCTTGCCGCCCTTGACGGTGGCCGCCACCTTCTCCGGCGCGTGGT
This sequence comes from Phenylobacterium sp., assembly GCF_028290885.1. Lineage (GTDB taxonomy): Bacteria > Pseudomonadota > Alphaproteobacteria > Caulobacterales > Caulobacteraceae > Phenylobacterium. Next base: position 3,690 of record NZ_JAQGIZ010000259.1, read on the forward strand.
GCGCGCCCTCGTCGACGGCGAGCGCGCCGACCGCCGCGCCCTCGGCGATCTTCGGCAGCCACGCGGACTTCTGCGCGTCGCTGCCGCCCAGGATCAGGGCCGAGGCGGCGGCCAGGCCCGAGGCCAGCAGCGGCGAGGCGGTGAGCGTGCGGCCGAGCTCTTCCAGGATCAGGCCCAGCGACAGGTAGCCGAAGTTCGACCCGCCGTACTCCTCCGGGATGATCACGCCCGCCCAGCCCATCTCGGCCATCTCGTTCCAGGCGTTCGCGTCGTAACCCAGCTCGGCGCCGCTATCGCGCATCTTGCGGAAGGCGGTGACCGGGCTCTTCTCCTGCACCCAGCTCTTGGCTGCGTCGCGCAGCATGCTCTGTTCTTCGCTCAGAACGGCCATGTGGTTTTTCCTCGTGAAATCCGTGTTGTTCTTGAAACCCCTCCCGCTCGTCATCCCCGGCCTTGTGCCGGGGATCCATACGCTCGACCGCTGCAGGCAATCCCCGGGCGGCGGTGCGTATGGATGGCCGGGACAAGCCCGGCCATGACGATCAAGAGGGAGGTTGGGTGTTCATGATCAGTGGTTCTGCGTCAGGTCCGGCAATCCCAGGATCCGCTTGGAGATGATGTTCGCCTGGATCTCGTAGGAGCCGCCGTAGATCGTCACGGCCTTGCCGCCCAGCCAGCCGCGGACGGCGGCGAGTTCGTCGGCGGAGAAGGCCTCGCCCTCCCAGCCGAGGCCCTGGGCGCCCATGATCTCCAGGGTCAGCTCGGCCCGGTCCTGCATCACCTTGGTGCCGGCGTTCTTCATGATCGAGGTGGCGGCCGACGGGCCGGAATTGCCCTTGGCCTCGAGCATCGCGCGGACCGCCGTCTGCTGGAAGGCGCGCGCGTCGATCTGGTTCTGGATGATCCGCGCGCGCAGGTCAGCGTCCGCGATCCGGCCCTTGTCGTCCACACCGACGTAGTCCTTGGCCAGCGCCTCCAGCGGCTTGCTCATGCCGAACATGCCGCCGCCCCCGCCGCCGGCGCCCGAGAGCCCCGAGCGCTCGTGCTGCAGCAGCCGCTTGGCGATGGTCCAGCCGCCGTTCAGCGGCCCGACCAGGTCTGACTTCTTGGCGATCGCATTGGTGAAGAAGGTTTCGCAGAAAGGTGAGTTGCCGCTGATCAGCTTGATAGGCCGGACTTCGACGCCCGGTTGATGCATCGTGAACAGGACGAACGAGATACCCTCATGCTTCTTGGAAGTATCCGTCCGCACAAGACAGAAGCACCAATCGGCGAATTGTGCGCCGCTTGTCCAGATTTTTTGCCCATTGATGACGAAGTGGTCGCCTTTGTCTTCGGCCTTGCACTGAAGACTTGCGAGATCGGAGCCCGCGCCCGGCTCGGAGAAGCCCTGGCACCACTGCACTTCGCCCTTCACGATGCGGGGGATATGCTCCTGCTTCTGCGCCTCGGTGCCGTATTCCAACAGCGTCGGGCCGAACATCATCACGCCCATGCCGCCGATCGGGTTGTAGGCGCCCGCGCGGTTCAACTCCTGCTGGATGACACGGGCCTCGGCGCCCGAAAGCCCGCCGCCGCCGTAGGCCGCCGGCCAGGTGGGCACGCCCCAACCGATCGACCCCATGGCCTCGCGCCACTGCTCCTGCTCGGGCGTGGGGTTCGCGCGCTCTTCCCGCATCATCGGGTTGGCGCGGCCCTTCAGCGCCGGCGGGAAGTTGGCCGCGATCCAGTCGCGCGCCTCGACGCGAAAGGCCTCGAGGTCCGTACCGCCAAAATCAGCCATCTCTAAAATGCTCCATCAATAATCCGCTCGTCCCGAAGGCGGCGATCGATCCAATAGGTCCACGAACCACACGAACCACACGAACAGTTCAAGTCATTTTGCAGTCACACTGCGCGCCGTCGGCGCGCGACCTCGACCAACTCCTACGCTCGGAGCTGAGCCCCCGTTCGTGTGGTTCGTGTGGTTCGTGGACAATCAAATAGTTCACCCGTTCTGCGTCGTATCCGGCAGCCCCAGGATGCGCTTCGACACGATGTTCGACTGGATTTCCTGGCTGCCGCCGAAGATCGTCGTGGCCTTGCCGGAGAGCCAGGTGCGGACCGCTTCGCGCTCGTCCTTGGAGAACGCCTCGCCCTCCCACCCCAGGCCCTGATGGCCCATGATCTCCAGCGTCAGCTCGGCCTTCTCCTGGCCGATCCAGGTGCCGGAGTTCTTCATCACCGAGGTGGTGGCGCTGGGGTTGATGTTGCCCTTCGCCTCCTCCGCCGCGCGCTGCATGGTCAGGCTGTGCGCTCTGGCGTCGATCTGGTGCCTGGCGATCCGGGTGCGCAGGTCGGCGTCGGCGATGCGGCCCTTGTCGTCGAGGCCGACGTACTGCTTGGCGAGGCTGACCACGTCGGCGCCGGCCATCATCCGCCCGCCGCCCTGGCCCGACCGTTCGTGCTGCAAGAGCCGCTTGCCCACCGTCCAGCCGCCGTTCAGCGGCCCGACCATGTCGTTCTTCTCGGCCCGCGCGTCGGTGAAGAAGGTCTCGCAGAAGGGCGAATTACCGGCGATCAGCTTGATCGGCCGCGTCTCCACGCCCGGCTGATGCATGTCTATCAGCACGAAGCTGATGCCTTCATGTTTCTTGGAAGTATCCGTGCGCACAAGGCAGAAACACCAGTCGGCGTATTGTGCGCCACTTGTCCAAATTTTCTGGCCATTTATTTTCCAGTGATCTCCGGCGTCTTCGCATTTCGTCTGAAGACTTGCCAGGTCCGAGCCCGCGCCCGGTTCGGAGTAGCCCTGGCACCAGCGCAGCTCGCCACGCACGATCGGCGGGATGTGGCGGCGCTTCTGCTCCTCGGTGCCGTACTCGAGCAGCGTCGGGCCGAACATCGAGGTGCCCATGCCGGCCACCGGGTTCTCCGCCCCGATGCGGGCCATCTCCTGCTGCAACACCCGGGCCTGGGCGCCCGACAGCCCGCCGCCGCCATATTCGGTCGGCCAGGTGGCCGCGCCCCAACCCTTGTCGGCCACCCTCTGCTTCCACAGCTTGCCGTCTTCGGTGAGCGCCTCGCCGCCGGGGAGCATCGCGGTCGGCTGGTTGGCCAGCGACCTTGGGAAGTTGGCCTCGAGCCACTCGCGCGCCTCGGCGCGGAAGGCGTCCAGATCGGAGCCACCGAAGTCGGCCATCTCGAAATCTCCCTATTACCTTATCTTTTCAATAAGTTAATCATAAGCCTAGCACGGAACTGCGGACGTTTGGAGTCTCCCGTCTACTTGGGATCCGCCCCCTTTAACTTTGGGTCAGGCAGGGCCAGCACCCGCTTGGACACCACGTTCAGATTGATCTCCGAGGTGCCGCCCTCGATGGAGTTGCCCTTCGAGCGCAACATGGTGCGCAGGGCCGTGAGCTCGGCCGGCGAATAGCCCTCGCCCGCCCAGCCGAGGCCCTGCGCCCCCATGGCCTCCACCAGCAGTTCGTTGCGCTCCTGGGCGATCTTGGCCCCGGCGTATTTCATGATCGAGGTGGCCGCGCTCGGGCCCTGGTTCGACTTCGCCTCGTCGGCCGCCCGCCGCACGGTCAGCTGGAAGCTCCGGGCCTCCATCAGGTGGTCGGTGAGCCGCCGGCGCAGGTCGCGGTCGGCCAGCCGCCCGGTCTCGTCGACGCCGACGTAGCCCCGCGCCGCCTCGATCACCGTCGGCAGCGGGATGGCCTGGCCGATGTTGCCGCCGCCCAGCCCCGCCGAGATGTTCTCCCGCTCGAACTGCAGGAGCCGCTTAGCGATCGTCCAGCCGCCGTTCAGCGGCCCCCACAGCTGGTCCTTCGACACCTTCACGTCGGTGAAGAAGGTCTCGCAGAACGGCGAGGTCCCGTTGATCAGCCGGATCGGCCGCACCTCGACCCCCGGCAGGGTCATGTCGATCAGGAGGAAGCTGATCCCCTCATGCTTCTTGGATTGGTCGGTGCGCACCAGGCAGAAGCAGCGGTCGGCCAGGTTCGCCCCGCTTGTCCAGATTTTCGAGCCGTTCACCAGCCAGTGGTCGCCCTTGTCCTCGGCCCGCGTCTGCAGGCTGGCCAGGTCCGATCCCGCGCCCGGCTCGGAGTAACCCTGGCACCAGCGGACCTCGCCCTTGATGATGCCCGGCAGGTGCTGGCGCTTCAGCGCCTCGGACCCGTACTCGATCAGCGTCGGGCCGAACATCATCACGCCCATGCCGCCGATCGGGTTGCGGGCGCCGATCCTGGCCATCTCCTCGGCCAGCACCCGGGCTTCCTGGCGGCTGAGCCCGCCGCCGCCGTATTCCGCCGGCCAGGTCGGCGTGCCCCAGCCGCGCTCGCCCATGGCCCGACGCCAAGCGCAGGCGGCGGCCGATTCAGGGAGGCCCATGGCCGCGGCCATCTGCTGCGCCGGGTCGCGCTTCAGCTCTTCGGGAAAGTTCGCCTCCAGCCACGCCCGGGCCTCGGCCCGGAAGGCCTCAACGTCGCCGCCGAAATCCGCCATCGAAATCTCGCCTTCGAAAATTCAAATCCCTCGGGCCCGGCCAAAATAGACCGCCGCCCAAACCGTCTACTTCGGGTCGGCCCCCTTACTTCGGGTCAGGAAGCCCCAGAACCCGCTTGGACACCACGTTCAGGTTGACCTCCGAGGTGCCGCCCTCGATCGAATTGGCCTTGGTCCGGAGCCAGCCGTGCGCCGCGGCCGTCTCCGCCGGGCTGAAGCCTTCCCCTTCCCAGCCGAGGCCCTGGCCGCCCATGGTCTCGACCATCAGCTCGGCGCGCTCCTTGGCGAACTCGGCCGCCGCATACTTGATGATCGAGGTCGCCGCCGAGGGGCCGTTGGCCGCCCGCGATTCCGCCGCCGTCCGCCCGATGGTCTGGCGCAGCGCCTGGAAGTCCATCTTGTTGCGGGTGATCCGCTGGCGAAGGTCGAGGTCGGCCAGCCTGCCGTCCTCGGTCCCCACATAGCGCTTGGCCACCTCGCCGAGGTCGCCCGCCGCGCCGCCGCCGACGCCGCCGCCCTCGCCGAAACCCGCCGAGATGTTCTGCCGCTCGTACTGCAAGAGCCGCTTGGCGATCTCCCAGCCGCCGTTGATCTTGCCGACCAGGTTGTCCTTGGGGATCTTCACCCCGGTGAAGAACGTCTCGCAGAACGGGCTCTCGCCGCTGATCAGCTTGATCGGCCGGGTCTCGACGCCCGGCGTCCGCATGTCGATCAGCACGAACGAGATGCCCTCGTGCTTCTTGGTCGCGTCGGTGCGCACCAGGCAGAAGCACCAGTCGGCCTTGTCGGCATAGCTCGTCCACACCTTCTGGCCGTCGATCTGCCAGTGGTCCCCCTTGTCCTCGCACTTGGTGGCGAGGCTCGCGAGGTCCGATCCGGCGCCGGGTTCCGAGTACCCCTGGCACCAGCGGATCTCGCCGCGGACGATCCTCGGCATGTGCTCCTTCTTCTGCGCCTCGCTGCCGTATTCGAGCAGCACGGGGCCCAGCATCCAGATGCCGAACGAGAGCAGCGGCGGGCGGTAGCGGCCGGCCGCGATCTCCTGGTCGACCACCCGCGCCTGTTGCGGCGTCAGCCCGCCGCCGCCGTATTCCTTGGGCCAGGTCGGCGCGGTCCAGCCCTTCTCGGCGACGCGCCTCATCCAGACGATCTGCGGGTCCCCAGAGCCCCTTTCGCCCTCGAAGGCGCGCCCGCCCCAGACGGCCTCGGGATCGGTCTTGGCGTCGGCGGCGCGCAGCTCGGCCGGATAGTTCGCCTCCAGCCAGGCACGGACCTCCGCGCGGAAGGTGTCGAGGTCGGCGGCGCCGAAATCAGCCATGGCGGTCTCCAACGCTCATCTAGTGTCCCGATTCCGAAGTTCGCCAGCACTTGCGGCCGGCATTGGGCGAACTTCGGAATCGACAAGGACACTAGCAAGCCAACGGTCCTGGTGTGCTTCTTGGATTTGAAGTTCGCTCAGCGTTCGGCCCAAAACTGAGGCGAACTTCAAATCCAGCACACCAGGGAACAGGCCGCCACCTTAGCGCCGCGCCTTGCGAGAGCAAGCGGGACCAAACAGACGTTTGAGGCGAGGTTTGGTCACGAATTGCGGCTATAAGGCCCGATCCCTTTGGCAGACCGACAGGCCTGGATGCAGTTCCTTAAAGACCTTCGCCCGGCGGCTTTCGCGCTCGCGCCCTGGACGGCCGCCATCCTGACCCTGGCGGCAGGCGTGATGCTGCTGGCCTCGGGGGCGACGCCGTCGGAGCCGGTGCGCTTCATGCGGCTGATCCAGATCACCCCAGTCTATCTGATCGAGGCCAGCCACTTCCTCTCCAGCATACTCGGGCTGGCCTTGGTGCTGCTGTCCTTCGGCCTGCGCGCCCGCCTCGACGCTGCCTGGGGCGCGACCATGGGCGCGCTGCTGCTGGCCGCGACGCTCGCCCTGCTGAAGGGGCTCAACTGGGAGGAGACCGCAGCCCTGGCGGCGCTGGCGGTGCTGCTGGCGCCGTTCCGCGGCGCCTTCCCGCGCAGCTCGCGGCTGACCCGCATGGAGATCACCCCGGGTTGGCTGTTCTCGGCCGCCTGCGCGGTGGTCGGGACCGGCCTGCTGGGCCTCTGGTCTTTCCAGCATTCCGACTACGCCGACCGGCCCTGGTGGCGAATGATGGCCGACGCGGACGCCGAGCGGGCCATGCGGGCCTGGGCGGCCGCTGCGCTGCTGCTGTTCGCCTTCGGCCTCTGGCGGCTGTTCGTCTCGGCCGCCACGCCGCCGGTGGTGGGCGAAACCGACCCGGACTTCGAGCGGGTGCGGGCGATCCTCGCCAAGGCCGAGTCCGCCGAGCCCGGTTCGAACTTGGCGCTGCTTGGCGACAAGCGGTTCTTGTTCTCCGCCTCGGGCGAAAGCTTCCTGATGTTCGGCGTGCGCGGGCGGGCCTGGGTGGCGCTGGGCGCGCCGGTCGGCCGCCGCGACGAGCGGTCGGAGCTCATGTGGCGTTTCCGCGAGCTTGCCGACTCCCACGCCGCGCGGCCGGGCGTCCACGGCCTCAGCGCCGAGGACCTGCCGGAGATCGTCGACCTGGGCTTCTCCATCCAGAAGGTGGGCGAAAGCGCCGCCGTGCCGCTGGAGACCTTCTCCATGGAGGGCCGCAAGCGCGGCACGGCGCGGCGGGCCTGGCGCAAGCTCGGCGAGACCGGCGCGACCTTCGAGGTGCTTGAGGGCGAGGCGGTCACGGCCATGCTGCCGACCCTGCAGGTGATCTCCGACCAGTGGCTCGCGCACCACGCGGGTGGGGAGAAGAGCTTCTCCATGGGCGGCTTCTGGCCGGGCTATGTGCAGGAGTTCCCGGTGGCCCTGGTGCGCGTCGACGGCAAGCCGATGGCGTTTGCGACGCTCTGGACCACGGCCGGCCGCAGCGCCTTTTCGATGGACCTGATGCGCTACGCCGACGAGGCGCCCAACAACGTCATGGACTACCTTTTCGTCGAGCTGATCAACTGGGGGCGCGAGAACGGCTACGCGGCCTTCGAGTTCGGCATGGCGCCGCTGGCGGGTCTCGACGACCGGCCGCTGGCGCCGATGATGTCGCGGGTCGGCCGGCTGCTCTTCGAGCGCGGCGAGGAGATCTACAACTTCCAGGGCGTGCGGCGGTTCAAGGACAAGTACGACCCGCTCTGGCAGCCGCGTTACTGCGCCGCCCCGCACAAGTGGTCGATCCCCTGGCTGATGGCCGACGTCGGGCTGCTGTCGTCCGGCGGCGTCGCCGGCCTCGCCAAACGGCCCAGGAAGGTCGAGGAGCCGAAGAAAGCGGACGAGCCGGCCGCGGCGGCGGCGTGACGCCCCTAAGGTTCTCGGCCGGCGCCGAAGGATCAAACCACGGAAAACACGGAACCGGCCGCAACTCCGCGCGCAACGCTTCCGTGTCTTCCGTGGTTCAACAAGCCCGCTTCGCGGGATGAGCCGCGTTGCGTGCTTCGCCCCCGCGGATCAGTCGTTCCAGCGCCCCACGCCCGCGATGCCCTTGGCGGAAGAATGGTAGGTGACCAGGCCGGTGCGGCCCTTGTAGCGGCTTTCGGCGGCGCCGATCAGGTAGCCCCAGCATTCCAGCCCGTCCTTTGCCTGATCCGGCTGACAGCTGTACTGCATGGTGTAGGCGCCGGGAGAGGTGCACACGCCCGATTGGTCGAACTGCGCGCCGGGCGGGTTCTTCCAGACGGAGCACTTGCCGCCCACCGTCTCCTTGTGGCCGTCGCCGTAGATCACGTCGGTGCTGAAGCTGGTGATCTGGGCGCCCTGGAAGCTGACCCCCTGAGCCGGGACGCGCACGCCGTCGATGGTCTTTCCTGTGGTCGTGAAGGTGAAGTTGTCAGCCGCCTGGGCCGCGACGGGCGCACAGACGAGCAACAAGGCTGCGGCAAGTATCTTCATGGTTCGGTTCCCCCAGATGTTTCAGGCCGGTGTTTCCGGCGGGTAGAGCAGGCCACGTGCGCGGGCGCAGCGACAGGATCGCCGGGCGATCTATCCCCGACCGCGAGACGATCTATCCCCGATCCCAGATGTCGAGCCGGGTTCGCCGAACGCTGGCGGCTCGCGCAAGCTGTGCTAGCCTGCCCGGGCTTGGGGGTGTCGCAACATGGATCTCGCTGCGGAGGCGACCTTCCATCTGGGCCTGCTCGAAGTCTCGCCGCCGACGTGCGTCGTGACTTGGCCGGGCGGCCGGAAAGTCCTGCAGCCGCGGGTCATGCAGGTGCTGGTGATGCTCGCCCACGCGTGCGGCGCGGTGGTTTCGCGCGACGCCCTGATCGCCGAGTGCTGGGACGGGCGCGTCGTCGGCGAGGACGCCATCACCCGCGTCATGGTGCAGTTGCGAAGGCTCGCTCAGCTGACGGACGGCCTCGGCTACGAGCTCGAGACCATCCCCCGGGTGGGTTATCGGCTGGCGCTGGCGGACGCTGCCGGACCGGCCGCCGCCGGCTCGGGCAGGGACAATCCCATAAGCCGCCGAGCCGCGCTGGCGGGCGGCGCGATGGCCGTCGCGCTCGCCGGCGGCGGCGCAGTCCTGCTGCGCGATCGATGGCGTCCTACGCATTACGAGCCCCTGACCCTCGCGGTCCTGCCGTTCAGCAACCTGAGCGGCGATCCTCGGGCCGCCTATCTTTCGCTGGGCCTGACCCGGGCGGTGCGCGATGCGCTCTCCCGCGTCGGCGGGCTGCGCGTCATCGCCGATACCTCGTCGTTTCCGTTGGCCGAGCGGAAGCTGAGCCTGGCCGAGGTCGCCAGAAGGCTCAGCGCCGACCTGCTGCTCAGCGGCGCGGTGACGGAGAGCGCCGGCGCGGTCCGGATCAGCCTGGAGCTCATCGATCCAGGCGCCGGCGTGCAGGTCTGGAGCCAGACGCAGAACGGCCGGTTGGACGACCTCTTCGCGCTGCTCGACGGCGCCTCGGCCGCCGCCACGGAGGCGCTGGCCGGCCGCATAGGGCCAGACCGGCTCCACGCGCCGCCAGCCTTGCGCCGGCGCGATCCGGTGGTCTTCCGCAACGTGCTGGAGGCCGAGGACCTCCTGCAGAGGAGTCGCACGCTGCGCATGATTGGCCGGGACGCCGAGGGAAACGACGCGGCGGATCGGGCCTGGGACCTGGCGCAGGCGGCGCTGCGGATCGACCAGGGCGACGTCGCGGCGCTGCTGGTCATCGCCAACCTCACGCGGAACGGCTGGACGCGCGCGCTGGCGGCCCAGCCGGCGACGATCGCCGAGCGGGCCTCGGCGGCGGCCGACGTCATCCGCCGCGCGCTGACGTCCGACCCCAACGACCCCGCCGCGCTTACGGCGCTTGGCGACTATTATCGGCGCTTCGACTGGCGTTGGACCGAGGCGGAGAACCTGTTCCGCCGCGCCATTTCCGCCAATCCCAGCCTCACCGACGCCCACTGGGCCTATGGCTACGAACTCGGCGAACTGGGGCGGGCCAAGGAGGGCCTGGTTCATGCCCGCGAGGTGTTCCGGCTCGACCCCGAAAACCCCTATCGGCGGGTGGCCCTGCCACGGCTTCTCTATCTGGCCGGCGAACGCGACGCGGCGCTGAAGCGCTACGACCTGGAACTGGCGGCTGGTCCGGCCAATGCCTTCCTGATCCGCGAAATCTATCTGATGCATCTGGCTGAGGCGAACGTCGGCGCGCTCAGGCGACTGAAGGCGAACGTAACGGACGAACTCTGGCGCGGACGGTCGATGCCGCCGACGATCGCGGCCCTGATCGCGCGAACCGACGCCGCCATCGCCGCGCTGGGGGGTGCGCCCGGGGATCTGCTCTCCATGGTCGACGCCGACGTGGCGGCCTTCGACGGCGCCGGGCAGGGCCTGGCCGCGACCCAGCAGGGTCGGGCCAGCGTCGATCTGCTCTTCATCTACGCCATGGAATACGCCTGGTCCGGGGCGACGCCGCGTGCGCTCGACCTCCTGGCCCGCGCGCTGGCCGGCCGCTCTCTCTATTGGGTGGCGTCCTTGCCCTATGGCCCCGCCGAATTCCCCCAGCCGATGCGCAGCGATCCGCGCTACGCCGCGCTTTGGCGCAGCGACGCGCGCCTGGCGGAACTGATCGATTCACGCCGCGCCGCCCGGGCCGCCGGCCAGATGACGGGACCGTACCGGCGCGGCCGGGACTGGCGGGCCTAAAGGCTAGGGCGCGCTCTAATGTCCGGTAGTGACGCCCATCAGGTTCACCATGTGGATAATGATCGGCAACAGCCCCGCCGCGGCCAGCAGCATGATGAAACGCCACGGCATCAGCCGCGGTCCGCGATGCGGATTGGGCGGCCGAGCGCCTCGCCAGCCGGCGAAGACCGCCAGCGCCAGGAGGCTGGCGCCGATCATGAGCGTGAGCGCGATATCCATCTGCGACGCCGTATCGCAGGCCGGCCCGGCGAACGGAAGCGGGCCCTCGCCGGACCACCGAACCGTCCACAGCTCTGAGGTGTAGACCACCATATCTGGTGTTAGGACTTCGTTTACACCCTAGGGAACGGTGGTAGCGTCCTTCAGTCCAAGGAGGGGCGATTCGATGACGGCGGCGGCGCCCTGGAGCGTCAAAGGCATCGACCCGAAGGCTCGGGAGGTCGCCAAGGAGCTGGCGCGTCGTTCGGGGATGACCCTCGGCGAGTGGCTGAACCGCGTCATTCTCGAAGACGATGTTCCCGAAGAAGTAACCTCGCAGGCGCACTTTGGCGTGCGGCCGCTGCGCGCCGTTGCCGAGACGCCGAAGTCCTTCATGCCGACCCCTGCGATCAGCTCGGAGCCCGATGACCTGGGACGGATCGCGTTCGCGCTGGATCTGCTGACCGACCGCATCGAATCCTCGGAGACGCGCGCCGGCCTCGCCATCTCCGGCGTCGAGCATTCCGTGCGCCAGGCCATGGCCCGCCTGGAGACGGCGGAGCGCGAACAACTGGCGGTGGTCACCCGGTTCGACGCGGCGGGCGAGCGGCTCGCGGCCGACCAGGCTGCCGCCGCCGAACGGCTGCGGCGCATCGAGGAGGTGTCCGGGCCGCGCTCGGCCGAGGCGCTGAAGGCGTTGGAAGATGCGGTCACCCGCGTGGCCTCCCGCGTCGCCGACGGGGAAGCCAGCAGCCGCGAGACCCTGGCTAGCTTGGAAGTGCGGCTGACGCTCGCCGAACGCAAGGCGGATCCCGCGACGCTTATCGACGAGGTGGTGGCGCGCCTGGGGCAGCGGATGGCCGACGCCGAAGCCCGCACCGGCGAGGCGCTGGAGAGCCTGCGGGAGTCGCTCGTCCAGCTCGACCAGCGGATGCACGTCGCCGACGGCAGCGTGCGCCGCGACATGGATCACCGGCTGGAGGCGCTGGGCGACCAGCTGACCCAGCGCGTCGAGGCGGCCCGCGCGGAGGTCGCCGGGCGGCTCGCCGCCACGGGGTCCGACCAGGTGGAAGCGCGCCTTGGCCGGATGGCCGAGGAAGTCGCCGCCGTCGAACAGCGCTCGGCGCGCGCTATCGAGACCATGGGCCGGGAAGTCCTGAGCATGGCGGAAACCCTGAGCCGGCGCGTGCAGAGCGCCGAGCTGCGCAGCGCCGAGGCCATCGAGCAGGTGGGCGGCGAGATCGCCCGCATCGCCGGCGCGGTGGAGAACCGCCTCGGGCGCACCGACCAGCTGCATGCCGAGGCGCTGGAGCGGCTGGGCGCGGAGATTGGCCGCATCACCGAACGGCTCACCGACCGCATCATCCAGTCCGAGCGCCGCGCCGCCCAGGCCATCGACGACGTCGGCGAGCAGGTCGCCCAGGTCACCGAACGCATCGAGCAGCGGCACGAGCGCGCCGCCAGCGACCTGGCCGAACGCCTCCGCCAGAGCGAGGACCGCACCGCCAGGCTGCTCGAGGGCGCCCGCGACCGGCTTGCTGCCGAACCCGCCGCCGAGCCGAGAGGCGCGCCTGCCGCCACGCCGGAGCCGGTACGGTCGCAAGCCGCGGAGCGGGCGCTGCCGGCCGCGCCGCTGGTGTTCGGCGCTGAGCTGTTCTCACGCGCCGAACCGGTCAGCCAGCCGGCGCTCGATCCCGGCAACCCGGCTTTCGGCGAGGAGGACTTCGCGGCCGTCGACGCCTTTGCGCCCATCGCCGAGGCCGAGCGGGACGAGGATCCCTTCGACCTGGACGCGCCGCCGATCCGGAATGAAGCGCCGCCGCTCTCCACCCGGCAGGTCATCGAGCAGGCGCGCGCGGCCGCGCGGGCCGCCGCGCCCCGTGGTGACACGCTGCACGCGCCCGACCCGTCGCCGCGC
>NZ_JAQGIZ010000282.1 GCF_028290885.1 Phenylobacterium sp.
CGAGTCCTGCTCCGGGAGCCAACCTCTGCCGTACGCCGGCGCGGCGATACGCGCCGGCGTGGATTCCTCTCTTAAAGCTCCAGCCGCTTCGCTTTTGCCGCACCCCCTCCTCCGAGGAAAGCGCAACTGGTCGAAGCCAAGGGTCAAATATTGCCGGCCCCTAGCCCTGCCTAGGTCGGCGGGGCGCCGATCGTAGATTCGGCGGCCGGATCGCAAAAATACCTACACACGGCGCCCTCTGCGGGCTTCTGGGTGGTGCTCCTGAGGACCTAAGGCGGGTCTGCGCCGGAGGCGGACTCTCACTGGGGTCACACTCCAGACATTCCGTTCGCTTTACTGGGCAGCCTGCGGTCCGCGGCGAATTTGATGCCGCATTTTTCGACATCAAGTTTCAGGACAGCCCTTTGCCTGCGGCCGCTAAGCCCCAGGTTCGTCGGCAGCCGTCCGCCAGATCCCCTCACGCAGCCAGCGTGCGGCTTCAAAAGGATGCGTCAGGATCAAGGTGTGCCCGCCTTGCCTTAGGCGGTAGGCGCGCCCCGCGTAGACAGTTTCATCCTGGCCATGGACGAAGTCCTCCAGGATTGCAGTCACCAGGATTTCGGCGCTTCCCGCCCACGCCGTTTCGAGCACATGCCGATCCTCCGTATCCTGGAGCGGAATGACGCCGACCCCGCCGAGCGTTAGGGATGGCCCCATGTGGGCATAGCCGGCGATGGCGTCTGTGAGCGCTGTAGCTTCTGTAGGATCGAATTGAAGCTGTTCAACGAGCACCAGCTTCAGACGTTCGAGCATGCCCCACGAGATCACGAGTTGCAGTGGCTCACGCCCCACCTGAGCCGACCGCGCCACCTCCACGAGGGTTTGGCACGCCGTCCCCTGTCGGCCCGCGCGATCAGCGAGGAAGGCGGCGCACCAGACATTGAGGTCGAGGCAGATCCGGGTCAACAGAACGGGCAATCAACGACGACGCGTTATCCGGGTGGCCTCGGCGAGGATATCCTCTTCAGAGGCGTCCACGGGCAAGGTAGACGGTGCGCGGTCGGCACCCGAGCGCAGGGCATCGGCGTACTGCCGGTCGAGCAGCGCCCGGCCGGCTGCCCACGCCGCCTCCTCGATCGCACGATCACCTTGCGCCTCGATCCGCCGCAGAGCATCACGCGCCGACGCCGGCAAACGCACGTACCAGCGCACAGCCGCGGAAGTGATCTGCGACGGCGTTCGGTCTTCAAGCTTGGCCATTTCGCTGACGCGCGAAGCCGTGACGTCGTCTGTGTGGGCCGAAAGCGTCGCTATGTCGGTTCTCCAGCATCTATAGATGCTATAGATAGCGGACCAACACTCAATCGACAAGGTGATCGCTTCGTCAAAGCCAGCCGCAAGCGCTTGCGAACTTCGGAATCGGGACACTAGGTCCCGGCTCGGGCCAGTTCCGCCACGATCCCTTCATGGACCCCGCGCTTGAGCGGGTTGAACAGCATGGCGACGGCGCAGATGGTCACGCCCACCAGCGGCAGCGCCACCATGATGAATTTCAGGCCGTGCAGGGTCTCCGGGGTCTGCGCCTGATTGGGGTGGTAGCCGACGCCGGCGAGCGCCAGGCCGAACAGGCCCGCGCCCAAGCCCAGGGCGACCTTCTGGAACAGCAGCGCCAAGCCAAAGACGAACGCCTCGGCCCGCACGCCGGTCTTCCATTCCCCGTACTCGATGGTGTCCGGCAGGATGGCCCAGTAGGCGAAGGAGAGGCCGACCGTGGCCACCTGCATGTAGACCAGGAAGACGTCCATCTGCCAGGCGGCGCGAAGGTCCACGAACGCGAAGACGACCAGGCCGCCTGCGTAGATGGCGCAGCTGGCGAGCCAGATCGCCCGCTTGCTGACCCGCCTGGCCACGACCATCCAGAACGGCACGATGGCCAGGCCGCTGGCGCTGGCGAGCGCCAGCGCCGTCCGCGCCCCGGCTTCGTCCTGCAAGTAGTATTTGAAGTAGTAGAGGACGGACTTCCCGAGCGCCGTCATGCAGGTGATCATGAAGCCGCCACCGACGATCAGCGTCCAGAAGGCGCGGTTCTGCAGCACGGTTCGCCAGTAGCCGCGGGACGCGCCGCCGTGGATGGCGATCGTTCCTCCGACCTGTTCCCGGGTAGTGAGGAAGACCAGGGGAAGCACCAGGGTCGCAACGCCTGCGAAGAGACAGGCGGCCACGAAGAAGCCCCGCGCCCCGTCGGGGCGTCCGGTGACCGCCTGGGCGATGGGCTGGGTGGCCAGGGCCACCACCACGGCCGCGACGGTGGAGAACAGCATCCGTGCGCCCGACAGGGTGGCCCGCTCGCGCGCGTCCTGGGTCATGCGCGCGGTCAAGGCGGCATAGGGCACGTTGACCGTGGCGTAGAGCGTCCGGAACAGCAGGTGGGCGGCCAGCACGAAGCCGACCAGCGCGGCGCCCTCGAACGGGGGGCGGTAGTAGAGCAGGCCGAACGCCAGCGCGAGCGGAACGGCGCCGAACAGGATGTAGGGCCGGTAGCCGCCCCAGCGGGTCCTGGTCCGGTCCGCGGCCGCGCCGACCATCGGGTCGATGAGGCCGTCCCAGATCGAGGCGACCATGTAGATCAGTCCGGCGGTCGCGGCGGAAAGCCCGACGGCGTCGGTGTAGTAGAACAGCAGGTAGAGCGAGATGCTCTGCCAATAGAGGTTGCAGGCGAAGTCGCCGGCCCCGAAGGCCGTGATGCGGGCCCAGCCCAATGGAGCCGGCCGTGGTGAAGTCGCCAATTCCCCGTTCCCCTCAGCTTCTTGTCTTGGCCGCGGCCGTCAGCCGACGCCGGGCGGCTCGGCGCCATGGCGATCCAGCAGGACGAAGCGGGCCGGGACGCCGGCCTGCGCATGCGGCGCGACCCAGACGTCGAAGGCTCCGGGTTCGACGATCAAGGCCCCGTCCTCGCCTGCGAATCTCAGGTCGGCTGTCTGCAGCTCGAAGGCGACGACGACCCGCGCCCCGCCCGCGATCGCCACCTTGCGGAAGTCCTTCAATTCACGGACCGGTCTGATGCGGCTCGCCGCCACGTCGCGGATGTAGAGCTGGACGACTTCCTCGATCGCCGCGCCGGCGGTCTCGACCAGCTCGCAGGAGACGCTCAGCGTCTCGCTCCAGCCAAGTTCGGCGACGCTCACTTGCGTGGGTCCATACTCGACGCGGCCGTAGCCCAGGCCGTAGCCGAAGGGGTAGAGCGGCGTGGGCTCCACGTCGATGTAGCGCGCGGTGAACGGCCCGGGCGGGTGCTGCGGCGGCCGGCCCGTCGGCTTGCGTGCGTAGTAGATCGGCGCCTGGCCCACCCGCCGGGGAAAGCTCATCGGCAGCCGTCCGCTGGGCGCGGCGCGGCCGAGCACCACGTCGGCGACGGCGGCGCCGGTCTCCGCGCCCAGGAACCAGGTGACCAGGAGCGCGTCCGAAAGCTCGGCCAGCTCCGGGATGGCCAGCGGCCGGCCGGTGCGCAGGAGGGTGACGACCGGCTTGCCCGCCTGCTTCACCGCGCGGGCCAGGTCGAGCTGGGCCGGCGGCAGGCCGATGTCGGATCGCGAGCGGGACTCCCCCGACATATGCTGGCCCTCACCGAGCGCCAGCAGCACGACGTCGGCCGAGCGCGCCGCAGCTGCGGCGTCGTCCAGGCCGCCCGCTATGGGCTCCGCGATCCCACAGCCGGGCTCGACAACCAGCGCGTCGGGACCCAGCGCGGCCAGGAAGCCTTCTTCGAGGTTCACCGACAGGCCGTTGGCCGCGAAGATCGCCCAGGCGCCGTTGAGGTGCTGGTGCTCGCGGGCGAACGGCCCGATCAGGGCGACCCTCATGCCAGCCTTCAGCGGCAACACGCCATCCGCGTTCTTCAGGAGCACCTGGCAGCGGCGGGCGGCTTCGCGGGCCAGCGCCCGCGCCGGCGCGGGATCGAATGCGCGCCCCAGCCCACGGTAAGGGTTCTCGAAGAGGCCGAGCGCCTGTTTCGCGCGCAGCACCCGCAGGACCGCACGGTCGACGGCGCCTTCCTCGACCTCGCCCGAGGCCACCAGACCCGGAAGATGGTCGGCATAGAGGCCGCTCTGCATGCACATGTCGAGGCCGGCCAGGAAGCACAGCCGCGCCGCTTCGCGCGGGCTGTCGGCCAGGCCGTGAGCGACGGTCTCGAAGTCGGAGTTGTAGTCCGAGACCACGAAGCCCTCGAAGCCCCACCGGTCGCGCAGCAGGCCGGTGAGCAGCTCGCGGTTGGCGCTGGCCGGCACGCCGTCGACGTCGTTGAACGCGGTCATGACCGCGCCCGCCCCGGCGTCCACCGCGGCGCGGTAGGGCGGCAGGTAGTGGTCGATCAGCGTCGTGCGCGAGATCTCGGCGGTGTTGTAGTCGAGGCCGGCCTCGGCCGCGCCATAGGCCGCGAAATGCTTGACCGTCGCCATCAGCCGGCGCGGGTCGGAGAGGTCGCCGCCCTGGAATCCTCGCACCCTGGCCGCCGCGAACCGGCTGGCGACCAGCACGTCCTCGCCATAGCTCTCGACCACCCTGCCCCATCGCGCGTCACGGCACAGGTCCGCGCCGGGCGCGAACGTCCAATGCAGGCCTTCGGCGGCGGCCTCCGCTGCGGCAGTCTCGGCGACGCGTTCCGCCAGCTCGGGCTCGAAGCTCGCCGCCTCGGCCAGGGGGACCGGAAAGGCGGTGCGGAAGCCGTGGATGACGTCAGCGCCGAAGATCAGGGGAATGCCAAGCCTGGATTGCTCCACCGCGATCTTCTGCAGGGACCGGACATAGTCCTCGCCGTACCCGTTGAAGACGCCCGTGACGCGTCCGGCCCGGATGTCGTCGAACCGGCTCTCGGGCGCCTTGAACGTCAGCGCCGGATTGACCGTCTCGGCGCCGGCCAGCTTGACGTCGGCCGAATAGAGGCTGAGCTGGCCCACCTTCTCCTCGAGGGTCATGCGGCTCAGCAGCTGGTCGAGAAAATGACGGTCCTTGCCCACGCCTTGTTCCTACCGGCGGCGATACACGCGCGCCATAGGCCGACGACACCACATACAAGCAGTCTTGCCTACTTGTATAATGTGCTTCACCTTGCGCTGACGGTCCCCAAGAGGCCCTGGAGGAAGACGGACATGCGGTCGCGCGTACTTGCCCTTGTCATCGGCTGCAGCTTCGCGGCGCTGGGGCCGCCGGCCCTGGCCCAAACCGCTACAGGCGCCCCCGCCCCGCTGCCGATGCGGGCCTATGTGCCGACGACGATCTCGCCCGAGGCCGCCGCGATCTACGCGGGCTACAAGGCCTTCGTCATGGCGCCGACGCCTGCCATCCCCACCACCGCCGCCGGGTTCGAGGCGCTCTACCAGGCCAATGAAAAGCGTTCGCTCAGCGTCGCCGAAACGGCCTTGAAGACCTACGGGTCCACGGCGAGCGACCGGGTCATGGGCGGGACGCCGACGGTGGAGGTGCGGCCCCGGGGCTACAAGGACGACGGCTCGGTGCTGATCTATGTGCACGGCGGGGGCTTCATCTCCGGCAGCGCGCGCTCGAACCTGCTCGGGCCGGCGATCATGGCCGACGCCACCGGGCGCCGCGTGATCTCGGTGGAATACGCCGTGGCGCCGCGGGGCCAGTTTCCACTGGTCACCGACCAGGTGGCGGCGGTCTACAAGGCGCTGCTGGCCGAGGGCGTGAAGCCCGCCCGCATCGGCATGTTCGGCGGCTCGGCCGGCGGCACGATCGTGGCGGCCACGGCGCTGAAGATCCGCGACCAGGGCCTGCCGATGCCGGCCGCCCTCCTGCTGCAATCGCCCGCCACCGACCTGACGGGGGCCGGCGACACCCGCATCACCCTGTCCGAAGCCGACCCGGCGCTGCGCCCAGGGACCGTGCAGCCCGGCATCGACGCCTATGCGCCGCCCTCCGACCAGAGGAACCCCTACGCCTCGCCGGTCTATGGCGACTTCAAGAAGGGCTATCCGCCGACGCTGATCCAAGGCGGCACCAAGGAATTCCTGCTCAGCGACTTCGTGCGGCTGCACCGGGCGATCCGCGGCGCCGGCGGCGACTCGCGGCTGGAGATCTACGAAGGCATGCCGCACGGCTTCTCCGACCTGATGGTCAACACGCCCGAAGGCCGCGAGGCCAAGGCCGAGGCGGTGGCGTTCTGGAACCAGCACCTGGCGGGCCCCAAGCGCAGATAGTCAGCGCCCGAACAGCCGCGTGAACTCCGCCTGCATGCGCACCAGCAGGATCAGCGGCGTGGTGCGCCGCTCGTGCCAGTCGAGCTGCGCCTTCAGGACGTTCGACTGCACCGAGGAGCCGGCGGGCCCGAACACCATCCAGGGGTCGCTCGCCGGGGAATAGGCCGGCCAGCGCGGCGCGCCGGCGACGTCGGGGTGGCCGGTCTTGGCGAAAGCCACCCAGCGGGCGTGCATCTCCGCGGCCAGCCGCTCGTCGCCCGGCGTCGGGACCGGCGGATCGGCCGGTTGCCGGCCCAGCGTCTGGAAGACGTAGAAGATCTCCGACCCGTGCGCAGCCCGGGCCTGGCGGCTTCGGGCGGCCTCGTCGACGTGGTCGAACCTGTAGAGGTAGGCCGGCGAGCGCGCGGACCATTTGCGCGCCACCCAGCGCGCCGGCGCCGTCCCCACGCCGTCCCGCAGCATATAGCGCAGGGCCAGCTCGTCGTCGGTCCCCGGACCGTAGAGCTCTCGCACCTTGGCGATGTCGCCGGGCTTAGCGGCCGCCTTCGCCTTCGCGAGCCCGCCGCCGTAGTCGAGCAGCGAGTCCTCGCCGCTGTTGACGCCGATCATCAGCGGCACGGCCGCCTGCCGGCCGGCGTCGATCGCGGTCGTCGGGCTCTCGGGCGACAGGCGCCGGTCGGCCGAGGCCGTGGCCCCGGCGGCTGGCCTGGCGATGGCGCGGGCCGGCAGGGCGCGCAGCTGCGCGGCCGTGGCGTGGGCCGGCGCGCCGGCGGCGACGGCGACCTTCTCGCCCTCCTGCTCTGACGCCTTCAGGCTCGGCGCCGGCGGGAACCAGCCGCCCGCCGATTCG
>NZ_JAQGIZ010000292.1 GCF_028290885.1 Phenylobacterium sp.
CGCCGCAATGGGCCTGAACCTGTTGCAGGCCTGGCAGGGCGCCAAGCAGCGCCTGGAGGCCGCGGGCCTCGCCGGTCCGGTGATCGACGCGCGCCTGCTGGTCGAGGCCGCCGCCGGCGCCACCCGCGCCGACATCGTGGGTGATCCCTACCGTCCGCTGACGCCCGAGCAGGAGGCGACCCTCGAGGACTACCTCGCCCGCCGCGAGCACCGCGAGCCGGTCAGCCACATCCTCGGGCGCAAGGGCTTCTGGAAGATCATGCTCAACGTCACGCCGGACGTGCTGACCCCCAGGCCCGACACCGAAACCGTCGTGGAATGGGTGCTGCGCGACTTCCCCGAGCACGCGCCCTGGTCGGTGCTGGACCTGGGCGTGGGCTCGGGCGCCATCCTGCTCTCGATCCTCGCCGAACGCCCGGCCGCCCGCGGCCTAGGGGTCGACGTCTCGGAAGAGGCGCTGGCGGTCGCCCGCGAGAACGCCGCCAACCTCGGGCTCGCCGGCCGCATGGCCCTCCTGCGCGGCGACTGGACCGAGGGCCTGGCCGAGGCCAGCTTCGACCTGGTGGTCTCCAACCCGCCCTACATCGCCAGCGAGGTGATCGAGACCCTGGAGCCGGAGGTGCGCGACCACGAACCCCGCCTGGCGCTGGAGGGCGGTCCCGACGGCCTGACCCATTACCGCCGCCTGGCGCCGGAGATCCTGCGGGTGCTGAAACCCGGCGGCCGCTTCGCCGTGGAGATCGGTTACGACCAGAAGACGGCGGTCGAGGCGCTGTTCCGCGAGGCGGGCGCGGCCCAGGTGCAGACCCTGCGCGACCTCGGCGACCGGGACCGCGTTGTCGCCGGCGCGAAAAACCCCTTGGAAAGTCGAACCCGAGTCGCTACTTAAGAAGTGTCTCCCACCCAAATCGTCGGCTTCAGGTAGACGCGTCCCGCGAAGGACGCACACTGGTACCGACAGGGCGCGACGGCTCCCAAGCCCTCTCGCTTGAAGATCTTCCGGGCGGAAGACGGGGAACACTTAGCGTCTTCGACATCGAAACGGGCCTGGCGCCCGATCCCGCTGAAGGCAAGCGCAGGCCGACCCGAAAAGGGCCGAGCCGTAGGGAAACCAAGACGGTTATCAAATAATGAGAGATTTCAAGGGTATGAAGCGCCAGCGCGGCCGCAATCGCGGCGGCGGCGGAAGTGGCGGCGGTGGCGGCGGCAAGCCCCAGGCGCAGAACGCCAACCGCGCGTTCGATTCCAACGGTCCCGAGGGGGCCAAGGTCCGCGGCAACGCGCAGCACGTCTTCGAGAAGTATCAACAGCTCGCCCGCGACGCCTCGGCGGCCGGCGACCGGGTGCTCGGCGAGAACTACCTGCAGCACGCCGAACACTATTTCCGCCTGCTGCGGGCCATGCAGCCCACCCGTCCGGCCAGCGAGATCCTCGGCCGCGACCACTTCTCCTCCGGTTTCGACATCGATTTCGAGGACGAGGGCGCCCAGGCCCAGTCCGAAGCCGCCGACGCGGCCTCGGCGGAAGCCGGCGAGACCCCGGAAACCTGGCAGGCCCGGGAAAGCGGCGGCGAACGCCCCCGCGACGACGGCCGGCCCAGAGACGCGCAACGTGACGGCCAGCGTGACGGGCAGGGCCAACGCGACGACAGGCCCCGGGACGACCGGCCGCGTGACGACCGGCCCCGCTACGAAAACCGTGACCGCAATGAGGGCGGCGGCGGCCCCAATCGTGACGGCCAAGCCCGCCGCGACCGGCCCTGGCGCGACGAGCGGCCCCGTGACGACCGGCCGCGTGACGACAGGCCCCGTGACGAGCGTCCCCGTGACGAGCGTCCCCGGGATGATCGCCCGCGCGAAGACCGTCCGCGCTACGAGCGCGACGACCGCCCCCGCTTCGAGCGCAATCGCGACGACCGCCCCGAACGCGACCCGCTGGCCGTGGTCGAGCCCCAGGCCCAGCCGCCGCTGGTGAGCGCCGCCGTCGAGCCCGCGCCGCAACGGCCGGAACGCAAGACCCGAGTGCTGCGCGACGCCGAGGGCGGCGAGAGCCACGCTCCGGCTTTCCTGCAGGCCCCCGCCGCGCGCGCCGACGCCGAGGAGGCCCCGCGGCCCCGTCGCCGCCGTGCGCCCCGCACCGACGGCCCCGCCTCGTCAGAGGCGGAAGAGGCCTAGTGTGCTGGATTTGAAGTTCGCCGCATTCAGCGCCATGCGCCGAGCGAACTTCAAATCCAAGAAGCACACTAGGGGTGTGGACTTGCTAGTGTCCTCATCGATTCCGAAGTTCGCCAAAGGCAGCCGCAAGCGCTTGCGAACTTCGGAATCGGGACACTAGACGCCGCCGGCCGGGTGAGGCGCCAGATCTATCTCGACTGCGACGGCGTCCTGGCCGACTTCGACAAGGGCGCGGAGGCGATTCTCGGCCTGCCCAGCCATGTCTTCGAAAAGCGCCACGGCGCCGGCGAGTTCTGGAAGCGGCTGGCCCGCGCCGACAACTTCTTCGACAGCCTCGATCCCCTGCCCGACGGCTTCGTGCTCTACGAGGCCGTGAAGGCCAAGGACCCGATCATCCTGACCGGCATGCCGCGCGGCGCCTGGGCCGAGCCGCAGAAGCGCCGCTGGGCCGAGCGCCACTTCCCGGGCGTGCCGGTGATCACCACGCCTGCCGCCCTGAAGCGCGAGCACTGCCACCCCGGCGACGTGCTGGTCGACGACCGCGACCAGCACCGGCGCCTCTGGGAGCAGGCCGGCGGCCTGTTCGTCCACCACAAGTCCGCCAGCGACTCGATCGCGGCGCTAAAGGCCGCGGGGTATATCGATTAGAGCGCCCTTCTCCCCCTTGTGGGAGAAGGTGTCAGCCGCAGGCTGACGGATGAGGGGTCGCACTCGCCTCTCCGCACGAAGGGCGATTTCAGCCCCGCCGACAATTCTGAGAGACCCCTCATCCGACCTGCTGCGCAGGCCACCTTCTCCCACAAGGGGAGAAGGCCGACTCACGAGAGTTTTTACCAAAAGATCCCGCGCACCACCTGGACGATGCGGCCGCTGTAGCGGTCGATCAGGAGGGCGTCGCCGCCGACGCGGACCCACTCGAAGCCGGGCGGCGGGTAGGGCAGGCCGTAGTCGCCGAAGTCGTCCAGCCAGTAGTCCTCGGCATACCAGCCGCGCGGCAGGAAGTCGCCGAACGCCCAGGCCCGCGAATAGTAGCCGTAGGGCGCGCGGTAGGCGCCGAGGCGATAGCGCTGCTGGCTCCAGTAGACCGGCGGATAGCGTCCCCGCTCCCAGCGTTGGCCGCGGCCGCCGTCGCGGCCGTCACGGCGCCAATCCGGACTGCCGGCCTGGCGGCCGTCACGATCCCGGTCCCAGCTGCGCTGATCGCCGGCCCGCGGCGGGACCACCTCGCGGGGCGGCGCGCCGGAACGGTCCCAGCGCCGGTCGGTGGGCGGGGTGACCTCGCGCGGTCCGCCGTCAGGCTGGAAGCGCTGCCCGCCGCCGGGACCGCCGCGATCGAAGCGCCGTCCATCGGCCGCGGGCGGGGCGACCTCGCGCGGCCCGCCGTCGCGTTGGAAGCGCTGCCCGTCGCCAGGACC
>NZ_JAQGIZ010000310.1 GCF_028290885.1 Phenylobacterium sp.
GCATCCCGCCGAAGTCGGTCTCCAAGTCGGACACCGAGGCGCTGAAGCAGCTGGAGACCGACCTGAAGCGGGCGGTCTACGGCCAGGACGACGCGCTGGACCAGCTGTCGGCGGCCATGAAGATGGCGCGGGCCGGCCTGCGCGACGCCAACAAGCCGATCGGCTGCTATCTGTTCTCGGGCCCCACCGGCACCGGCAAGACCGAGACCGCCCGCCAACTGGCCTCCACCCTCGGCATCGAGCTCCTGCGCTTCGATATGAGCGAGTACATGGAGCGCCACACGGTGAGCCGCCTGATCGGCGCGCCTCCGGGCTATGTGGGCTTCGACCAGGGCGGCCTGCTGACCGACGCCGTCGACCAGCATCCGCACGCGGTCGTGCTGCTCGATGAGATCGAGAAGGCCCACCCGGACGTCTACAACATCCTGCTGCAGGTCATGGACCACGGGGCCCTGACGGACTCCAACGGCAAGAAGATCGACTTCCGCAACGTGGTCCTGATCATGACCACCAACGCCGGCGCCTCCGACGCCCAGCGCAACTCCATCGGCTTCGGCCGCGGGAAGCAGGACGACGAGGCCGAGGAGGCGATCAAGCGGGTGTTCACGCCGGAGTTCCGCAACCGCCTCGACGCGGTGGTGGCCTTCAAGTCGCTGACGCCGGACATCATCCGCCAGGTGGTGCAGAAGTTCGTCATCCAGCTCGAAGCCCAGCTGGCCGACCGCCACGTGACCATCGAGACCTCCGACGAGGCGGCCGACTGGCTGGCCAAGAACGGCTTCGACGAGCTCTACGGCGCCCGGCCGCTGGCCCGGGTGATCCAGGAGCACATCAAGAAGCCGCTCGCCGACGAGATCCTGTTCGGCAAGCTGGTCAAGGGCGGCCACGTCAAGGTGGTGCTCAAGGACGGCAAGCTGGCCTTCGACATCGAGGGCGAGGACCGCGAACCCGGCGCCCCGGTCATCGAGACGCCGGCCGAGGACGCTATCGAAGCGCCAGTGGCGGTGGACTGACGGTCACCAGCTCAGACACGAGGAAAGCCCCGGGTTAGCGCCCGGGGTTTTTCATTTGAACTCTCCCTCCGAACGTCATGGCCGGGCTTGTCCCGGCCATCCATACGCACCGATGGCGGGAATTATCTTCGAAGCCCGTGCGTATGGATCCCCGGCACAAGGCCGGGGATGACGGACATTGGGGGTGCGCTCGTCCCTAACTGATCTTCGCGGCGATCTGCTCTGCCAGCGCCTTCAGCTCCGCCGGGTCGGCCATGGCGCCGGAGGCGTGGCGGCCGAGCGCGACGCCTTCCCAGCGCGGGATGATGTGGAAGTGCAGGTGGTAGACGGTCTGGCCGGCCACGGCGCCGTTGAACTGGGTGATCACCAGGGCGTCCGGATTGAGCGCCGCGCGAACCGCCCGCGCCACCCGCTGGACCCCGAGGATCAGCTCGGAGAGCACCGCGGGCTCCTCGTCCAACAGGTTCCGCGCATGCGAATGCTTGGGGATCACCAGGGTGTGGCCGCGGGCCTGCGGGAAGACGTCCATGAAGGCGAACACGTGCTCGTCCTCGAAGACGCGCACGGACGGCGTCTCCCCGCGCAGGATCTTGGCGAAGATGTTGCCGTCGTCGTAGGTCCCGTCCAAGCTCATGCGCAGCGCTCCTGATCGGAGCTGTCGTAGCAAATCGCCATGTTCACTGGGAGGGTGGAACGATGAGCGGGTCCGGAAGCCACAGTCCGACCGGCCTGACCCCGCGCCAGGAGAAGTGGTTTGCTTCGGTGAAGGCGAGCCTGGAGCGCGACACCGGCAGGACGCTTGACGAATGGATCGCCATCGCCCGCACCTGCCCGGAGACCAGGCCCCGGGCGCGCACCCAATGGCTGAAGGACAACCACGGCCTGGGCGTGAACCGCGCCGCCCAGGTGCTGTCCGCCGCCTTCCCCTCCGGCGAGGGCTGGGACGAGCCGGAGAAGCTGCGCGCCGCGCTATGGACCGATCCCGCCTCCACCGCGATCTTCGAGGCGATCGAGCAGGCCGCCACCGCGCTGCCCGCCGTGGTCACCGGCCAGCGCAAGGCCTTCACCGCCTTCTCCCGTGAGTTCCAGTTCGCCTCGGTCAGGCCGGCGAAGGGCGGCAAGGCCGTGCTGGGCCTTGCCGTGACACCGGATGCCGACCCCGGGCTGGAGGCCCCGAAGAACGAGGGCTGGTCGGAGCGGCTGAAGGCCAAGATCGTGCTGGAGAACGCAGCCCAGGTGGATGCGTCGGTGGCCGCGCTGCTGAAGCAGGCCTGGGAGAATTCCTGATCTTCCTTTCCCCGCGCAGCGGGAGAGGGGGACTGCTCGCCGAAGAGCGAGCGGTGGAGAGGGAAAGCGGCGGCATGGACTCCAACACATCGCTCAAGATCGTCAAACGAGCGCGGGCTCTCCGGAAAGCCATGACCGAGCCGGAGATCATGCTCTGGTCGAAGCTCAAGGGGCGCGGACGAGGTCAGCCCATCTTCCGGCGCCAGTTCGCGTATGAGTCTATGATTTTCGACTTCTACTGTCCGGCGGCGAAGCTCGCGGTCGAGATCGACGGGGCCACCCACTGGGACGACGAGAAGCGCGCGAAGGACGAGGCGCGAGATCGATGGCTGGCGCAGCGGGGGATCGCGGTGATGCGGATCGGCGCCGGCGCCGTGTACGCCAATCTTAGCCAAGTCGCCGACGGGGTGATCCTTCGGGCGCTGGAGCTGGTCGAGGCGCGCCGATAGGTTTCGGGTGAGGCTTGCCCTCTCCACCACCCGCTCTTCGGCGGGCGGTCCCCCTCTCCCGCTGCGCGGGAAAGGAAATCAGGGCTCGTGCCGAAACGGCGAGAACTCCTCGGCCAGCCATTCCATCTCGTGCTCGACGCCCTGGCGTTCCTGGGCGACGAAGCGTTCGACCGGGCCGCGCAGCGCCGGGTCGGCGATGTAGTGGGCGGAGTAGACCGGTCTCGGCAGATAGCCGCGGGCGATCTTGTGCTGGCCCTGGGCGCCGGCCTCCACGCGGGCGAGGCCGCGGTCGATGGCCCACTCGATGGCCCGGTAATAGCAGAGCTCGAAGTGCAGGAAGGGCACATCCTCGACGCAGCCCCAGTTGCGCCCGAAGAGGCAGTCGTCGCCGATCAGGTTGAGCGCGCCGGCGATCCAGCGCCCGTCGCGTCGGGCCATGATCAGCAGCACCCGCTCGGCCATCCGCTCGCCCAGCAGCGAGAAGAACGGCCGCGACAGATAGGGCCGCCCCCACTTGCGCGAGCCGGTGTCCATGTAGAAGCCGAAGAAGGCGTCCCAATGCTCTTCGGTGAGGTCGCCGCCGGTCAGGCAGCAGATCTCCAGCCCTTCGGTGGCGTCACGCCGCTCGCGCCGGATGGTCTTGCGGCGGCCTGAGGAGAGCGCGCCCAGGAAGTCGTCGAAGGTCGCGTAGCCGCGGTTTTCCCAGTGGTATTGCTGGCCCTCGCGCAGCGCCAGCCCCTGGCCGCCCATCCAGCGCCACTCGTCCTCGGTTGGAAAGTTCACGTGGAAGGAGGAGGCGCCGTAGCGCTCGCAGAGCGTCAGCGCCCCGCCCAGCAGGAACCGCCTGGCCTCGTCGGCATCCACGTCGGGTCGGGCCAGCAGCCGCGCGCCGGTGGCCGGGGTGAAGGGTGCGGCGGACAGGAGCTTCGGATAATATTGGCCCCCCGCCCGCTCGTAGGCGTCGGCCCAGGCGTGGTCGAAGATGTATTCCCCCTGGCTGTGC
>NZ_JAQGIZ010000017.1 GCF_028290885.1 Phenylobacterium sp.
AAGTCGGGGTCGAAGAACAGCGGGAAGGACAGCCGGTCGTGGCCGCTGACGTTCTTCACCCGGTGCGGTGTGGACCTGTAGCGGCCGCCGGTCAGGCGCTCGAGCATGTCGCCGATGTTGCAGACCAGGGCGCCCTCGATGGGCGGCGCCTCGATCCAGCCCTCCGGCGTCTTCACTTGCAGGCCGCCGTGGCAGTCCTGGGCGAGCAGGGTGAGCAGGCCATAGTCGGTATGCTCGCCGACGCCCCAGGATTGGCTCCAGTCCACGTCGGCCGAACCTGTCGCCGGATAGTGGAAGATTCGGAAGAGGACGGTCGGCTCGCCGGTGTAGGCGCGGGCGAAGTACTGGGCGTCGAGACCCAGGCTGAGCGACACACCCTCCATCAGCACGGCCGCAGCGCGCGTGGCGCCGTCCATGTAGGCGCCGGCCGCGGCCTTCAGTCCGGGCGCCTCGGCGGGCCACAGGTTCGCGCCATGCAGCGGCACGCCGGCCCGCACGCGGGGATGGTCGGGCGAAAGCTCGGTCCCGAGGTAGAGGCCTTCCTCCAGGTCCGGGCGGCCGGAGGTGAGTTCCCCGCCCACCGGGAAGTAGCCGCGCCAGGCCCGTCCGCCGCGGGCCATGGAGATCGCCATCTTAGCGTCGAGCGGCAGGGCGAAGAACCGCCGGCTCTCCTCGTCCAGCGCCCGGAGCACGTCGAGGCCGATGCCGTGGCCCACCAGGTAGAAGAAGCCGTACGCTTCGCAGGCCCTGGCGATCTTGCCGGCGACCCGCGCCCGGCCGGCGGCGTCGCCGGACCCTAACAGCGGCGCCATGTCGATCACCGGCAGGCCGGGACGCATGTCAGGCCACGGGCGCGGGGCGGGCGCGCTGGTTGTAGAGCAGCTTGCGCCGCCGCTCCTGCTCCTCGGGCGGCAAGGTCGCGGGATCCTCAGCCGGCAGGCCGGTGGTCACCGCCATGCCCTTCTCCACGGCAGGCCGCGCCGACAGCGCCTCGAACCAGCGCTTGAAATATTTGAACTCGTCGAGGTCGATGCCCTGCAGCTGCCAGCTCGCCGTCCAGGGATAGGAGATCATGTCGGCGATCGTGTAGTCGTCGCCCGCCAGATAGGGCCGGTCGTACAGGCGGTTGTTCAGCACGCCGTAGAGCCGGTGGGTCTCGTCGGCGAAGCGGCGCTGGGCGTAGGACTGGTCGCCGTGCTCGGGGCCGAGACGTCCGAAGTGCCCGCGCTCGCCGGTCTTCGGGCCCTGGTTGGCCATCTGCCACATGACCCATTGGGCGACCTCGTACTTGGTCCGGGTGTCCTGCGGCCAGAAGCGGCCCTCCTTCTCGGCCAGGTACATCATGATCGCGCCGGACTCGAAGACGCCGATCGGCTCGCCGCCGCCGGCGGGCGCGTCGTCGACCAGGGCCGGCATGCGGTGGTTGGGGCTGATCTTCAGGAAGCCGTCGGTGAACTGGTCGCCGCGGCCGATGTGCACCGGCACGATCCGGTAGGGGACGCCCAGCTCCTCCAGGAGGATGGTGACCTTCTTGCCGTTGGGGGTGGGCCAATAGTGGAGGTCGTACATCGAAGCGCCTCGCTGTCATGCCAACTTAAGGCGCGAACCCTAGTCCGCCGCCCTGCCGCGGCAAGCCGACAAGTCCTGAAAGCGCGCTCAGCCGCGCTTAAGGGCTATTCCGCGGCCAGCAGGGCCGGCGCGGCCTGGGGGCCGCGGACCAGCTTGCCGGGCAGCTCGCCCGTGGCGACGCCGTTTTCGAAGGTGACGACGCCAGAAACCACGGTGGCGCGGTAGCCCTCCGCCCGCTGCACCAGCCGGCGCCCGTCGGCCGGCAGGTCGAAGATCATTTCAGGCGCGAGGATCTGCAGGCGCTCGAAATCGATGACGTTGACGTCGGCCTTCAGGCCCGGCGCCAGCACGCCGCGGTCGTGCATGCCGTAGAGGCGGGCGGTGTCGCGGGTCTGCATGGCCACCACCTTCTCCAGCGGCAGGCGCTCGCCGCGTTCGCGGTCGCGGACCCAGTAGCTCAGCATATAGGTCGGGAAGCTGGCGTCGCAGATCACGCCGCAGTGGGCGCCGCCGTCCGAGAGGCTCAGCACCGTCGCCGGGTGGTTCATCATCTCGGCGATGTGGTCGAAGTTGAACTTCGAATAGTTGAGCAGCGGCAGGTAGATATAGCCGCGCCCGTCGTTCTCCATCAGCATGTCGTAGATGATCGCCTGCGGATCGACGCCGGCGCGCTTCGCCTCCGCGGCGATGGAGTCCTCGGCGCGCGGCTCATAGTCGAGCCGGCCGTCGCGCTCCAGGCGGAACATGGTCGCGAAACCGTGGGTCAGGATGGCGCCGATGCCGGGCGGGGGCGGGGCGTCCTCGCTGATGATCGCCTCGCGCACCGCGGGGTCCTTCAGCCGGACCAGGCGTTCGGCGAAGGGCAGGTCGGCGATGGCGCGATAGGCCTGTTTGCGGACGAACGGATGCACCGTCGACTGCCAGCCGAGCACCATGCCGGTGGGGCGGCAAGCGATCTGGGCGGTGATCTGAGCGCCCTCTGCGCGAGCCTCCTCGGTCAGTTTCAGGAGGTCGCGCCACTTCTCGGGCTGCATCGGCGACTGCAGCATGCCGAAGGTCACCGGCAGGCCGGAGGCCGCGGCGAACTGCTTCATCCAGTGGAACTCGTCCTCGGGGATCGTCATGTCCGAGGCGATCTCGAAGACCCCGTGGCCGGCCTGCCCCAGCGCCCGGCCGATGCCGACCATCTCGTCGGCGCCGGCGAAGGTGCCGGGCACCGGCTCGCCGTCCTTGGCGCGGTGAAGCTGGGTGCGGGAGGTGGAAAAGCCGAGCGCGCCGGCCTCGAGCGCCTCGCGGGTGATCTTCGCCATCTCGGCGATGTCGGCCGGCGTCGCGGCCTCGTTGCGCGCGCCACGCTCGCCCATAACGTAGGCGCGGATCGAGCCGTGCGGGGCCTGGGTCGCGACGTCGAGCACGAAGGGCCGGCGGTCGAGGCTGTCGAGATATTCGGGGAAGGTCTCCCAGTCCCATTTGATGCCCTCGGCGAGCGCCGCGCCCGGGATGTCCTCGACCGACTCCATCAGGCCGATCAGCCAGTCGTGGCGGTCGGGCCGGGCGGGCGCGAAGCCCACGCCGCAGTTGCCCATGACCACGGTCGTGACCCCGTGCCAGCAGGAGGGCGAAAGGTAGGAGTCCCAGGTGGCCTGGCCGTCGTAGTGGGTGTGGATGTCGACCCAACCCGGCGTGACCAGGAGCCCGGTGGCGTCGATCTCGCGCGTGCCGGCCGCGGAGACGTTTCCGACCTTGGTGATCAGCCCGGCATCGATCGCCACATCGGCCACGCGGGCCGGCGCGCCTGTGCCGTCGACCACGGTCCCGCCACGGATCACCAGGTCATGCATTCGTCGCCTCCCAGGGCTTTTGCCGGAAGGGTAGGCGCCGGTAAGGGCGGATGTCGACGGGGACGTGGCGTCAACCGGCGACAGCGCTACTCTCCTCGCCCCCCGGCGAAGCCGAGAGGGGAAAGGGTAGGGAGAGGGGCGGCTCCGATCTGTCCGTCGCTCCCGAGGGTGGGGCAAGGGCCCGCTATTCATGGGTCATGGCTGGACCTGGAGCGGTGGCCGACAGTCCTGCGTCGCCCCTCTCCCTACCCTCTCCCCTCTACGCTTCGCGTGGGGGAGAGGAGTTGGAGCGCTCTCCGCCACAGGCGTCGAGGATCGTGAGGCAGACGCCGTCGCGGTTTTCCATCACGGCGGAGTTCCCGAACCGCAGGACGCACAGGCCCAGCCCTTCGAGGTAGGCCGTGCGCCTCGCGTCGTAGTCCAGTTGCTCAGAGTGCTGCCCGCCGTCCAGCTCGACCACCAGGGTGGCCTCGACGCATAGGAAATCGACGATGTAGCGGCCCCTTGGGACTTGCCGCCGCCACTTCCAGCCGCCCAGGCGATGGGCGCGCAAGGCGTTCCACAGACGCGCCTCAGCGTCGGTGTCTTCGCGACGGAGACGCCGCGCCCGCTCGAGGGGGATCGGATTTTTCAGGGTTCGGAAGGTGGCCATATCGGAGGCGGGTGGGTCATGGCTGGGTCCGGAGCGGCGGGTGAGGGTTCTGCGTCGCCCCTTTCCCCACCCTCTGTCCTCTCGCTTCGAGTGGGGGAGAGGAGGTTGGCCTCTTCGAGGGCCCAGTCCTCGTCGGCCCAGAGGCTCCAGTCCGGCGTCACGCCCAGATCGCGGCAGATGCGGGCGACGTGTTCGGAGATCGGGCGGTCGGCGAAACGGAGCTCGTCTTCGTATTCGAAGCGTTCGTGGAGATCGCCCAGCAGGTCTTCGCGGTCGGTCCCGTCGGCCTCGGCTCCGATGGCCTGTTCGACGACTTGGCGAACGACGGCCTTTCGCTGGAGGCCGCGGCGCCTGGCGTGTTCGGCCTGGGTCCGCCGGTCCCGCGCGTCGCGGTCCTCGGCGAGCCTGGCTTCGAGGGCGAGCGTCTGGCGCACGGCGCGGGCGATGCGCGAGAACATCAGGCCGAAATCGGCGCACGCCGGCTCGGCAGGGGCCGGGTCGAGGGCCTTCGCCCGTACGTCCCGCGCCAGGTCCATGCCGATCTCGGCCAGTTCCTGAAGCGTCGTCAAATGTCGCTCGGCGCGTTCGTCGGCGCACTTGCAGCCACACGGCTGCGGTTCGGCGGCGATGGGGCAGGCTCCCTCGGACATGAACAAAACAGGAACACGGATCGGGGCGGAAGTCAAGAAAAACCACGCCGGCGTCTCCGCGGCCACTTCGGAAGGATGGTCATGGCCGGGCAGGGAGGAGGTGGCGATGGAGCCCCGCCGCGACGCCTGCTAAACACCGCCTCCCGGACGGGTGGCCGAGTGGTTTAAGGCAGCGGTCTTGAAAACCGCCGTGGGTGCAAGCCCACCGTGGGTTCGAATCCCACCCCGTCCGCCACGACCTTGCGATTGGTCAGACCTGCGCCATGCCGCCGTCGACGAACACTTCGCTTCCGGTCATGAAGCTGCTGTCGTCCGAGGCGAGGAAGAGCGCCACGGCAGCCGTCTCCTCGGGAAGGCCCATGCGTCCGATGGGTGTCTGGGCGACCAGGCCCGCGATTATCGCGTCCTGGCTCCCCATCCTCGCCAAGGCGTTGAAGAGGCCGGGCGTTGTCGTGGGGCCGGGCGATAGGACATTCACGCGGATGCCGGAGCCCTTCAGGTCCAACGCCCAACTGCGGGCGAAATTGCGGATCGCGGCCTTGGTCGCGCTGTAGACGCTGAACGCCGGCGTTCCCATCGAGCCCGTGGTCGAACCTGTGAGGATGATCGACCCGCCGGCCTGCATCAGCGGCAGCGCCTTCTGGACTGTGAACAAGGTTCCTTTGACGTTGACGTCGAAGACCAGGTCGAAGGACGCCTCGGTGATCGCGCCCAAAGGGGCCAACGCGCCCAGCCCGGCATTGGCGAAGAGTACGTCGATGCGCCCTCGCTCGGCGCGCACTGTTGCGAACAGCCGATCCAGGTCGTCCAGGTGCGAGACATCCCCCTGGACCGCCGTCACCCCGGAGCCAATCGCCTCCACCGCCTTATCCAGCTCCTCCTGGCGACGGCCGGTGATGAAGACATGGGCGCCCTCCGCGACGAACCGCTTGGCGGCGGCCAAGCCGATGCCGCTGTTGCCACCGGTGATGACCGCGGTCTTGCCTTCGAGCCTGCCCATGCGAGCCTCCTGAGAATGGTGATCCCCGAAGAGGTGGGTCTTGCTTTTCATTCCACCAGTATGCACCTTTTGGTAAGTGCCTATGGGAGACCCACAAATGGCGGCGATCGCTTTGACCTGCGGCTTGGACGCCGCCCTGGCCGTGATCGGCGGGAAGTGGAAGCCCCTGATCCTGTTTCACCTCGCGCACGGCGCCCGGCGCTATGGAGATTTGAGGCGCGCTGTTGGAAGCGTCAGCGACAAGATGCTCGTCCAGCAGCTCAAGGAACTGCAGGCAGACGGAATCATCGACCGGCTCGACTTCAAGGAGATCCCGCCAAAGGTCGAATATTCCCTCACGGCGTTCGGCGGAACCTTAGCCAAAGCCTTGGCCCCGCTTTGTGTCTGGGGAACCGAGCACATGAGCCAAGTCGAGAGGCTCATGTCACACCGGCAAACAGAAGCGGATGCCGCCTGACTGGGCTCAGCCGCGGGATCGCCTGAGAGGCCGAGTGAAGCAGGGCCGCACCCCCTGTGCCATTCCGGCACGCTCCTTGCACAGCCGCTGCGGCAACCAGGAGCCGCCCGATGACCCTATCCGTCCACGCCGCCTCGGCCGCCGTCGCCGCCCAGGCGAACCACGCCCCCAATCCCGCCCAGCAGGCGAGAGCTGCCGACCCCACGGCAAAAGGCGCCGACTTCGGAGCGCTGGTTTCGCAGTTCGCCAAGGCCAAGCACGCCGCGGCGCCGCCGGCCTCGACCTTGCCGCCGGCAGCCGACGTCACCGCGCCCGCCACCGACGTCACCGTCTAGCACTTCGGCGGCGCGGCGCTCACACTGTCGGCGTCGTGCCGCCGTCGATCACATATTCCGCGCCGGTGATCGCGGCCGCCAGCGGCGAGGCGCGGAAGGCCACCAACTCCGCCACCTCCTGCGGCTTCGCCGGCCGGCCGATGGGAATGCCGCCGAGCGAGTCCATCAAGCCCTGGCGGGCGGCTGCGTAGTCGACGCCCGCCTTGCTCGCCAGCTCAGTGACGAGGCCAACGGCGGCCTCGGTTTCGACCCAGCCGGGCGACACCCGCACAACCCGCACGCCCTTGGGGCCAACCTCCTTCGAGAGCGCCTTGCTGTAGTTTGCCAGCCCCGCCTTGGCCGCGGCATAGGCGATGGTCGCTTCCGGCAACGGCAGCCGGCTCTGGATCGAAGTGATGTGGACGATCACGCCTTCGCCCTGGGCCAGCATGCCGGGCAGCAACGCGCGGTCCAGGCGCACCGCCGGCATCAGGTTGGTGTCGAGCGCGCGGCGCCACTCATCGTCGTCCAGCACGGCGAATCCGCCCGCCGGCGCCGAGGAGCCGCCGAGGACGTGTACAATGATGTCGACGCCGCCGAGCCGGTCGCGGACGGCTTGCGCCACCGCCTCGCAGCCCTCGGGCGTGCTGAGGTCGGCGGCAACGAACAGGTCGTCTGGTTCGCCCTCAGGGCGGGGGGCGCGGGCGGTCGTCAGCACGCTTGCCCCGGCGTCGCGGAGCCGCCGTGCGACGGCTTCGCCGATGCCCTTGGTTCCGCCGGTGACCAGGGCCCGGTGGTCCGCGAAGTCGAGCGCAGGTTGCATGATATCAGTCCTCACCAGATCCGTTCCGGAAGCCGCGTCCCGGCGGTGAACGTAGGCGCGAACATCGGCGAGCGCAGCAGGTCGTGGGGGAAGCCGAGCGTGATCGCACTGGCCGCGTCGAGGCGGGCGCGGTGCTCGTCGCTGAGCGACACCTCGAGGGCGCCGAGGTTGTCCTCCAGCTGCTTCTGGGTGCGCGCGCCCAGCGTGGTCGCGGTCACCGCCGGATTGGTCAGGGTCCAGGCGAGCGCGATCTGGGCCGAGGAGTGGCCGGCCTCGGCGGCGACGGCGGCTACCACGTCGGCGATCGCCAGGCCGCGTTCGGAGAGCGAACCGTAGGCGGCGGCCACGGCCTTGCGCGTCCCCACCACCCCAGTCTGGCCCTCTCCGGCGCCCAGGTCGGCGCGGCTGTACTTGCCGGTCAAGACGCCGTTGGCCAGCGGCGACCAGGGGATGACGCCCAGGCCCATCTCGCGGGCCATCGGCATCAGGTCGCGCTCCGGCGTGCGTTCGACCAGGCTGTATTCGCTCTGCATGGCGACGAGCGGCGCCCAGCCGCGCAGATCGGCGGTGGCCTGCATGCGCGAGACCTGCCAGGCCGGCGTGTCGGAGACGCCCAGGTAGATCACCTTGCCCTGGCGGACCAGGTCGTCGAGGCCGCGCAGGATCTCGTCGATCGGAGTCACCGCGTCCCACATGTGCAGGTACAGCAGGTCGATGTAGTCGGTGCGCAGCCGCTTCAGGCTCTCTTCCACCGAGCGCATCATGCTCTTGCGATGGTTGCCGCCGGAGTTCGGGTCGCCGGGGCGTGTCGCCATGGTGTACTTCGTCGAGATCACCAGCTGTTCGCGCCGGCCTTCCGCGAACTCGCCGACCAGGCGCTCGGACGTGCCGTTGGTGTAGGCGTTGGCGGTGTCGACGAAGTTGCCGCCGCGCTCGACGTAGGCGTCGAAGATGCGGCGCGCCTCGGCGTCGTCGGCGCCCCAGCCCCAGTCGGCGCCGAAGGTCATGGCCCCAAGCGCCATGGGCGACACCCGAAGGCCAGAGCGGCCCAGCAGGCGGTAGGAATTCAGCTCCAGGCGTTCGCTCACGGCGGCCTCCATCGGTCGGTCGAAACGCGGGGAGCGCGTCCGTGAGCTCCAACATGGCGGCTGCGGCTGATTAGATAATCGGCTATGATCTAACAGGGCTATTTAGTGACGAGGGCATAATGAGAGGCTCCGACTTCGCTGAGCTGCGAGCCTTCGCCGCCGTGGTGGAGCGGGCCAGCTTCGCGCGAGCGGCGATGCAGCTCGGCCTCTCGGCCTCGGCGCTCAGCCAGACGATCCGCCAGCTGGAGGCGCGCCTCGGCGTGCGGCTGCTGAACCGCACCACCCGCAGCGTGGCGCCTACTTCGGCCGGGGAGCGGCTCTACGACCGGATCTCTCCGATGATGCGGGAGATGGACGCCGCCGTGGCGGAGGCTGTAGCGGTCACCGGACGGGTGGCGGGTCCGCTGCGCATCAACACCCCGGGCATGGCGGCCGCCAAGTTGATCGCCCCCAGGCTCGGCCGCTTCCATCGGGCGCATCCCGACGTGGTGCTGGATATCGTCATCGACGACGGCCTTAGCGACATCGTCGCCGGACGCTTCGACGCCGGCATCCGCGGCGGCGAGCGCCTGGACAAGGATGTGATCGCCGTCCGCCTGACCCCCGACATGCAGATGATGGCGGTCGCCTCGCCGGACTATCTCGCGGGCCACGGCGAGCCCAAGGTCCCGGCTGACCTGCATCGCCACGCCTGCATCAACTGGCGCTATCCGGTCGGCGGAAACATCTACCGCTGGGAGTTCGAGAAGGACGGTAAGGAATTCGAGATGGGCGTGGAGGGCCCGTTGATCTCCAGCCACCAGGAGGTGGTGCTGCAAGGGGCGCTGCAGGGCATCGGCATCCTCTACACCTATGACGACGACCGCATCTATGAAGCGATCGCCGAGGGGCGGCTGAAGCGCGTCCTGGCCGACTGGTCGCCGAGCTTCCCGGGGCTCTTCCTCTACTATTCGAACCGGCGCCACCCGCAGCCGGCGCTACGGGCCTTCATCGACTGCCTGCTGGACCGCGACCTGGCGGCCGCCGCCTAGCGCGCCTCTGAGGGCGGGGCGGCCGGACCCGACGGTCCAACTTGAACGTCGCTACGAATAGGATTAAATCCTATTCGACGGAAAGGTCAGCCCATGCGCTCCACCCAACAGCTCAGCATCACTCTGCCCATTGAGATGGCCGCGGAGGTCCGCGCGCGCGTCGCTTCAGGCGAATACGCGAGCGAGAGCGAGGTCATAAGGGACGGGTTGCGCGTGTTGCGAGTCCGCGATCAGGCGGTGGAGACCTGGCTACGCGGCCAGGTGGTGGCCGCGTTCGACGCGCTGAAGGTCGACCCGTCGCGCGCGCTGAGCGCCGCCGACGTGCGGGCGGCGCTGAAGGATGAGCATCCGCGTGGCGCCAAGGGCGGGTGACGATGCCCTATCGGGTGATTTTCGCGCCCGAGGCGCTGACGCAACTCCTTCAACTCTACCAGTATGTTGCCGACAAAGCCTCACCGGATACAGCCGCGCGCTTCACCGACGCTATCGTCTCGCACTGCGAAGGTCTCGCGGATTTTCCGCTACGTGGAGCGCCCCGCGAGGATCTCAGGCCCGGCCTGCGCACCCTGGCCTTCCGTGGCCGCGTCACGATTGCCTATGCCGTCGGCTTGGCTGACGTCGCCATCCTCGGCGTCTTCTACGGAGGCGTCGACTTTGAGGCGGTCCTGGGCGAGGATTGACCCACCGGCTCAGCTCGTCGCGTTGATCTGCGCTCTCTGCACCGACGCCTTCACCACCGGGATATCCTCGTCCGCCAGCGGCTGCATCCAGCGCTTCCGCTTCATCGCCGCCTCCAGGTAGGGCGCAAGCTCGGCGGCCTTGCTGGCTTCGCGCTCGGCGACCTCGGCCTTGAATTCGCCCATGACCTCGGCGGCGAAAAGTTCCAGGGACTGGCAGATGTGTGCGTGCTGGTTGCGGCCCGCCTGCTGCAGGAAGATCACCTGGTCGACGCCGGCATCCCGGAAGGCTGCGATGTGGTCGCGGATGTCGGCCGGCGTGCCGATGCCGTTGGCGTTGCGCTCGGCCATCTTGGTGGCGGCGATGATCTCTTCGTCGCGGTTTCCGCGCGCCTTCTGGAAGTCGGCGAACAGGGTCGAGCGGCCGGGCACCGCGTCGTGGGCCACCAGCGCATTCACCGCATAGCCGAAGAACTCGAAGCCCTCCTGGCCCCGCCGGATGGCCTCGGCCCGGTCGTGGTGGACGGAGAAGTTCGACACCATGGCCATGTTGGCGTTCACCGCGTGGCCGATGGGGACGCACTCGTCCGACTTGATGATGCCGTAGTAGATCTCGGCCCAGTTCCGCGCCTCCTCGGGATTGACGAAGGAGAAGGCCAGCGCGCCGACGCCGATGGAGGCCGCGATCTTGATAGTGTCGCGGTTGGTGCAGGCCATCCACATCGGCGGGTGCGGCTTCTGCACGGGCTTTGGCACCACGTTGCGGCAGGGGAAGGAGAAGCCCTTGCCCTCGAAGCCGGGATAGGGGTCCATGACCATCATGTTGGCGATCTGCTCGGCCGCCTCCAGCGCCATGGCCCGCTTTTCCTTGGCCGGGATGCCGAAGCCGCCGAGTTCCAGCCGCGTCGCGCCCTCGCCGATGCCGAAGTCGAGGCGGCCGTTGGAGATGATGTCCAGCGTCGCCAGGCCCTCGGCGGTGCGGGCGGGGTGGTTGTAGTTGGGGATCACCTGGCGGATGCCGTGGCCGACGCGGATATTCTTGGTGAGCGCCGCGCAGGCCGCCAGGAACACCTCGGGCGCGGAGGAGTGGGAATATTCCTCCAGGAAGTGGTGCTCGACCTCCCAGGCGTAGTCGTAGCCGAGGCGGTCGGCGAGCACGACCTGCTCCAGGGCCTGGTGGAACAGCCGGGCCTCGTCGCCGTCGTTCCACGGCTTGGGGAGCTGGTGCTCGTAGAAGATCCCGAACCGCATCGCTGCGTTCTCCGCCTATCGCCGGCCCGTCTCGCGCAGGCGCTCCGGCCACTTCCCGCCAGGTGTGCGGATTTGGCAAGACCCGGTTAACCCCGACGAAAGCTTGCCCAGGCAACCTCGGGCCTCGCAAAGGCCAGGGGAGCAGGGCGTCATGGACCGCGGACACATCGTGCGAACGGGCCGGTTGGCGGTCGTGCTCTTGGGGAGCGCCACGCTCACGGCCTGCATGACGCCCCAGTACGCCGCGCGCGGGCCCGTAGGCTACGCCCCTGAGGTCCCTGCCAAGGCGCCACCCGCGCCGCGCGGCCACTACAAGACCGGCGACCCCTACCAGGTGGGCGGCATCTGGTACGTGCCGCACGAGCAACCGAACTACGACCAGACCGGGGTCGCCTCCTGGTACGGCGACGCCTTCCAGATGAAGGCCACCGCCAACGGCGAGATCTTCGACATGAACCAGTTCTCGGCGGCGCACACGACCCTGCCGCTGCCGTCGATGGTGGAGGTCACCAACCTCGACAACGGCCGAAAGCTCACCGTACGGGTCAACGACCGCGGACCGTTCGTCGGCGCGCGGATCATCGACCTGAGCCACGCTGCGGCCCGCGAACTCGGCTACGACCGCCAGGGCACCGCGCGCGTGCGGGTGCGCTATGTCGGGCCCGCGCCGCTGGGCGGACCGGAGGCCGGCGTGCGCATCGCCAGGGCGACGGCGCCCGCCTATCTCCCGGCGAAGGCCGTTCGGCCGGCGGATGAGGACATCTTCGCCGCCGCGACGCCTGCGGCCACGGCCCCGATCGGGACCCCGCCCCGGCGTGGGCTGCAGGTCGAGGTGAAGCCGCTGGTGGCCCCACCTGAGCCGGTGTCCGTCTCGACGCTGAGCCCGTTGGCGCAATTCGCGCGTTCCGACGCCTTGGCGGCCGAGACCGGCGTCTACCGCATCCAGGCCGGCGCCTTCGCCGACCGGGCCCATGCGCGGCGCGCCGCCGACCAGCTCTCTGCGCAGGGCGTGGCGACCGTCGAGCCGTTCGATCGGGGCGGGACCACGCTCTACCGGGTGCTGCTGCCGGGGCCCACGGACGAGGCCGAGGCCTATGCGCTGCGGGACAAGGTGGCGCAGAGCGGCTTCGCCGACGCGCGGGTCGTGCGGCCGTCTACCTTCTAGACTTTGACGGCGAACTGGCCATCTTGCGCCCGTGGCGCAGGGTCGGTTCATCACGTTCGAAGGCGGCGAGGGGGCGGGGAAGTCCACCCAGCTCAAGCGCCTGGTCGCGCGTCTGCAGACCGGCGGCCGCGAGGTCGTCGCCACCCGCGAGCCGGGCGGATCGCCGGGCGCCGAGGCCATCCGCGACCTGGTGTTGAAGGGCAATGCCGACCGCTGGAGTCCGGTCACCGAGACGCTGCTGATGTACGCCGCGCGGCGCGACCATATCGAGCGCGTGATCCGGCCGGCCCTGGCGCGCGGCGCCTGGGTGGTCTGCGATCGTTTCGCCGATTCCACGCGGGCCTATCAGGGGGCGGCCGGCGGGACCGACGCGGCGCTGATCGCGGCGCTGGAATGCTCCGTCCTGGAGGGGACGCGGCCCGACGTCACCCTGATCTTCGACCTGCCGGTGGTCTTAGGCCTGGAGCGGGCGCATGCCCGGGCCGGCGCGGAGATGCGCTTCGAATCCAAGGGCCAGGACTTCCACGAGCGGCTGCGCGCGGCCTTCCTGGCGATCGCCAGGGCCGAGCCGGAGCGGTGCGCGGTGATCGACGCGACCGGGTCGCTGGACGACGTCGAGGCCAAGGTCTGGTCGGCCGTCTGGGGCCTGCTCGCCGTCCATGAGTGAGATGCGCCATCCGCGGGAGGTCTTCGACCTCATGGGCCACGAGGCCGCCGAAACGGCTTTCGAGGCGACGCGCGCCCGCGGGCGGCTGCACCACGCCTGGCTGCTCACCGGCCCGGAGGGGGTCGGCAAGGCGACCTTCGCCTATCGCGCCGCCCGCCGCCTGCTGGGCGCGCCGGCGGACCCCGCCCATGGGATCCTGGGCTCCAGTCCCGACCATCCGGTGAGCCGCCAGGTCATCGCCCGCTCGCACCCCGACCTCTTCATGATCGAGCGGCTGGGGCAGGACGGCAAGGTCCGCAAGGTGATCCCGGTGGACGAGGCGCGGGGCCTGTCGGAGTTCTTCTCCAAGTCGCCGGCCAGCGCGCCGCATCGGGTGGCGATCGTCGACGCCGCCGACGATCTCAACGTCAACGCCGCCAACGCCATCCTCAAGACCCTGGAGGAGCCGCCGGCGCACGGCGTGCTGCTGATGGTCAGCCACGCGCCGGGACGCCTGCTGCCCACCATCCGCTCCCGCTGCCGCCGGCTCGCCTTCCGGCCCCTGCCGCTGGAAGACGCCGCCGCCTTCGTACGCGACCGAGAGGACATCAGCGAAGAGGCCGCGCTGCGGCTGGCCAGGATGGCCGGCGGCGCCCCCGGACGGGCCTGGGCGCTGGCCGGCGCGAACGCCATCGCCATGGACGACGCGGCCCGCGCGCTGATCGAGGGCCTGCCGCGCGTCGACGAGGCCATGGCGCTGTCGCTCGCCGACCGGTTCCGGGGCGCAGAAGGCCAGGCGCAGTTCAACCTGCTGTTCGACCGCCTGGCCGAGCGGGTGCACGGCTTCTCCGCCGGCCAAGCAAGAGAGGGGCGGGCCGGGCAGGGGGGCGGTCTCGACCGCTGGGCCCAGGCCTGGGAGACCCTGCAGCGGCTGCCGCGCGAGGTGGAGGCGCTGAACCTCGACCGCGCCGACGCGCTGTTCACCGCATTGGGCGAGTTGCGCCAGGCCGCCCGGGCGGCCTAGACGGGCGCATGCTGATCGACAGCCACGTCAACCTGCACGCGCCGCAATTCGACGAGGACCGCGAGGCGGTGATCTCCCGGGGCCTGGCGTCGGGCGTGCGCCTGATGGTCAACATCTGCGACCGGGTCTCGAACTACGAGGCGGTGCGCCTGGTCGCCCAGCACCCGGACATCTGGTGCACGGTCGGCACCCATCCGCACGAGGCCAAGGAAGACCCGGACCTCTCGGCGGAGACGCTCGCGGCGATCGCGGCCGATCCGCGGGTGGTCGGCATCGGCGAGACCGGGCTCGACTTCCACTACGACCTCAGCCCCCGCCACATCCAGGCCCAGGTGTTCCGCGCCCACGCCGCGGCCGCGCGGCTGACCGGCCTGCCGCTGGTGGTCCACGCCCGCGAGGCCGACGCGGAGATGGGCGACATCCTGGAGGACGAATTCGCCAAGGGGCCGTTCCGCCTGCTGATGCACTGCTACACCTCAGGCGCGGAGCTGGCTTCGCGGGCGGCGGCGCTGGGCGCCTGGTTCTCGGTCTCCGGCATCGCCACCTTCAAGGCCGCCGAGGAGGTGCGTGCGGTGATCCGCGACATGCCGGCCGAGCGGATCATCGTCGAGACCGACTGCCCCTACCTCGCGCCGGTTCCCTACCGCGGGCGGCGCAACGAGCCGGCCTTCCTGCCGCATATCCTGGCCAAGCTCGCCGAGATCCGCGGCTGGACGCTGCAGGAGGCCGAGGCGCGCACGGAAGACGCCTTCTTCGCCCTGTTCGAGCGGATCCCGCGGCCATGAGCGGGACCCTGGAGATCACCATCCTCGGCTGCGGCTCCTCCGGCGGCGTGCCGCGGGCGGACGGCGACTGGGGCGCCTGTGATCCGGCGGACCCCAAGAACCTGCGCTCGCGCTGTTCCCTCCTCGTCCGGCGTTCAGGCCGGATGGAGAAGGGGGAGGGGGCGGAACGCGAAACCACGGTGATCGTCGACACCTCGCCGGACCTGCGCCTGCAGACGGCGCAGGCCGGCGCCAAGCGGCTCGACGCCATCCTGCTGACCCACGACCACGCCGACCAGGTGCACGGCATCGACGACGTGCGGGCCTTCTTCATCCGCCAGCGGGCGCGGATCGGCTGCCACATGGACACGGCGACCGACGCCTCGATGATGCGCCGGTTCGGCTACATCTTCGAGGGCGAAGGCGGCTATCCGGCGATCTGCGACCGCCGCCCGGTCCCGGCGCATGGGGTCCGCTGGCAGGTCGACGGCCCGTCGGGCTCGATCCCGGTGGTCAGCTTCGACCAGGACCACGGCGGAGTGCGCTCGGTGGGCTACCGGTTCGGCGGCGTCGCCTACTCCAGCGATGTGGTTAACCTGGATGAATCCGCGTTCGAGGCGCTCGCCGGCCTCGACGTCTGGATCGTCGACGCGCTGCGCTATCGCCCGCACCCGACCCATGCGCACCTGGAGCGCACGCTGGAGTGGATCGAGCGCCTGAAGCCGCGGCGGGCGATCCTCACCAACCTGCACATCGACCTCGACTACGCGACCTTGAAGGCCGAGTTGCCGATGGGCGTCGAGCCGGCCTTCGACGGGCTTCGTTTCGAACATGAACTCAGCGGTGAATTCGCGTGATATCTTCGCCGCTTAAGCTGGGGTTCCTCGCGTCCGGGAACGGCTCCAGCGCCCGCGCCATCGTGGCCGCGATCCGGGCGGGCGAACTGGCGGCCGAGGCGCGCCTGCTGGTGAGCAATAACCGCAGCGCGCCGGCGCTGGCGTTCGCCGCCGCGGCGGAGGTGCCGGCGCTGTGCATTCCGACCCAGGGCGATCCGGACGCCGCCGACGCGCGGCTGGCCGAGGCCATGGCGAGCCACGACGTCCAGCTCATTGTTCTCTCGGGCTATCTGCGCCAACTGGGGCCGCAGACGCTCGGCCGCTATGCGGGGCGCGTGCTCAACATCCATCCCGGACCGCTGCCGGCGTTCGGGGGCCACGGCATGTACGGCCGCCGCGTCCACGAGGCGGTGATCGCCGCCGGCGCCGCCGAGAGCGGCATCGTCATCCACCTGGTCGACGAGGAATACGACCGCGGCCCGGTGATCGCGCGCCGCGCCGTGCCTGTGGAGCCGGGGGACACGCCGGAGAGCCTCGAAGCGCGCGTCACGGCGCTGGAGCCGGGGTTTTTCGTCGAGAGCCTGTGTCGGATCGCCCGCGGCGAGATCGTCCTTCGCTGAGCGGCGCGAACGCGGGTTGTGCGCGGCGCGCATCGGCCGCAGCTTGGCCGGCAGGGATGAAACCGGGAGGATGAGATGATGCACTTCAAGACGACGGCGATCGCGCTGGCCCTGGCGCTGGCGGCGGCGGGCGCTCCTGCGATGGCGCAACAGGCTCCGGCCAAGCCGCCGGCGGACGCCATGACCGATCCGTCGTTCAAGCGCGAGGCGGTTCTGGCCTTCATCGGCGTGAAGCCGGGCGACCGGGTGGCGGACATCGTCGCCGGGCGCTTCACGCGCGCGCTCAGCGTGGCCGTGGGGCCGAAGGGCAAGGTCTATGCGGTCGAGCCGGCCGAAGTCGTGAAGGCGCATCCCGAGGTGATGCAGATGATGAACGGCGCCGCGGCGGCCGCCGAGGGTCACAACATCGAGGTGCTGTCCGCACCGGTGAACGCCT
This sequence comes from Phenylobacterium sp., assembly GCF_028290885.1. GTDB lineage: Bacteria > Pseudomonadota > Alphaproteobacteria > Caulobacterales > Caulobacteraceae > Phenylobacterium. The sequence continues at coordinate 16,845 of NZ_JAQGIZ010000017.1, forward strand.
TAGGCCTACCGAGCGGCCTCGACGCCGTGTTCATCCGTCAGAACTATCACGACCTGCACGACAGGTTCATGGGTCCGGCCGACGTGCCGGCGTTCAACCGCGCGGTCTATGCGGCTTTGAAGCCCGGAGGCGTCTTCGTGGTGCTGGACCACGCGGCGGCCAAGGGATCAGGTCTGGCCGCCACCGACACGCTGCACCGGATCGATGCCGACGCGGCCGCCGCGGAGGTCCTGGCGGCGGGCTTCAAGCTGGACGGACAGAGCGACGTGTTCGCCAATCCGGCCGATCCGCACGACAAGAACGTGTTCGATCCGTCGATCCGGGGACACACCGACCAGTTCATGTTCCGGTTCCGAAAGCCCAAATGATCCAAACCGGAGCCGCAACGATTTCCGATAATCTTCCTTAGGCGCAAAACGGATGCGGCGTGGTGGATTCCATTTCCAAGTGCGACCTGCCAAGGATTTCAGCGGGTTGCTGGGCAATGGGAGCCGCGCCTTGGGAACACGTTACGACCACCTCACCCTGAGTGAGCGGAAGCTGATTTTCCAGCTGCGCGAAGCCAAGATGTCCGTGCCGCGGATCGCCGAGCGGCTATGTCGGCGTCGCTCGACCATACACCGCGAGATCCGGCGCAACTGGCACGACGACGGGCCCTGGCTGCGCGGCTACTTCCCCCAGGCCGCCCAGTCGCGCACGGATCGGCGCCGCATCCGCCAGCGCAAGCTGCATCTGAATCCGGACCTGGCGCGGCACGTCATCGCCCAACTGCAGCAAGCCTGGTCGCCGGAGCAGATCGCCGGTCGGCTGCGGCGCGAGTCTGGCGGCGAACAACGGATCAGCCACGAGACCATCTATCAGTTCGTCTATGGCGACGTGGGACGTCAGCAGAACCTGTATCAGCTGTTGCCGTGCCAACGCCGCCGCCGCCGGAAGCGCTACGCTCGCAAGCCGCGCGGCGTGACGATCCCGCCCGAGAACACCTTCTCCGAGCGCCCTGACGAGATCGCCGAGCGCAGCTCGTTCGGCCACTGGGAGGGCGACCTGGTAATGTTCCGCCGGGCGCATGGCCAGCGGAGTGTACTCTCGCTGGTCGAGCGGCAGACCCGGTTCGCGGTCCTACGGGTGCAGCCGAGCCGTCATTCCAAGCCGATCATGAACAGCCTGACCGAGGACCTCGGAGGCTTGCCGCCCGCAGCGCGGCGGACCGTCACCTTCGATCGCGGAACCGAATTTGCCGCCTACCCCGCTCTGAAAACCTCGCTCGGGATGGATGCCTACTTTTGCGCGCCTCAGGCGCCCTGGCAGAAGGGAACCGTCGAGAACACCAACGGTCGACTGCGACGCTTCCTGCCACTCGACGCGGACATCTCCGACCGCAGCACGGCCGACCTGCGCGCCCTCGCCGCCAAAATGAACGCCACACCGCGCAAATGCCTCGGGTTCATGACGCCGGCCGAAGCGTTCGCCGCGTCACTTCGGAGCTGTGGGGTTTCGTCAGCCGGGCCGGGACCCTGAAGGTCGGATTTCTGGACCGGCTTCAATTTCGCTCCCCGACCCATTGCGGACCTTCGGAGAGTCCGCTTACCGTCGCCTGGAGTGATCCGTCGGGGGCGACATGGACATCCACAAGCCCAAGCTATGGCAAGGCAGGCGTGGGCTTGTGCTTGCCCTGGTTAGCCTTGGCATCCTGCTCAACTACGCCGACCGCCAGATCATCGCCGTCCTGAAGCCTATGCTTCAGCACGACCTTGGCTGGACCGACGGCGATTACGGTCGGATAACCTCGGCTTTCCAATTCGCCACAGCCTTCTCCTTCCTTGGCACAGGCTGGCTCGTCGACCGCATCGGGTGGCGGCGTGCCAACCCGCTTGGGGTGGCGCTCTGGAGCCTGGCGGCAATCGGCCACGCTTTCGCCCGAACGGTCGGGCAGTTCACGGTCGCGCGAGCTGCCCTCGGGGTCACGGAGGCCCTGAACTCGCCGACCGCGATCAAGACAGCCGCGGCCCTTTACCCCAACGACCTCCGGGCGATGGCGTACGGCATCATCTCCGCCGCGAGCACCCTGGGCGCCGTCGTAACCCCACTGGTCATCCCGCTCGTCGCCTTGAAAATCGGTTGGGCCAACGCGTTCCTGGTCACCGGCGGTCTCGGCCTCCTCTGGGTCGTGGCGTGGCAGGGTTCGCGAGCGGGGCAGGTCGTCGCGGCTGAGGCGGACACGCCGACGCCGGCCTTCGTGGAGACATCCCGCCTCACGGACGTTCTGACCGACCGGCGCACCTGGGCCGTGGCCGGAGCCCGCGCGTGTTCGGACAGCGTCTGGTGGCTGCTGCTCTACTGGATGCCTGACCTGTTTAACCGCGTGTTCCACCTCGGCATGAGCGCCTTCGGCCTGCCGCTCGCGGTAATTTACGCCGCCTCCGGGGTCGGTGCGCTGCTCGCCGGCTTCGCTTCCACGCGCCTGCTCTCTGCGGGCGTCAGCGTCAACGCCACGCGCAAATGGCTGATGCTGACGGCGGCCCTGCTGGTGATCCCCGTCTGGTACGCGGCATCGGCGGGGAACTACTGGCTGGCGACGGCGATCCTCGGCCTGACGCTCGCGGCCCACCAATGCTTCTCGGTCAACATTTTTGCGCTGGCCACCGACATCTCACCGCCCGGACGCGTGGCGACCGTCATCGCGATCCAGGCCTTCAGCGGAAACATCTCCGGCATGGCGATGCTGTCCATCGCGGGCTGGACTCTCGACCATGGATACGGCTACGGGCCCCTTCTCACCTGGGCGTCGGTTGCGTATCTGCTGGGAGTCGGCTGGGTGCAGTTGCTGCTCCCGCGTATTGAGGGCGTCGCGCCTGGGCCGGAGGCTGCGCCTGCCGTGGCCTGAGGCGTCTGCATCGACCCGGCTCGGCCGCGTCCGCACTTTGGACCTGCCCTTACTTCCGCTTTCCCCCCCGAGGCGAAGTTCGGAACTTCCGCTTCTCGGCAACTACGTGCTCGCGCGCCTGCCGGCGCGCTCGAAGCGAAGGTTGCAGCTGAACCACCGTGCGCCGGCCCGGCGGTCGGGCTCTGCGCGCCGTGGGGCTCCGCGCCCGCCCGCCGTCCGGTCCCCTGCCCCGTCGCACTTCGCCTGGAACCCACACGTCACGGCGAACCAGGGGTCCCCCCTCGCTGTCAGTTCCGCTGGTTCAGCAGGGCCAGCACCTCGTCGGTGCTGGCCGTCTCGCCGATCCGGGGAAAGGTCATCTCGACACTGTGTCGGTGCGCCTCGGCGCTGAGGTCCGTCATGGCGTCCACGACCAGGGCGACATTGTAGCCGCGGTCGTAGGCATCGCGCGCCGTCGCCTCCACGCCGCCGCTCGTCACGATGCCGGTCAGAACGACCTGCGTTACGCCGCATAGGCGCAGGATCTGCTCGAGGCCGGTCCCGTAGAAGGCGCCCGGCTGTTGCTTGGTTACAATGTGGTCGCCGGGCTGGAGATCCAGCTCGGGAATAAGCTCCGTCCAGTCGGCCGGGGGCGACAAGCTGACCTTGAACTCGGTGCGGCCAGGTGCGAGGCCGACCACGTTCACGAGGACGACCGGCAGGCCCTGTTGGCGAAAGGCGCGCGCGAGCCGGGCGACACGATCGATAATGCCGGGCATGGGATGGATCGTCGGCAGGGCGACGACGCCCTTCTGCATGTCGATCACCACCAGGGCGGCGACGGGGTCGATTTGAGTGAGCGCCATTGGCGTCTTCCTTGAAGTCAGATGGTGAAGGACGGGCGCCCTTTGGAAGATGCGGCAGTCATGAGTCGCTCAGGCGCTTGATCAGGGCGACGGCGGCAACGAGGGTTTGCTGTTCACCGGGCGCCAGCTCTGCAATGGCGGCCGAAAGCCACTCCCGCTTCAGATGGGTGTCCCTTCGCCGGGTGGCGACACCTGGTTCCGTGAGCGCAAACAGCACCTGCCGGCCGTCCGTCGGATGAGCATGCCGCTGGACCAATCCATCCTGTTCCAAGCTGGCGAGCGCGGCGCCCATCGATTGGGGCTTCATGGCTTCCGCTCGCGCGAGCTCCGCCGTCGTCATCCGCCCGACCTCGTCCAGCCGCGCCAGGATTGCGAGCTGCGACAAAGTCAGCTCGCTTGGGTTCGATTCCGCACGCAGCCGACGAATAAGCTGTCCGGTCGCTTGCAAGAGCTCCGTGACGGTCATTTCCAGGGACAGGGGCGCGGCGGGGACGCGGCTCATGCCTCATCCATAGATATAGACAGCTAAACTGGCAAGTTTAACTGTCGAGTCTTTTGGAGAGCCCCTAGCCGCGGATCAGCACCGTCATGGCGATCTCCCGGCGAAGCGCAAATCCCAGGGACTCGTAAAGCCCGATCGCGCCGGTGTTGCTGGCGTAGGCGTGTAGGAACGGCATCTCGCCGCGGGCCAGGATGCGGGCGGCCACCATCCGCATCAGCGCGCCGGCGTAGCCTCGGCCGCGATGGTCCGGATGGGTGCAGACGCCGCTGACTTCGGTGAAGCCGGTGGGCTTCATGCGCTCGCCGGCCATGGCCACCAGCCGGCCCTCCGCCTTCACGCCCACGAAATCGCCGAGCTGGTGCGTCCGCGCGAAGAACGGTCCCGGCCGGGTCAGGGTCGCCAGCGCCAGCATCTGCGGCGCGTCGGCCTCGGTCAGCGCGACGATGCTGAAACCGGGCGGTTCATCCGGCGTGAGGCCTTCGGCGGTCATTTGCCAGACGATTGCGCGCGACACCACGGCCGTCCCGGGAATGGCCGGCGGTTCGTCAGCTTCGACCAGCGCCACCTCGCCCTGGGCCGGCACGAGGGCCGCCAGGGCGGCGAGGCTGTCGGACCCAGCGTCCGCCGCGGCCGCGAAAAGCCCATAGTCCGCCGCGAGCCGCACCGCCCGCCCGTCGCCCACCGCGAGGCCCGCCTGGCGGGTGGTCAGCGCGCTCCAGATCGGGCGGTCCAGGGGATGATGAGCTTGCATCGGCTGCCCTTACCTACGCCAGGACCGCCATTTTCCGCGCCAGACGGCGCAGGGCGATGGCGGCGGCGACACTGATCGCGGAAATCGCCGTCAGGATCCAGAGCGTCGTCGCCCCGCCCATCCGGGCGATGAGGAAGGCGCCGATCGAGGGCGCCAGCGCCGCCGTGATGGTGATCGGCCGGCCCAGCCGTCCGGAAATCACCGGCGCCTCCAGCGGACCGAACAGGTATAGCGGCAGCGATCCCCGGCTGATCGACACCAGTCCAATACCCGCGCCATAGGACATCAGGGCCAAGGCGGCCACGCTCAGCGGCAGGATCGGCAGCAATCCAACCCCCAGCGTGATCGCTCCGACCGCCACGATTATCGTCAAGCTGGGGTGGATGCGCGCGCCGAACAGCGACTCGCCGAACCTGGCGCTGACCTGGGTCGGGCCGATGAAGACGCCCAGGCCGATGGCCGCGGCCATGGTCAGGCCGCGCTCGCGCAGCAGGGTCACCAGGTGCACCGAGACGATCGAGGCGACCAGGGTCTCGGCCATCAGCACTGCTCCCAGCAACACGACGGCGGCCCGGGCTGTGTCCGACAGAGTGGCGGCGGCCGCCCCCTCGCCCGGCTTTGCCTGCGCCTCGACGTGCGGCTCGGCGGCGGGCAGCAGGAAGCGATAGACCGGCAGGGCGACGGCCAGGTGCATCAGGGCGTAGACCCCGCAGGTCCAGCGCCAGCCCACCTGGGTCACCAGGACGCCGCTCAGGCTCCAGAACACAGTGCTGGCGAAGCCGCCCCACAGGGTCACCGTCGTGATCGCCCGGCGCGCCTCCAGGCCGTAGAGCCGGCCGAGCGCCCCGAAGGCCGTGTCATAGAGCCCACAGGCCATGGCCAGGCCGATCACCATCCAGCCGGCGAAATAGACGACCAGGTTGGGCGAGACCGCCAGTAGGCCAAGGCCGCCCGCGAACAGGAAGCTCGACACGCTGAGCGCCGGACGCCCGCCGTGCCGCTTGATCCAGCGCCCGACCCGCGGCGCCACTGTCGCCCCCGCCAGTTGACCTACTGACATGCCGCCGATGATCCACGGCAATGGCCAGCCAGTGTCCGCGCGGATCGGCTGGCTGAGCACTGTCAGCAGGTAGAGCGAGGTCCCGAAGGCCAGCATCTGCGCCAGGCCGACGCCCGAGGCGACGGCCCAGCGCGGAGGCATCAGCGCCCTCCTCCGATCGACGTAGGCGCGTCGAGACTGTGCGGGGCCGTCATGCGCCTATTCTGGCGCGATTCCCGGGCGCCGGTAGTTGCGGCGGCCGCGGAGTGGCCTACCTTAGGTGTGAGGGCCATGAACAGGATATCAGCATGCGGACCCTAGCTATCGCCACCGTCGCCCTTTTCGCCAGCGCCGGCGCAGCCGCCGCGGCCCCCGCTGCGGTGAACGTCACCATCGGCCCCGAGCTCCAGGCCAAGGCCGCCAGCACGCTCGGCGTGCGCGAGGTCAACGACCTCGCCAACGACCTGCGCACCACAGTGGAGAAACGGCTCGCCAGGAGCGGCGCCTACGACGGCGCGCGGATCGAGCTTGAGCTGACCGACGCCCAACCCAACCGGCCCACCTTCAAGCAGCTGGGCGATAGGCCCGGCCTCTCCTACGAGAGCTTCGGGCTGGGCGGCGCGCGCATCGAGGGTAGCGCCATCGCGCCGGACGGCCATGTCACGCCGCTCAGCTACAAGTACTACGAGTCCGACATCCGCTGGGCCCGCCGCGGCGGAACCTGGGCGGACGCGGAGTGGACCTTCGATCGTTTCGCCCAAAAGCTCGGCCGCGGTGACGCCGTCGCCAGCCGCTAAGGCAGCTTGCCTCTGAGGACGGCGCACGGTCTGATCGCCGTACGCCTCCCCAGAGAGTCCCATGACCAGAGCCGCTCCGCCCGCCGATCTGCGGCCCATCGACCGGCTGCTGGCGATCATGGCGCGGCTGCGCGACCCGGCCGACGGCTGTCCCTGGGACCTGGAGCAGACGTTCGCCACCGTCGCGCCCTACACCGTCGAGGAGGCCTATGAGGTCGCCGACGCCATCGAGCGGGGCGACCTTTCCGACCTGAAGGAAGAGCTGGGGGACCTGCTGCTGCAGGTGGTGTTCCATGCGCGCATGGCCGAGGAGCAAGGCGCCTTCGCCTTCGAGGACGTGGCCGCCGCCATCAACGACAAGATGGTGCGCCGCCACCCGCATGTGTTCGCCGAGGAAACCTACGCCTCCCTCGCCCACCAGAAGGAGGGCTGGGAAGCGCTGAAAGCCGCCGAGCGTCACGGGAAGGGCCGCACGGCCAGCCTGCTGGACGACGTCCCCGTCGGCCTGCCTGCCCTCACCCGCGCCGTGAAGCTCTCCAGGCGCGCGGCGGGCGTCGGCTTCGTCTGGCCGACAGTCGAGGACGTGATGGCCAAGCTGCACGAGGAAGTCGCGGAGCTGGAGGCCGAGATCGCCGCCGGAGACCTGGAGAAGGCCCGCCAGGAGATGGGCGACGTGCTGTTCGTGGTCGCCAACCTCGCCCGCACCCTGGAGGTGGACCCAGAGGACTCCCTGCGCTTCACCAACGCCAAGTTCGCGCGGCGCTTCCAGTACATCGAGGCGACGCTCGCCGAGCGCGGCAAGACCCCGGACCAGTCGGACCTCGCCGAGATGGACGCCCTTTGGGACGAAGCGAAGGCGGCGGAGAAGGTCGCGAAATGAGCTCGCCGCCCGAACGCTTCGGGGCGCTGGCGACCGCCCTGCTTGCGCAGCCCGGCGTGACCCTGTCCGAGCGCCGAGGCTTTGCGCGCGACTCCCTGATGGTCAACGGCAAGCTGTTCGCCGCCGTGCGGGGCGACGTCTTGTTGCTCAAGTTGCCTGCCGAGCGCGTGGCGGCCCTCATCGCCGCCGGCGAGGGCGCGCCCTTTGACGCCAACAAGGGAAGGCCGATGAAGGAATGGGTGCTGGCCCGCATGGACGCGGACTGGGAGGCCCTGGCGCGTGAAGCCGCCGCGTTCGTGGCCTAGTCTAGTGCCCGCGCACCTCGGCTCCCGGGAACTGCTGCTCGAACTGGCCCAGCGCCTGGGGTGACAGGCTGACGGCCAGGCGCACGGAGCCGTCCTTGCCGTCGCGGCGCTCCAGGACGCGGCCGTGGCGGTAGAGCCAGGCGATCGCCGCCCCCTCGCCCACCGGCGTGAAGACGTCCACCGGGGGCGCCTCGTCGACCAGGGCGGCGATGGCCTCCAGCAGCGCGTCGCAGCCTTCGCCGGTGACGGCGGAGAGCGGGATCGCCGGCGGATGGGCGCGGCGGGCGTCGCCCATGACGATCTCCCGACCGTCTTCCGGCAAGAGGTCGATCTTGTTCCAGACTTCCAGGATGCTGCGGTCCTCCATGTCGACGCCCAGGCGCTCCAGCACCGTGCGCACGTCGCCGGCCTGGGCGGCGCTTTCGGGGCTGGCGATGTCACGCACGTGGAGAACGACGTCGGCCTCCTTGACCTCCTCGAGCGTGGCGCGGAACGCCTCCACCAGCTCGTGCGGCAGGTCGGAGATGAAGCCCACGGTGTCGGACAGGATGGCCGGCCGCCCGTCGGGCAGCTTCAGCATCCGCAGCGTCGGGTCGAGGGTGGCGAACAGCATGTCCTCGGCGACGACTTCGGACTGGGTCAGCCGGTTGAACAGCGTCGACTTGCCGGCGT
>NZ_JAQGIZ010000023.1 GCF_028290885.1 Phenylobacterium sp.
CATGGTGCGAGAGCGCCTGGGCGTCGGCGCCGAGGCCTTCCCGCTGGCGCGCGTGCTGGAGGGCGGGACGTGGGCGGCGGGGCGGCGCATCGCCCGGAGCTTGCGCGCCGACGGCGGCCCGCCGATCACCGTCGTCAGCGACGGCACCGTGTTCTGAGGGGGATGAAGATGAAGGGCGTGACGATCGTCGACCACCCGCTGGTGCAGCACAAGCTGACGCTGATGCGGAAGAAGGACACGTCCATCAAGAGCTTCCGCCAGCTGCTCAAGGAGATCGGCGGCCTGATCTGTTACGAGGTCACCCGCGACCTGCCGCTGGAGACGGTGGAGATCGAGACGCCGATGCAGGCGATGGCGGCGCCGCAGCTGGCCGGCAAGAAGCTGGTCTTCGCGCCGATCCTGCGCTCCGGCGTCGGGATGCTGGACGGGATGCTGGAGCTGGTCCCCGCCGCCCGCGTCGCCCACATCGGCCTCTACCGCGACCCGGCGACGCTGGAGTGCGTGGAGTACTACTTCAAGGCGCCCGTCGACCTGGCGGACCGCACGGTGGTGGTCATCGACCCGATGCTGGCCACCGGCAACACCGCCATCGCCGCCGTCGACCGGCTGAAGGAGGCCGGCGCCAAGGCGATCCGCATGGCTTGCCTGCTGGCCTCGCCTGAGGGGCTCTCCAAGTTCCAGGGTCACCATCCGGGCGTGCGCGTCTGGGCCGCGGCGGTGGACGAGAAGCTCAACGACCACGGCTACATCCTGCCCGGCCTCGGCGACGCCGGCGACCGCATGTACGGCACGCGCTGAGGGGCTGGGCCGTCTTTCCCGGGCCCTCGGGGGCTAGGTGGCGAATTCCACGACCGCCAGCACCAGGCCCGCGATCCACAGCGTCTCCAGCCCCATCACCGCGACCGGGCGCCAGCCGGCGGCGATCAGGGCCTTGAACGAGGTCTTCATGCCGAGCGCGGCGATGGCCACCACCAGGCACCAGCGGGAAACCTCCCCCGCGCCGTCGACGACCGGCTTCGGCAGGAAGCCCAGGCTGTTCAACGCCACCAGGGCCGCGAAACCGAAGAGGAACATCGGCATCGGCGCCTTCGCCCCCGGCTGCCCGCCTCGGCCGCGCGACAGGACGAAGGCGATGATCGCCACCACCGGCAACAGCATGGCGACCCGCAGCAGCTTCACATAGGTCGCGATGTCGCCGGTCTTCTGGGAGATCATGTAGCCCGCGCCCACCACCTGGGCGACGTCGTGGATCGTGCCGCCGAGGAACAGGCCCGCTCGCTGGTGGTCGAGACCGATGGCCGCCACCAGCATCGGATAGAGGATCATCGCGATAGTGGAGAGCGTGGTGACCACCACGACGGCCAGGATCACGTCGCGCTCGCTCTCCTTGGTCTTCGGCAGCACGGAGGCGATGGCCAGTGCCGCCGAGGCTCCGCAGATGCCCACCGATCCGCCCGACAGCACGCCGAACTCGCGGCTGAGGCCCAAGAGGCGCGCCAGGCCCAGCCCCACGAGCAGGGTGGTCGCAACCCCCGCCACCACCATGGCCACGGGCACGGGGCCGAGCGCGATGATCTGTTCGACGGTGATCCGCGCGCCCAGCAGGGCGACGCCGGTCCGCAGCACCGCCTTGGAGGCGAACTCGATGCCTGCGATGCAGCGGCCTTCCTCGTGCAGGAAGTGGAAGGTCATGCCGAACAGCAAGGCGAACAGCATCACCGGCGCCTTGTAGTGGCTGGCCAGCCAGTCGGCGGCGAGCGCGATGGTCAAGGCCACCAGCACCCCCGGATAGACCGAGCGGGCGAAGGCATCGATGCTGAGGCGCTTGGGTGCGGCGGGCGCGGAGACCGGCAGCCCCTCCATGCCCTCGAAGGACTGGAACATCTCGTGCGCGGCTGCGGCGTCGGTATCGATGTCCCTGATGATCATGGTCCGGCCTTTCCGCTGGGCGGCCAAGCTGGGCCGGTTGGGACGCCAGCGCTACATCCCCGCCGCCGTGTAGCCGCCGTCGGTGCGGTCAGTCCAGCAGCCGCCGGACGGCCGTCTCCAGCGTCTCGCGCGCCCGCTTGGGCGACAGGCCCTGCTCGCGGCGCAGCCGGGACCAGCTCTCGAAGCCGAGCAAGAGGTCGAGGATCTCCACCTTCAACTGGTCGCGGGCCACCGCCGGCGGCAGCTGGTGCTTGAGGATCTCCCGCATCGTGGCGTTCAGGCGGGCGTAATCGATCCCGAGGACCTTGGAGCGGTAGCGGAACACCGCCGAGGCCCGCAGAAAGGGGCCCACCTTCTCGAAGGCCCCCGAGCGGCGCTCGATCAGCTCGATGACCCGTTCGCGCCAGTCCTCGGATCGGAAGGGCTGTGCGACGACCGCCCGCAGTTCGCCTTCGATCACCGCCGACATCTCGCGGTAGAGGCTCTCCATGTCCTGGAAATGGCGGAACACCGTGCGCAGGCCGACGTCGGCGCGCTGGGCGACCTGCTCGGCGCCGGGGGTGACCTCGCCGGAGTGGATGATCTCCAGCATGGCGGCGATGATCCGCGCGCGGTTGTCCTGGCCACGCTGGCGGCGGCCGTCGGCCAGGGGGGGCGTGCGCGCCGGGCCTGGGCTCACGCGAACAACCCGGTAAGGCCGGCGGGCGCCAGGGCCGCGTCGACCTGCGCCCGCGCCTGTGGCGGCAGCCTGTCCCGCGACTGGCGCAGCCAGCCCAGGCACTTGGCCTGGTAGGGGAACGGCTGCTGGGTCCAGACCTCGCCGTCGACGCGCGCCGTGACCTCCGGGGCCTTGGCCATCACCGCCTCGGCGTTCGCCAGCATCACCGGCAGGTAGACCCGACCGATCTCGGCCAGGATCGCGCCCAGGGTGTCGGGCAGCGCGGCCATGGAAACCCAGCCGTCGTCGCCCGGCTCCACGCCTGACTGATCCTCCATCAGGCCCACCCAGGCGGTGACGCGCGGCGCGAGCTCCAGGGTGAGGGCCATCGGCGTCGGGTCGAACTCGGCGAGCTGGGTCAGCTGGCCGAACACGGCGAAGTCGCAACTCGCGGGTCGGTCGCCCAACAGATAGGGCAGGTGCGTCAGGTGGGCTTCGAAGGCCGCCAGGAAGCGCCGATAGCTGGCCTCGATCACCGGCCCGGTGACGGCGTTCGAGCCCACGTACCTCAGCCGTCCGATCTGCCGCTCGGCGACGAAGGCGCCGCGGGTCCGCAGCTCCTCGTCCGGAACCGTGAAGCCGCGCCAGCAGGGCAGGATGGCCGCGCCCTTGGCGATGTCCGGCGCATAGGACCACCGGTAGTGGAACATGGCCTTGGTCAGCCACTCGTCGGCGTAGTCCTCGATCAGTTCGTCGAGGAAGGCCAGCGCGGGGTCGGTCGGGATCAGGCTGCGCCCGACATGCTCGCGCTCCAGGCGGCGGATGATCGGCGTGGAATCGGTGACCGCCTGCAGTTCGCCCGCCTCGTCGGGCAGGTAGAAGGTCGGCAGCAGCGACACCCTGGGCTGCGGCAGGCCCGCCAGGGCCGGACCGCTGGGCGGCAGCAGGCGGTAGGGAATCCGCCGGTAGCGCAGCACCCCCAGCATCTTGCGGGTGTAGGGCGAGCCCGGCGCGCCGGAGAGGGCGATGGGATCGGTCATGGCGCGGGCTCCAGACTAGCGGAAGGCGGCGAGGCAGGGTCGGTGCGCCGGATACCTTTCGAGCCACCGGCGGGCTCGGGACGTCGCCATCATGGCCTAGCCGAACGGCCCCGCGGAAGATATCCCGCGCGCCGCCTGCCGTCCCCGCAGACCTTGACGATAACTAAATATAGTGGCACACATATTGCCACTATATTCCGGGTTGAAGTCCGGAGAGTCAATCGGGGAGGCCTCCACCGTGCACGCCTTGAGGACCCCCGATGAGCGGTTCGCCCGCCTCCCCGACTGGCCGTTCGCGCCACGCTACGCCACGGTCGTCGACGCCGACGGGACGGCGCTGCGGGTCCATTACGTGGACGAGGGTCCGCGCGACGGGGCGCCGGTGCTGCTGATGCACGGCGAGCCGTCGTGGTCCTACCTCTACCGCAGGGTCATCCCGGCCCTGACGGCCAAGGGCCATCGCGTCATCGCCCCCGACCTGATCGGCTTCGGACGCTCCGACAAGCCGGCGGCGCGCTGCGACTACACCTATGAGCGCCACGTCGACTGGATGGGCCAGTGGCTGGCCCAGATGGACCTCCACGACATCACCCTCTTCTGCCAGGACTGGGGCGGGCTGATCGGTCTGCGCCTGGTGGCGTCGTCGCCAGAGCAGTTCGCCGGCGTGGTCGCCGCCAACACCGGCCTGCCGGTCGGGACCGGCCGGACGGAAGGCTTCATGGCCTGGCTCAACTTCAGCCAGGCAGTCCCGCAGATGCCGATCGGCATGATCGTCCACGGCGGCACGGCGCGCGACCTTTCCCCCGCGGAGATCGCCGCCTACGACGCCCCGTTCCCGGACGAGAGCTTCAAGGAAGGCGCCCGGCAGTTCCCCAGGTTGGTGCCGGTCACCCCGGAACACGCCTCGGTCGCTGAGAACCAGGCCGCCTGGGCGGCGCTGGAACGCTTCGACAAGCCGTTTCTTACCGCCTTCAGCGACGGCGATTCCGTGACCCGCGGCGGCGAGGCGGTCTTCCAGACGCGGGTCCCCGGCGCCAAATGCCAGCCGCACGTCATCCTGCAGGGCGCGCATTTCCTCCAGGAGGACTGCCCCGTCGAGATCGTCACGATCATCGAGGGCATGATCCAGCGGCGCACGAAGGGCTTTGCCTGACGGACGTCGTCGACGCCGTCTCCGGCATTATCCGTGCCGATAGACAGACCCTGCGGGATCGATCCAGCCGCCCAGGAGCGGGCGCGACCCTCGCGGTCCCGGACTTGACGTCGTGCGCCGCTCGTGGCGAGCAGTCTTGCAGCGGGCCAGCTCGCAGACGGAAGCGCGATGCCGAAGATCCTGGCGATCGAAGACGATGCCACCACCGGCAAGGAGATCGTGGCGGAGCTCGAGCAGCATGGGTTCGTCGTGGAGTGGACGCCGGACGGCCGCGACGGCCTGACGCTGGCTCTGAGTGGCGATTTCGACGCCGTCATCCTGGACCGGCTGCTGCCCCGCATGGACGGCCTGGCCATCGTCACCGAGATGCGCGGCGCGAACGTCGACATCCCCGTCCTGATGATCAGCGCGCTGAGCGACGTGGACGAACGGATCCGCGGCCTGCGGGCCGGCGGCGACGACTACATGACCAAGCCGTTCGCGTCCGAAGAGCTGGCCGCGCGGCTGGAGGTCCTCTTGCGCCGCCGCCAGGCCGCGCCCCGCCAGTTGAACCTCTCCGTCGCCGACCTCGACCTCGACCTGATCAGCCGCACGGCGCACCGCGGCGGAGCCGAGATCCGGCTGATGCCCACGGAGTACAAGCTGCTGGAGTTCATGATGCGCAACTCCGGGCAGATCCTCACCAGGACCATGATCTTCGAGGCCATCTGGGGCTACCATTTCGACCCCGGCACCAACCTGATCGACGTGCATCTGGGCCGGCTGCGCCGCAAGATCGACCGGCCGGGTCTGGCGCCGCTGATCCACACCGTCCGCGGCTCGGGATACGCGCTCAATGCGCCCGGGTGAGCTCTGGCGGACGACCCCGTTCCGGCTGACGCTGATGAACGGCGCGGTGTTCGCGCTCGCCGTCGTGGCCCTGATGGGCCTCATCTATCAGCAGACGGCGGGCTACATGGCCCGTCAGATCGACGGCATCGTCATCAGCGAGGCCAAGGATCTGAGGCTGGGCGGCGCCGAGCGGCTGCCGGAGCGGGTCACCCAGGCCGTCGCCGCCGACACCCGCCGCATCGAATACTACGGCCTGTTCTCCGCGGACGGCATCTGGATCTCGGGCAACGTCCGCAGCCTGCCCGCCAGCCTGCCGATCGACGGCGCGCCCCGGGAGGTCCACGCCGCGGGCCTGCAGCCCGGCGCGCGCGGGCTGGCGCAGCGGATGCCGTGGGGCGAGATCCTCTATGTAGGCCATGACGCGCTGGTGCTGACCGGCCTTCGCAAGATCATCATCAATGCGCTGGCGCTCAGCGGCGGCCTGATCCTGGTGCTGGGCCTGGCCGCCGCTGCGGCCCTCAGCCTGGGGCCGCTGCGGCGCATCGACGACCTGCGCGCGGCGAGCCGGGCGGCGCTGAAGGGTGAGCTCGGCGTCCGGCTGCCGGTCTCCCGCCGCCGCGACGAGATCGACATGCTGGCCGGTGTCGCCAACGCCATGATGGACGAGGCCGAGCGCCTGCTCTGGGAGGTCAAGAGCGTCGGCGAGAATGTCGCCCACGACCTGCGCACCCCGCTCAACCGCCTGCGGGCGCTGCTCTACCGCGTGCGGCAGGAGACGCAGCTCGAAGGCGCCCAGCGGGAAATGCTCGACCAGGCGCTGGCCGAGACCGACGACCTCCTGACCCGCTTCCGCGCCCTGCAGCGCATCGGCGAGATCGAGCGGCGTGACCGCCAGGCCTTCTTCGAGCCCACGCGGCTGCAGAGCGTGCTGGAGCATGTGCGCGAGCTGCACGAACCCCTGGCGGAGGACCGCGGCGTCGCCCTGGAGGCGGACATCGCCGACGACGCGCCTGCGGTGTCGGCCGATCCGACCCTGCTGTTCGAGGCGGTCAGCAACCTCGTGGACAACGCGCTGAAGTTCACCCCGCGCGGCGGCCGGGTCACCCTGCGTCTGGTGGTCCGCGACGAGGGGCCGAGGATCGAGGTGGCGGACAACGGCCCAGGCGTGCCGGAGGTGGAGCGCGACGCGGTGCTGCAGCGCTTCTACCGCGCGGCCCGCACCCGCACCGAGCCCGGTTCGGGCCTGGGCCTCAGCATCGTCACGGCGATCGCCCGGCTGCACCATTTCACCCTGGTGCTGGAGGACGCCCGGCCGGGCCTGCGCGTCGCCCTGAACTGCTGGCCGCGCGGCATCGGCGGCTGAGGGCTGCGAACTTAAAACTATCTTCATTGGCCTCCGGGGCCGGATTGGGTCCAAGGAACGCGCCGGGAATCGCCGCGGCCCCCTCGGCGCGGCGCCCACGCCTACTCCGTCCGGAACTCAGTCGCTTGAACGCCATCGTCCGTATCGCGCTTAAGCGCCCCTACACCTTCATCGTGATGGCCGTGCTCATCATGATCTTCGGGGTGATGGCCGCGCTCCGGACGCCCACAGACATCTTCCCCGAGATCCGGGTGCCGGTGATCGGGGTCGCCTTCAACTTCGCGGGCCTGTCGCCCGGCGAGATGTCCAACCGGATCGTCACCCAGTTCGAGCGGTTCCTGACGACCACGGTCAACGACGTGGAGCACACCGAGAGCCAGTCCGTGAACGGCATCGGGATCGTGAAGATCTTCTTCCAGCCCGGGGTCGACATCCGCACAGCGACGGCGCAGGTTACCTCGACCGCGCAGACGTCCATCCGGCAGATGCCCGCCGGCGTGACCCCGCCGCTGGTCCTCAACTACTCGGCCGCCACCGTGCCGATCCTGCAGCTGGCGGACTCCGACAAGACACTCTCCGAACAGAAGCTGTTCGATCTGAGCCAGGTGGTGATCCGGCCGGTCCTGACCACGGTGCCCGGGGCGGCCACGCCCTACCCCTATGGGGGCCAGCTTCGCCAGATCCAGATCGACCTCGACCCTCAGGCCCTCCAGTCGAAGGGCGTCTCGGCCAATGACGTGACGACGGCGCTCGCGGCGCAGAACCAGATCCTGCCGGTCGGCTTCGTGAAGATAGGCTCCTATCAGTACAACGTCCGGCTCAACGACGCCGCCGAAACCATCGAGGATCTGAACAGCCTGCCGATCAAGACGGTGAACGGCGCCACCATCTTCATCCGCGACGTGGGCCAGGTGCGCGACGGCGCCCCGCCGCAGACCAATATCGTCCACGTCGATGGCGGCCGCGCGGTGCTGTCCACCATCCTGAAGACCGGCTCGGCCTCGACGCTTGCCGTGGTCCAGGGCGTGAAGGACAAGCTGCCCGGCCTGAAGGAGCAGCTGCCCTCGACCTTCAAGATCACCGCGCTCAACGATCAGTCGCTGTTCGTGAAGGGCGCGATCTCCAGCGTGGTCAAGGAGGGCGCCATCGCCGCGGCGCTCACTAGCCTGATGATCCTGCTGTTCCTCGGCAGCTGGCGCTCGACGGTGATCATCGCCGTCTCGATCCCCCTGGCCGTGCTGGCGGCGATCGCTGCGCTGTCGGTGAGCGGTCAGACGTTGAACATCATGACCCTCGGCGGCCTGGCCCTGGCGGTCGGCATCCTGGTGGACGACGCCACGGTGACCATCGAGAACATCAACTGGCACCTGGAACAGGGCAAGGACGTCCGCACGGCCATCCTCGACGGCGCCAACCAGATCGTCACGCCCGCCTTCGTCTCCCTGCTCTGCATCTGCATCGTGTTCGTGCCGATGTTCATGCTCAAGGGCGTGGCGGGCTTCCTGTTCGTGCCGATGGCCATGTCGGTGGTGTTCGCGATGATCGCGTCCTTCGTCCTGTCGCGGACGCTGGTGCCGACCATGGCGATGTACCTCTTGAGGCCGCATGCGCCGCACGACGAGCATGCCTCGGAGCCCCGCTCGCGCAATCCGCTGGCGCGTTTCCAGCGGCGGTTCGAGGCCGGCTTCGGGAAGGTGCGCTCGGTCTATGCCGGCCTGCTGGAGCGGGCGATGGGCGCCCGGCGGCCGTTCCTGATCGGCTTCATGGCCGTCGTCGTGCTGTCCTTCGGCCTGGCGCCGTTCCTGGGCAGCAACTTCTTCCCCTCGGTGGATGCGGGCCAGATGACGATCCACGTGCGGGCGCCGGTCGGCACGCGGCTGGAGGACACCTCGCTGGAGTTCCGCCGCATCGAGGGCGCGATCCGCCAGGTTATCCCGGCCGACGAACTCAGCTCGATCGTCGACAACATCGGCATCCCGAACAGCTCCATCAACATGGTCTATTCGAACTCCGGCGTGATCGGCGCGCAGGACGGCGACATCTACGTCAGCCTAAAGGCGCACCATCATTCGACGCCTGCCTATGTGAAGCGCCTGCGCGAGGTGCTGCCCCGCGACTACCCCGGCACCACCTTCGCGTTCCTGCCGGCCGACATCGTCAGCCAGATCCTGAACTTCGGCGCGCCTGCGCCCATCGACCTGCAGATCTCCGGCCCAGACGCCGCCGCCAACCGCGTCTACGCCAACACCCTGCTGCGCAAGATCCGGGAGGTCCGCGGCCTTGCCGATGTGCGCATGCAGCAGCCCGAGGGCTCGCCCGAACTGCGCGTCGATGTCGACCGCGCGCGCATCGCCCAGCTGGGCCTTTCGGAACGCGACGTGACCAACAGCCTGGTCACCACGCTCGCCGGCAGTTCCCAGGGCGCGCCGACCTTCTGGGTCAACCCAAAGACCGGGGTGTCGTATCCGATCGTGGCGCAGACCCCGGAGTACAGGCTGTCCTCGATCTCCGGCCTCGAAGGGGTGCCGATCAACGGTACGACGGCCCAGAACAACCAGGCGCAGATCCTTGGCGGGCTGGGCGCAATCAGCCGCGACAGCACGCCGGCTGTGGTCAGCCACTACAACGCAGCCCCGGTCATCGACATCTACGCCACCACCCAGGACCGCGACCTGGGCTCGGTGACCAAGGACATCAACAAGATCCTGAAGGACGCCGCCAAGGACCGGCCGAAGGGCGCCTCGGTCGACCTGCGCGGCCAGATGGTGACCATGAACACCGCGTTTTCGGGCCTGTTCTTCGGCTTGGCCGCGGCGATCGTGCTGATCTACCTGCTGATCGTCGTGAACTTCCAGTCGTGGCTCGACCCGTTTGTGATCATCACCGCCCTGCCGGCGGCGCTGGCCGGGATCGTCTGGATCCTGTTCGCCACGGGGACGACGCTTTCGGTGCCGGCCCTGACCGGGGCGATCATGTGCATGGGGGTGGCGACCGCCAACTCGATCCTGGTCATCAGCTTCGCCCGCGAGCGCCTGGCCGCCACCGGCGACGCGATCGTCGCCGCCACCGAGGCCGGCTTCACGCGCTTCCGGCCGGTGGTCATGACGGCGCTGGCCATGATCATCGGCATGGCGCCCATGGCGCTGGGCCTGGGCGAAGGCGGCGAGCAGAACGCCCCCCTGGGCCGCGCGGTGATCGGCGGCCTGGTCTTCGCCACCATCGCCACCCTGATGTTCGTGCCGGTGGTCTTCAGCCTCGTGCACGGCCGACGGGCGCATGCGGTCGCCCCCGAGCCGATCACCGGAGAGTCCTATGCCTGAGGCCGCCGCGTCCCCCATCTCGACGCACCGCCTGCGGTTCGCCGGCCTCGCGGCGGCCTGCGTCGCCGCCCTGGTAGTGGTCGTGGGTCTGGTCAGCCGTGTCAGCGCCGACCAGGGCATGAGAACCTGGACGCGGGAGCAGTCGATCCCGACCATCGGCCTCGCCAAGGTCGAAGGCGGCGGGGAGCGCCAGCTGGTCCTGCCGGGCGACGTGCAGGCCTTCTACACCGCCCCGATCCACGCCCGGGTCAGCGGCTACCTGAAGCGCTGGTACGCCGACATCGGCGCGCCGGTGAAGGCCGGCCAGGTCCTGGCCGACATCGACACGCCGGACCTCGACCAGCAGGTGCTGCAGGCGCGCGCCGACCTCGCCACCGCCCAGGCCAACCAGAGCCTCGCCGGCACCACCTCGAGGCGCTGGGAGGGCCTGGTGGCGCAGGACGCGGTCTCCAGGCAGGAGGCCGAGGAGAAGTCCGGCGACCTCGCGGCCAAGACCTCGCTGGTCAACGCCGCCCGCGCCAATCTCAACCGGCTGCTGGCGCTGGAGTCCTTCAAGAAGATCACCGCCCCGTTCGACGGCGTCGTGACCACGCGCACGACCGATATCGGCCAGCTGATCACCACCGGCAGCCCCAACGACGCGGCCCTGTTCACCGTCGCCGACCAACGGAAGCTGCGCATCTACGTCCGCGTGCCGCAGAACTATTCGGCCCTGATCCAAAAGGGCCAGACCGCCGACCTCACCGTCCCGGAGTACGCCGGCCAGACCTTCAAGGCCGTGGTCGCCAACAGCGCACAGGCGGTGGGGGCCCAGAGCGGCGCGGAGCTGGTCGAGCTGCAACTGGACAACGCCGACGGCCGGATCAAGTCGGGCGACTACGCCCAGGTCACCTTCCGCCTGAGCTCGCCGCAGACCACGACGCGGGTTGCGGTGACGGCGATCCAGTACCGCCACAGCGGTCCGGTGGTGGCCATCGTCGGGACCGACAGCCACGTGAAGATACGGCCGGTGACCATCTCCCGCGACCTGGGCTCCAGCGTCGAGATCGGCGCCGGCCTGGCCGCCGGCGACCGCGTCGTCGACAATCCGCCGGAGTCGCTGGCCGACGGCGACCTGGTGCGCGTCGCCGGCGCCTCGGCGCAGAAGGCGGGGGCCTGAAGCGCATGGCCGCGGCCAGGCTGCTCCTGACGGCGGCGGCCGCCGCCTTACTGGCCGGATGTTCGCTGGCGCCACCCTACGCGCCGCCGGCCACCCCCATCGCGCCGGCCTTCAAGGAGCAGGGACCCTGGACGCCGGCCGCGCCCGCCGACGCCCAGCCGCGCGGCCAATGGTGGGCGATGTTCTCCGATCCCGTGCTCGACGACCTCGAGGCCCGCGCCGAGAAGGCCAACCCCGGCCTCGCCGCCGCCGTCGCGGCCTACGACCAGGCCCGCGCGCTCGCCGCCCAGGCCCGCGCCGGCCTGGCTCCGGAGATCGACGGGGGCGCCACGGCGCAACGCACCCGCCGTTCGGACAACGCGCCCCTGCGGGTCGGCGGGCCGGACCAGTATTCGAACAACCAGGTGGGCGTGTCGCTGGCCTACGAGATCGACCTCTGGGGCCGGCTGCGCAATCTGGCGCGAAGCGCCGGCGACCGCGCCCAGGCCAGCGAGGCCGACCTTCGGTCCATGCGGCTCAGCCTGCAGGCCGACCTCGCCGAAGACTACCTCAGCCTGCGCGGCCTCGACTCCCAGCTGCGTCTGCTGCAGGCGACCGTAGCCGCCTACGCGCGCGCCCTGGAGCTGACCCAGATTCTGCACAATGGCGGCAACGCCACCGGCCTCGACGTCGCCCGCGCCCAGACCCAGCTCTCCACCGCCAAGGCCCAGCTCGCCGACGTCGCCGCCCAGCGCGCGCTGATGGAGCACGCCATCGCCGCCCTGGTCGGCGAGAGCGCCTCAACCTTCAACCTCGCGCCCGTAGAGACCGCCCTCCCGCAGCCGCGCGTGGCGGTCAGCGCCCCCTCGACCCTGCTGCAGCGCCGCCCCGACATCGCCGCCGCTGAACGGCGCGCGGCCGCGGCCAACGCCGACATCGGCGTCGCGCGCGCGGCCTTGTTCCCGTCGCTGACCCTGGACGGCTCGGCCGGCTGGCAGAACGCCGGCGGGGCCAGTCTGCTCACCGCCCCCAACAGCTTCTGGATGATCGGGCCGCAGCTGGTCGGGGCGATCTTCGACGGCGGCCGGCGCAAGGCCGGCGTGCAGGCCGCGCGGGCGGCCTTCGACCAGGCCAGCGCCGACTACCGCGGTGTGGTGCTCAACGCCTTCCGCGACGTGGAGGACCAGATGGCGCTGGCCAACCGGCTGGCGGCCGAGGCCAAGGACCAGACCGACGCGGTCACCGCCGCCCGGCGCACCGAGGAACTCGCCGACATCCGCTATCGCCAGGGCGTGGCGACCTACCTCGACGTGGTCACCGCCCAGACCGCGGCGCTCACCGCCGAGCAGGCGGCGATCCAGCTGACTACGCGGCGCCTGCAGGCCAGCGTGAACCTGACCCGGGCGCTCGGCGGCGCCTGGAGCTGACGCCGCCGGCGGCGGCTATTTCCGGACGAAGGCTTCCTGGTAGGCGTGCGACTTGCCTTCCGGGTTCTTGCCGATGCCGCGGCGGATCGCCGTCTTGCCGTCCGAGCTGAAGGTCCAGAATTCGCCGGCGATCACGTCGCCGTCCTTCATCTTCAGGATCTGCAGGTCGTTCGGGCCGGTCTGGGTCACCGAGACCTGGTTGAAGCGCTCCTGGTTCGGGAAGGGGGCCGGCGTGCCGTCCAGCGTGGTGACGTGGTCGCTGATGTAGGGCTTGTCCGGCCGGGTGGTGTTGGCCGAGTGGTACTCGAGTTTGTTGGGCCCGAACTTGAAGTTGATGACCAGCTTGAAGCCCGGGGTGATCGTGCTGCCGGGCGCCTTGGACTCCACGGCCTCCCAGGCGCCGTCGTGCGGGCTGGCGGCCTGGGCCGAGGCGGCGCTCAGGGTGAGCGCGGCGACGGCCAGGCCCAGGGTCACGGTTCGTCTGATCATCGTGGTCTCCTTGAAAATGCGGCGCAGGGTCAGATCGCGACCCGGCCTTCGAGATGCTGCTCGACCTGTGCGCGCGTGGTCCACAGCGTGCGCAGGGTCTTGTCCGAGAGGTGCTGCAGCTGGTCGGAGCGGTGCGGCGAGCCCGGCTGGCTGGCGTTGCCGTAGCTCATCAGCCCCTTGGCTTTGATCGGCGTCGAGAACTCCACCAGCGACACCCAGGTCTCGCCATGCACCGGGATGCGCTTGCCGGCCTTCAGCGGACCCCAGGTGATGGTGCGGAAGATGCCGGTGTTGCCGAAGCCGCCGTTGCCGGGAAGGTCGACCTTGTCGATGGCGAAGCGCGAGACCTCGCCGAACGGCCGGTCGATGGCCCCGTACTTGGTCTTCATCTCGGCGATGGCGGCCTTCA
>NZ_JAQGIZ010000032.1 GCF_028290885.1 Phenylobacterium sp.
TCCGCCCGGCCGCAGCACGCGCGCCGTCTCGGCCAGGTACCGCCGCACGGCCGGCATGCGCATGTGGGTGAAGACCGAGGTCGCGAAGGCTAGGTCGACGGACTCGTCAGGCGCCGGAAAGACCGCATCTCGTTCGGCGACCCGGCCTCTGGCGTTGTATTCGCCGTTCCAGACGTCGAGATGCTGAAAGCGCATGTGCGGTTCGCCCGCGAATTGGCGCCGGCAGGCCTCGATCCCGCGCCGCGAAATGTCGAAGCCGACGTAACCGCCACCGTCCCGCAGGAAAGGTGCAAGCTGGGCGGCCACGCGGCCGTTGCCACAGCCGATGTCGAGCACCTGGTCGTTGGATCGAAGGCCGGCATGGTCCCGCAGGTTGCGCAGCAGCATCGCGCCGATCGCCTGAAAGTCCCCATTGCCGACATTGTGCACGAAGGACCAGGGCTCTGCGCGGCGCGCGGGATCGGAAATACGCGCACGCAGGCTCTTCAGATCGACGATGGCGCCGGCCACGGCTCGACGCGCGCCGGACGGCGCCATACCGGCGAACAGGCGCAGGATACGCGGGGCCATTGACTAGCCGGCGCGGCCCCGGAAGCGCCACATCACCGGGCGGACCACCGCGGCGCCGACCACGACCGGCGACAGGAGCCAGGCGATCAACTGCTGGGTGACGCCGACGGCGCGTTTGCGGAAATAGCGGGCCAGGCCCACGCCCTTGTGGAACTCGACCCGCAACGGGCTGGTCAGGCTGGTGTGGCCCAGGTGGATCACCTCGGCCTTGGGATGGAACAGCACCCGGCCGCCCATCTGGCGCACCCGCCAGCAGAGGTCGACGTCCTCGACATGCAGGAAGTACTTCTCGTCGAAGCCCTGCAGGCAGTCGAAGTCCTCGCGGCGCATGCAGAAGCAGGCGCCGGAGATGGTCGGCACGGCGGCCACTTGCTCCGGCGCCGGTTCGTTCTCCCAATGCACCTCGTAACGCCGCCAGGCCGGGACCTTCTCGGCCAGCCGGCTGAGCGACAGGATCGCCGCCATCAGCGTGATGTCGCCGCGCCGCGCGCCGCGCTGCTCGGTGAGGTCGGAATTGAGCACCCGGCCGCCAACGATGCAGGGGACCGGCCGGCCCTCGATCTCGCGCACCAGCTCGGCGATGCAGCGCGGCTGCAGGAAGGCGTCGGGATTGAGGAACACCAGGATGTCGCCACAGGCCTTACGCGCACCCAGGTTGGCGCCGCGGGCGAAGCCGATGTTGCCGTGGCCGCTCAGCAACACCACGCGGGAATCGCGCTCCGCCAGCGCCCGCAGGCCCGCCGCGTCGGCTCCGGACGAGCCGTTGTCGACGATCACGAACTCGTCGATCAGCGGGTCCCTCAGCACCCGGTCGACGCTCTCGTCGAGCGCGGTCCCGGTCATGTAGACGACCATGACCACCGAGACGGCGCGCCGTCCGTCGAGGAAATCCGGAGTAGGCGCGGACTCGACGGCGACGATCGGTGCGGCGATGCCGTTCATCCAGCCTCCCCAGTCACCCGCTCGTGGGCGCCGACCGTGCGCGGAGGCCGCGATTCAGCGCCTCCAGAGTCTCGCGCAACATCCGGCGGACTCGCCTGTAAGGCAAGTAGGTTCGCGGCTGCCGAGAGCTCCAGTACCTCCTGCCCGTCGGAACCCAGCCGCCGCAGCGCAACCTGCCCAAGCTCAGCCTCGCGCCGGCCCACAACCGCCAGCACCGGGACCTTGGCCAGGCTGTGCTCGCGGACCTTGTAGTTGATCTTCTCGTTGCGAAGATCCGTCTCCACCCGCAGCCCCCTTGCCCTGAGCGCCGCGGCAACCTTGCCGGCGTACTCGTCCGCGTCGGAGGTGATCGTGGCGACAACAACCTGAACGGGAGATAACCAAAGCGGGAATGCGCCGGCGAAGTTTTCGATCATCACCCCTAGGAAGCGCTCCACCGAGCCGCAGATCGCGCGGTGCAGCATCACCGGCCGCTGCTTGGACCCGTCCTCGGCGACGTATTCGGCGTCCAGGCGTTCGGGCAGCACATAGTCGAGCTGCAGCGTCCCGCACTGCCACGTCCGCCCGATGGCGTCGCGCAGGTGGAACTCCAGCTTCGGCCCGTAGAAGGCTCCCTCGCCCGGCAGCATCTCCACCTGGCAGCCGGCCGCGATCGCCGCCCGCTCCAGCTTCTTCTCGGCGATGTCCCAGACCTCGTCCGTGCCGAAGCGCAGGTCCGGACGCAGGGCCAGCTTCACGGAATCCAGTTCCAGTCCGCAGTCCCGGTAGACGCTCTCCAGCAGATGGACGAACTTCGTCGACTCTTCCTCGATCTGGTCCTCGCGGCAGAAGATGTGCGCGTCGTCCTGCGTGAAGGCGCGCAGCCGGAAGATGCCGTGCAAGGCGCCCGACGGCTCGTACCTGTGGCAGGCCCCGAACTCGGCCATCCGGAGCGGCAGGTCGCGATAGCTCTTCTGGCCGTAGTTGAAAATCTGCACGTGGCCCGGACAGTTCATCGGCTTCACGGCCAGGACCTCGCCCTCGGTCGTCTCGCAGGTGAACATCGCCTGGCCGAACTTCTGCCAGTGCCCCGAACGCTCCCACATCGCGCGGTCCATCAGCTGGGGCGCCTTGACCTCGACGTAGCCGTCGGCGTCGAGCCGCCGGCGCATGTAGGCCTCGATCGTGCGGTAGAGCGTCCAGCCCTTGGGGTGCCAGAAGATCATCCCCTTCGCCTCTTCCTGCAGGTGGAAGAGGTCCATGGCCCGGCCGATCTTGCGGTGGTCGCGCTTCTCGGCCTCCTCGATCCGGTGGAGGTAGGCCTCGAGGTCCGCCTCGGACGCCCAGGCCGTACCGTAGATGCGCTGCAGCTGGGCGTTGCGGTGGTCGCCGCGCCAGTAGGCGCCGGCCAGCTTCGTCAGCCTGAAGGCCTTGCCGACGAACTTCGTGGACGGGAAATGCGGCCCGCGGCAGAGGTCCTTCCAGTTTCCCTGCCGATAGACGCTGACGTTCTCGCCCGCCGGGATGCTTTCGATGATCTCGGCCTTGTAGGTCTCGCCGATCGACTGGAAGTGCTTCACCGCCTCGTCGCGTTTCCAGACCTCGCGCGTGATCGGCTCGTCGCGGTCGACGATCTCCTTCATGCGCTGTTCGATCTTGGCCAGGTCGTCGAGGCTGAACGGCTCATCGCGGGCGAAGTCGTAGTAGAAGCCGTCGTCGATCGAGGGGCCGATGGTCACCTGCGTGCCGGGGAACAGCTCCTGCACCGCCTGCGCCATGACATGGCTGGCGTCATGGCGCAGCGTCTCCAGCGCTTCCAGGCTGTCGCGGGACAGGATCTCGAACTTGCCGCCGTGCGGCAGCGGCCGCTCGACGTCCAGGAGCTCGCCGTCGAGCTTGACCAGCGCCGCCCGCTTGGCGAGCGACGGTGCGATCGAAGCTGCAACTTGCTTACCCGTCACGCCGTCGTCGAACTGGCGTTTCGAGCCGTCGGGGAAAATCAGGTCGATCATGTTTCACACGTCCACTTCCGCGCCCGGGCTTCAGCCCGTTTGCGCGGGGGCGGGACCGGATCGAAACCCGAACCGCCGCCCCAAGGATGACAACGACACAGCCTGCGACCGGCGAGCCAGGCGCCTCGCCACGGGCCGTGGCCGATCAGGGCGTCTGCGGCGTATTCCGAGCAGGTCGGAAGGAACCGGCATTGCCGCCCGATCAGCGGCGAAAGCGTCAGCTTGTAGGCGCGGAGCGCGCCTCTGACGCAGCGTTCGTAGAGAGTCATGCCGGCTACGGAGATCCCGAGGGAGGGCCCAGCGATTACGCTGCGCCTAGCGGTGGATCAAGCCGCGCCGGCGGGGCTAGTTCGTGTCGTCGCCGTGCGCACAGCCTCGGTCACCGCCTCGAACGCGAGCAGCGTCGAGGCGTGGCGGGCCGGATAGTCCTTCACAGGCGCGAGCATGGCCAGGTCCGAAAAGCGTCCGTCGGGCGCGGGTGCGCCGTCCTTCAACATAGCACGGAACTGCCTGACCGCCACTTCCAGCTCCGGCAGGCTGGCGCCGACCACGTGCGAGCCCAGCACCGAGGCGGCCGCCTGGCCGAGCGCGCAGGCCTTCACCTCCTGGGCGAAATCGGCCACCCGGTCGCCCTCGACGACCACGTCCACCACCACGCGGCTGCCGCACAGCTTGGCGATCTTCTCGACGCTGGCGTCGGGCGCGGCGAGGCGCCCGAGCCGCGGCAGGTTCGCCGCCAGCCTCAGCAGTTTCGCCGAATAGAGATCGTCGATCATGCGCTCTAGATCGGGGTGCGCGCAGGCGGTGTCAAATGCGAGTCCGCCCGAAGCTCCGGCGGCGACGGCTTAGGGAACCGCCGCGCCTCGATCCCGGAGGCGATCGCGACGCGGCGGCCCGAGGTGGCGCCTACGACTTCAGGAACGCCAGCAGGTCGGCGTTGAGCTGGTCGCGGTGCGTGGCGAAGAGGCCGTGGGGCGCGCCGGGATAGACCTTCAGGGTGGCCCCTTCCACGATCTTCGCGGTCTTCAGCGCCGCGTCGGCGATCGGCACGATCTGGTCGTCGTCGCCGTGCACGATGAGGGTGGGCACGTTGACCTTCTTCAGGTCCTCGTGGAAGTCGCTCTCCGAGAACTCGTGGATGCAGTCGTAGGCCGCCTTCAGGCCCACCTGCATGCTCTCCAGCCAGAAGGCGTCGCGCACGCCCTGGCTTACCTTCGAACCCGGCCGGTTGGCGCCGAAGAACGGGGCGCTGAGGTCCTTGTAGAACTGCGACCGGTCGGCGGTCAGGCCCGCGCGGAGCCCGTCGAAGGCTTCCATCGGCGTGCCTTCGGGGTTGGCGTCGGTCTTCAGCATCAGCGGCGGAATGGCGCTGATCAGCACCAGCCTGGCGACCCGGCCCGTACCGTGCCGGCCGATATAGCGGGTGACCTCGCCGCCGCCCGTGGAGTGCCCGACCAGGGTCACGTCGTTCAGGTCCAGCTGCTCGATCAGCGCCGCCAGGTCGTCGGCGTAGGTGTCCATGTTGTTGCCGTTCCAAGGCTGTCCGGACCGGCCATGGCCGCGGCGGTCGTGGGCGATTGTGCGATAGCCGCGCGAGCCCAGGAACATCAGCTGGTCGTCCCAGGCGTCGGCGTCGAGCGGCCAGCCGTGCGAGAAGACCACCGCCGGCCCAGCGCCCCAGTCCTTGTAGTAGATCTGGGTTCCGTCATTCGCCGTGATGTACGACGAACGCGCCGGACGTGCGGAGGGCTTCGGCGCGCTGGCGGGCGCCGTCACGTCGATGTTGGTCATCTGGTCGTCCTTTCGGCTGCTGGATCGCCTCAGCCGGGGCTGAGGAAAGCTTCGCCGCCCCACCCGTCACCCGCGCGTAGGATTGCGCCCGCCAACATCGCGACTGGAGTCAAAAGGCCGTGACTCCGGTGAAGGCTCGCGTCGCGCGCCGGGACCTAGATTTCAGGCCTCAATCCGGCCCTCAGAGCGGCCCGCGCCAGGGCGTCGCGCTCGCCCGCGGTGAGGCCCGCCAGAGAGTCCTGCGTCGCCGCAGGCCCGCTCGGAAGCACCTGCCCGTCGCGCATCAAAAGCACCCGGTCGGCCAGGCGGGCGATCTCGCCGGCGTCGTGGCTGATGTAGAGCGCCGGGATCGCCAGGGTCCGGTGCAACCGCTCGAGGTAGGGCAGGATCTCGGCCTTGCTGCCGGCGTCGAGGCTGGAGAGCGGCTCGTCCATCAGCAGCAGCCGCGGCTGGGACAGCAGCGCCCGGCCCAGCGCCACCCGCTGCCGCTCGCCGCCCGAGAGGTTGGCCGTGGAGCGCGCCAACAGCGGCCCGAGGCCCAGCAGGTCCACCGTGTCGTCGAGGCCGACCTCCGCCTTCGCCGAGGTGCGCCTCGCGCCATAGAGCAGGTTGCCGCGCACCGAGAGGTGGCTGAGCAGGCTCGTCTCCTGGAACACCACGCCAACTGGGCGGCGGTGCGGCGCGAGGAACCGCCGCTCGTCCTGCCAGACCTCGCCCGCGACGGTCAGGCGCCCGTCGAGCCGCGCCAGGCCCGCGATGCAGCGCAGAAGCGTGGTCTTGCCCGATCCGGAGGGGCCGCTGAGCGCGGTGATCCCCTTGGCCGGCAGGGTAAACGCCGCGTCCAGCCGGAACACGCCCAGCCGGCCGGCGAACTGGCCTTCGACGGCGTCGCTCAAGGCAGGCCCCGATCCCAGCGGCGATCGATCAGCAGCATGGCCAGCAGCGCCGCGAACGAGAACGCCACCACGCCGGCGGCCAGCCGGTGGGCCTCGCCGTACTGCAGGGATTCCACCAGCTGATAGATGCGCACCGAGATCACCTCGGTCTTGCCCGGGATGCCGCCGCCGATCATCAGGACCACCCCGAACTCGCCGATGGTGTGGGCGAACACCAGGATGGCGGCGGTCACGAAGCCGCGGCGGGCGAGCGGAAGGGCCACGGTGAAAAAGGCGTCGAACGGGGCGGCGCGCAGCGTCGCCGCCACCTCCATCGGCCGCGGGCCCATGGCTTCGAAGGCCGCGCGGATCGGCTGCACGGCGAACGGCAGGGAATAGACCATTGAGCCGATCACCAGCCCCTGGAAGGTGAAGGCCAGGGTGCGGACGCCGAACGGATGCAGCAGGCCCATCAGCGGGCTCTGCGGCGCGATCGCGATCAGCAGGTAGAAGCCCAGAACCGAGGGCGGCAGGATGATCGGCAGCGTCGTGACGGCGGCCACGATCTCCTTCCACCAGGTCCTGCGCCGCGCCAGCCACCAGGCGATCGGCGTGGCGAGGACCAGCAGCAGGACGGTCGTCAGGCCCGCCAGCTTCAGCGTCGTCCAGACGACCTCACTCACGTCCTATCGCGCCTCGTAGCCGTATTTCCTGATGATCGCGACCGCGGCCGGGCTCTTCAGGAAGGTCAGGAAGGCCTTGGCGGCCGGGTTGTTCTCGCCGGTGTGTAGGAGGATGGCTTGCTGATCGATGGGCGCGTGGTCGGCGGCCGGGACCAGCCAGCTCGAGCCGCCGGCCACGTTGATCACCTGCGAATAGGCCACGAAGCCCAGCTCCGCCGCGCCGGTGTCGACGAACTGGTAGGCCTGGGTGATCGAACTCCCCGTGACGATCTTCGGTTTGATGGCGTTGTAGACGCCGAGCTTCTGCATCGTCTGCACGGCGGCCAGGCCGTAGGGCGCAGCGGCGGGATCGGCGATGGAGAGCTTGTTGAACCTGCCGCTGGACAGCACCGCGCCGCCGCCGTCCACCAGTCCCGGCGTCTTCGAATAGAGCACCAGCCGCCCGACCGCGTAGGTGAAGCGCGTGCCGGCCACGCCCAGTCCGTCCCGCTCGGCCTGTTTCGGCCGGTCGGCGTCGGCCGAGAGGAACGCCTCGTAGGGCGCGCCATGGGCCATCTGGGCGTAGAACTGCCCCGACGAGCCGAAGCTCAACACAGCGGTGTGGCCGGTCGCGGCCCTGAACGCAGCGGCGATGGCCTTGGCGGGCTCGGTGAAGTTGGCGGCCACGGCGACCTGCGTCTCCGCCGCCCGCGCTGCGCCGGATCCCAACGCCAGCACCGCACCGAACAGCGCCAGGCCCAACAGCTGAAGTCGCCGACCGATCATCACCGTTATGTAGCCCAACTGCACAACGCTACGCCAGAGGTCTGCAGCCGTCGCCGGATCGGCTATGCTGGCGCGAACGGCGAAGATTTCGGGGGCGAACGATGACCAAGGGGCCGGGCGACCGCAGGGCCTTCCTGCAGCTGGCGGCCGGCGCGGCCATGGGCGCCGCCCTGCCGCCGGGCGTCGCCAGGGCGCTCGCCCTGCCCGCCAACCGGGTCACCGGCACAATCAGGGACGTCGAGCACGTGGTGATCCTGATGCAGGAGAACCGTAGCTTCGACCACTACTTCGGGACGCTGCGCGGCGTGCGCGGCTATGGCGATCCCAGGCCGATCACCCTGCCGAGCGGCGAGCCCGTCTGGAACCAGCCCGGCAAGGGCGGCGCCGGCACGGTCAGCCCGTTCCACTTCGACACCGCCGCCACCCGCGCCGAGACCATCTTCAGCCTCGACCACAGCTGGAAGGGGACCCACGAACGCTGGAAGCACCACGACGCCTGGATCCCGGCCAAGGGCCCCCTGACCATGGGCTACTTCACCCGGGCGGACCTGCCGTTCCATTACGCGCTGGCCGACGCCTTCACGGTCTGCGACGCCTACTTCTGCTCGATCTTCGCCCAGACCAACCCGAACCGGCTGTTCCTGTTCAGCGGCACCAGCGGGCTGGCGGTCGGCGACGACAGCAAGATCGTGGTCGCCAATCCGCCGGAGGAGACCAACGAGACCGCCGATCCGGCGAACGACTCCAAGACCTTCAAGGGCCTCACCTGGCCGACCTACGCCGAGCGGCTACAGGCGGCGGGCGTCTCCTGGCGGGTCTACCAGGAGTATGACAACTTCGGCGACAACGGCCTGGCCTACTTCGCCAACTTCCGCGGGCTTGAGCCGGGCTCCGCGCTGCACGACCGCGGCCGGACCTGGGCGCCCGGCGCCGACGCGGCCAACGCCAAGACCTCCGACGGCGAGCATCTGGTCGCCCAGTTCGCCGCCGACGTGGCCGCCGACCGCCTGCCGCAGATCTCCTGGATCGTGCCCTCCACCCGGCTCTGCGAACATCCGGCGGCCAGCCCTTCGGACGGCGCCTGGCTGACGGCCCGCCTGATCGCGGCGCTGAGCGCCAACCCGAAGGTCTGGGCCAAGACCGTCTTCATCCTGAACTACGACGAGAACGACGGCTTCTTCGACCACGTGCCGCCGCCGATCCCGCCGGTCGGAACCGCCTTGGGCAAGAGCACGGTGAAGACCGACGGCGAGGCTTATCACGGCGAGCCGGTGGGCCTGGGTCCCCGCGTGCCGATGATCGTCGTGTCGCCCTGGACCAAGGGCGGCTTCGTCAACTCCCAGGTCTTCGACCACACCTCGGTGATCCGCTTCCTGGAGGCCCGCTTCGGCGTGATGGAGCCGCACATCAGCCCCTGGCGCCGCGCGGTCTGCGGCGACCTAACCAGCGTCTTCGATTTCGAGACGCCCAACCGCCAGATCCATGCCCTGCCCGACGCGTCAGCCCTGCCGGCGCGCGCCGAGAAGGCGAAGGCGCTGCCGTTCCCCCTGCCGCCCGCCGCCGCCCAGCCCCATCCGCGCCAGGAACCCGGCCAGCGACCCGCGCGGGCGTTGCCTTACGACTTCCAGCTCGTGACGCATCCACGTGGCGCAGGCCTCGAGCTGACTGTCGCCAATCCGGGCGAAGCCGGCCTCGTCCTGAACCTCTATCAGGCAGGTGGCGGGGAGCCGCGGTTCTATACGCTCGGCAAGGCGGGATATCTGACCGACGTCATACCGCTTGATCCCGGCCCATACGCCTTCGCGATCCATGGGCCGAACGGCTTCCTCCGCGGATTCCGCGGCGAGATGGGGGCCGCGCTGCGTCCGGAGGCCAATGGCTGGTTTCTGCCGAACCGCGGCACTCTGCGGATCGCCCTGCACAACGAAGGCTCGACGCCCCTGACCTTGGTGGTCACGCCGTCCGCCTACCTCAACGCGACTCCACGACGGCATCGACTGGCGCCGGGCGCGATCGTGATGGACGACTGGGACCTGAAGGCCAGCCACAACTGGTACGACCTACTGGTCACCTGCGCCGAGGCCCCCAGCTTCCAGCGGCGGCTCGGCGGCCACGGCGAGGACGGCAAGCCCAGTTTGAGTGACCCGTTGCTGGGCCGCGAAGCCTGACATCGCCTCTCCCTCTCGACTTCGCCGGGGGAGAGGATGCCGCGCCCTACGTCACCACACGTGCACCCGCTTTTCCGGCGGCAGGTAGAGCTTGTCGCCGGGCTTGACGTCGAAGGCCGGGTACCAGGCGTCGACGTTGCGGACGATGCCGTTCACCCGGTACTCGGCCGGGCTGTGGGGGTTGGTCAGCAACTGCTGGCGCAGCGCCCCTTCGCGCACCTTGTCCTGCCAGGACTGGGCGTAGGCGATGAAGAACCGCTGGTCGCCAGTCAGGCCGTCGATCACCGCCGGCTCGCCGTGCTTGGCCACATAGCGGCGCCAGGCGGCGTAGGCAGCCTCGATGCCGCCCAGGTCGCCAAGGTTCTCGCCCATGGTCAGCTTGCCGTTGATGTGCACGCCGGGCACGGGCTCATAGGCGTCGAACTGCGCGCCCAGCGCCCCGGTCCGCGCGCCGAACGCCTTGGCCGCGTCGGCGGTCCACCAGTCGCGCACCTTTCCGGTTTCGTCGAAGTGTCGTCCCTCGTCGTCGAAGCCGTGCCCCATCTCGTGGCCGATCACCGCGCCCTCGCCGCCATAGTTGGCGGCCGGGTCGGCGTTGGGGTCGAAGTATGGTGGCTGCAGGATCGCGGCCGGGAAGGTGATCTGGTTGGTCTGCGGGTTGTAGTAGGCGTTGACCTCTTGCGGGACCATCTCCCACAAGCCACGGTCCACCAGGTGCGGATAGCGCGACAACTGCAGCTTCCACTGGAACTGCTCGGTGCGGACGGCGTCGCCCAGCAGGTCGCCCCGGTCGATCTTCAAGCTGGAATAGTCGATGTATTTCCTGGGATGGCCGAGCCGGGGATCGAACGTGCCGAGCTTGACGATCGCGGCCTTGCGGGTCGCCGCATCCATCCATTCGGCCTTGGCGAAGCGCTCGGCGTAGGCGGCGGTGAGGTTTGAGATCAACTCGGCCGTCTGGCGCTCGGCCTCCGGCGGGAAGTGCTCGGCGACATAGATCCGGCCGACCTCTTCGCCGAGGCTGCGGTTGACCAGCTGCACCCCACGCTTCCACCGCTCCCGTTGCTGCGGCACGTCGCGCAGGGTGTGGGAGAAGAACTCGAAGTTGGCCTGGTCGAACGCGTGCGGCAGGTAGTTCGCGTGGCTGCGGACGAAGTGGTAGGCGAGGTAGTCCTTCCACACCGCGACCGGCGTCTGGGCGAACAGCAGGCCGGCGTCCTTGACCTCCGAAGGCTCGGCCACCAGCAGGATCTTCGGCGCGCCGAGGCCCGCATGCGCCAGCATGGCGGCCCACGGGAACTGCGGCGCCAGCGCCGTCAGCTTCGCCACGCTCATCGGATTGTTGATCTGCTCGATGTCCCGGGTCCGCTCCGGCGTCCAGTGCGCCTTGGCGATCCTGGTCTCCAGCGCGATGATCGCATCGGCCTTGGCCGCGGCGTTTGGAATGCCGGCCAGGGTCTGGATCTTGATCACATAGTCGCGGTAGGCCTTGCGGAAGCCGTCGTACTTGACCCCCTCGCGCAGGTAATAGTCGCGGTTCGGCATGCCCAGGCCGCCCTGGCCCAGTTGCGCCTGATAGTGGGTCGGGTCGGCCAGGGCCGGGCCGATGTCGAGGTCCACCGGCGAGGTGTAGCCGGTCTCGGCAAACAGCTTGGCGACCTCGGGCCTGGTCTTCGCCGCCGCGATCTTGGCCAGGTAGGGCTTCAGCGGCGCCGTGCCGCGGGCCTCAATGCCCTTCTCGTCCATCCAGGCGGCGTAGAGGTCGCCGACCTGTTTGCCGCCGGGCCCGGCCTTTTCCGGGTCCTTTGCGAGGCTCTCGACGATGTCGCGGACCTGCTGCTCGGCCTCGTCGGCGAGGATCACGTCGACGCCGGCGCTGGTGCGGTCGGGCGCGATGTGAGTGCGCCTGTCCCAGCCGCCGTTGACGTATTTGAAGAAATCGTCGCCCGGCTTCACCGAGGGATCCATGGCGGTGGCGTCATAGCCCCAGGTCCCGAATTTCGCCTTGCCGTCCCCGGCCGCCACGGCCGTCTGCGACAGGCCGGTGATCGCCGCAACCGCCGCGCCCGCCAGCACCCATTTCCTGAAGCTCAAGTGACACCCCTCCAAATGACAGGAGGGCGACACTACACGGCGGCCCGGCGGAGGCAACGCGCCCGACGGCCGCCTCCGGATCAGCTCTGCCGCGCCTGCCAGATCGCCTCGGCGCGGGCTTTCAAGGCCTCGTCCATCTCGGCGAAGCCGCGGTAGATGGCGCGGCCCATGCGCTTGCCGATCGAAGGCCCCATCAGGCCGGCGAACAGCTCGCCGTTGGAGACGATGCAGCTCGCCTCCGCCAGGCTCTCGATCTCGAAGAACCGGGTGGTCTTCACCAGGCCGCCCATCAGGCTGAGCCGCCAGTGCAGCTGCTCATTGGGCACCCACTCCAGCACCGTGGGCTTGATCTCCTGCGGCTGCTGGCCGGGCAGCGCCAGGGTCAGCTCCAGGGTCCCGCCGATGCGGATCTGCCCCGCGGCCTTCGGATAAAGCGTGTTCCACTGCTCCCAGGAGGCCAGGTCGGAAATCACCTCCCAGATCACCTCGGCCGGCGCCTGGATGCCGATCCGGTGCTCGATCCTCAGGCCAGGCGGCGGCTTGGGCGGCGGTGCGCCAGTGGCCGTGGTCTTCGGCTGCTTGGGCGCGCCACCGCGGCCGAACAGGCCGGACTTCAGCGGCGGAGGCGGCGGGATCGGCATCAGGCCTGCTCCCCAGTCTTGAGTGTTGGGATCCGCCAGGTGGCGCCGGCGGGTCCATCCATGACCTCGACGTTCAACGCGGTGAGCTCGGCGCGGATGCGGTCGGCCTCGCTCCAGTCCTTGGCCGCGCGGGCGGTGTCGCGGGCGGCGATCAGGGCGTCGATCTGCGCCTTCAGGCCTTCGTCGGCCCCGCCCTGGAACCAGACCTGCGGATCGGCCTGCAGGAAGCCCAGCACCTCAGCCAGCGCCATCAGGTCCTGCTTGAGGGCGCCCGCGGCCGGCTGGTCCCGGCGCACGGCCGCGTCGAGGTCGTTGGCGAGCCGCTTCAGCTCGGCCATGGCCGAGGGCGTGTTGAGGTCGTCCATCAGCGGGGCGAGCTGCTCGTCCGCCAGGGCCGCGCTGCCGCCGGCCGCCACGTGCCGCGCGCGGCCGAGCACGCCGTAGAGGTGGTCCAGCGAATTGCGCGCCTGGGCGAGCGCGTCGTCGGTCCAGGCCAGCGGCTGGCGGTAGTGGGCGGCGAGCAGCGCCCAGCGGATCACCTCCCCCGGCTGCTGCTTGAGGAGGTCGTGGGCCAGGGTGACGTTGCCCAGGCTCTTCGACATCTTCTCGTCGCCCATGTTCAGGAAGCCGTTGTGCAGCCAGTAGTGGGCGTAGCCGCCGTGGTGATGGCCGTCGCACATGCCCTGGGCGAGTTCGTTCTCGTGGTGCGGGAAGACCAGGTCGATGCCGCCGCCGTGGATATCGATGGGCAGGCCGAGCTCCTGCTCGATCATCGCCGAGCACTCGATGTGCCAGCCGGGGCGGCCGGGGCCCCAGGGGCTGTCCCACACCGGCTCGCCGGGCTTCGACGGCTTCCAGAGCACGAAGTCGGCGGGGTGGCGCTTATAGGGGGCGACCTCGACCCGCGCGCCGGCGATCATCTCGTCCAGCGGCCGGCCCGACAGCTTGCCGTAGTCGCTGAACGCCTGGGTGTCGAACAGCACATGGCCCTCCGCCGCATAGGCCGCGTTGTTGCGCACCAGGCGGCCGATCATCTCGATGATGGCGTCCATCGTCTGGGTGGCCCTGGGCTGCACGGTCGGCAACAGCGCCCCCAGCGCCTGGGCGTCGGCGT
This sequence comes from Phenylobacterium sp., assembly GCF_028290885.1. Taxonomy (GTDB): domain Bacteria; phylum Pseudomonadota; class Alphaproteobacteria; order Caulobacterales; family Caulobacteraceae; genus Phenylobacterium. The sequence continues at coordinate 13,635 of NZ_JAQGIZ010000032.1, forward strand.
TGTAGGCGGCGAGGTAGCGGTCGGTGATCTCGCCGATCGGCACGCCTTGCTCGGCGGCCTTGGCGTTGATCTTGTCGTCCACGTCGGTGACGTTGGCGGCATAGCGCACCGCCTGCTCGCCATAGAGCCGGCGCAGCACGCGGAACAGCACGTCGAACACCACCACCGGGCGGAAATTGCCGATATGGCTGTAGTTGTAGACCGTCGGCCCGCAGACATACATCGTCACCCGCCGGGGGTCCTGCGGGACGAAGGGCCGCTTCTTGCGGGCCATGGTGTCGTAGAGGGTGAGCGACATCGGTCTCTTATCTGACGCAGCGTGACGGTTGCCCGGAAGCGGGTTCGGCCCATATACAGATCGTAAGATAGGGAAGCCACGGGAACTCCAAGGAACCCTTGGGCGGGGATCCCCATCAAACGAAGGGTGGCCACGCGTCATTTCCGGGACCTTCGTCCCGGCGCAACTCAGCCCCGGAAAGAACCTCTTTGCCATGGACGCCATACGCGACCGAACCCTGGTCGGAAAAGCCGACCTTGATCTTGAAGCCGTGAAGCGCCCGAGCCGCGAGGAGGCGATGGAGGCGGTGCGCACCCTGATCGCCTGGGCCGGCGACGACCCGCGCCGCGAAGGGGTGGTCGACACCCCCAGGCGGGTGGTCGACGCCTACGCCGAGTGGTTCGAGGGCTACGACGCCGACCCGGCCAAGGAACTCTCGCGCACCTTCGAGGACGTGCAGGGCTACGACGACATCGTCATGCTGCGCGAGATCGAGGTGGAGAGTCACTGCGAGCACCACATGGCGCCGTTCCTGGGCAAGGCCTACGTGGCCTACATGCCCACCAACCGCGTGGTCGGCATTTCCAAGATCGCCCGCGTGGTGGAGATCTTCGCCAAGCGTCTCCAGACCCAGGAGACCATGACCCAGCAGATCGCCGACGCCATCACCGACAGCCTGCGCCCGGCCGGCGTCGCGGTGCTGATCGACGCCAACCACCAGTGCATGTCGACCCGCGGCGTCCACCACCGCCACGTCTCGACCATCACCACCCAGTTCACCGGCGTCTTCAAGACCGACCCGATGCTGCGCCAGCGCTTCCTGGACTTCGCGAACCGGAAGTAGGCGGCGTTCCTCCTCTCACCCGGCGTGGCCGAGAGGGAGAGGAGAAGCCGGTGTCGTCAGCGGATTGGTCGCCTCGCCTTCGCCCGGCGCCTGGGGCGGGTGGACAAGAGTCACCAGCACGAAGCTCAGCAGGATCAGCAGATACCAGGCGCCCAGCTTGCCGATCGGCGCCATGGCCCAGCTGTTCGACCGGCTGCGCGCCGCCCAGGGCCGCACCGCCAGGTCCATCGCGACGACCTGGGCCTTGATTCGGTCCTTGAGACTCATCGATGAGAGGCTAGCGCGGCCGTGGCGTGAGGCGCCACCAGGCGCATCCGTCCCATCTCAGTCACCCCACGGAACTCCCCGCCCCCACGGCCGGTTGTCGGCCTGGGAGGCTAGCCGAATTCCAACACCAGGGAGACCGCCATGAGAGTAGGCGAATGCATGACGCGCGACGTGCGGCTCGCAGGTCCGGACCAGACGATCGGGGAAGCCGCGATGATCATGGCGGAGATCGACGCCGGCGCCTTGCCGGTGGGCGACGGCGACCGACTGGTGGGCATGCTCACCGACCGAGACATCGCCGTGCGGGCCGTGGCCCAGGGAATGGGCCCCGACACCCGAGTCCGCGACGTCATGAGCTCGGACATCAAATACTGCTTCAATGACGACGACGTCGATGAGGTCATCGACAACATGGGCGACATCAAGGTCCGCCGCCTCGTCGTGCTCGATCGCGACAAGCGGATGGTCGGCATCATCTCCCTGGGCGACCTGGCGAAGGACGGCCCGACGGCGCAGACCGGCGCAGCCCTCAACCAGATCTGCCGGCCCGGCGGCGACCACTCCCAGGCCGCGCACTAGAGGCGGGCTGCACGCCCCACCGTCACCGGCCCCCGGCGCCGCGGACTAGCGCGGCGCCGGGGAGCGGCGCCATATGGGGCGCATGACCGCGACCTTCCCCACCGCGCCGGACACGCACGCGCTTGAACACGGCGCGACGCTGGCGCCCCGCTTCGACGCAGCCGGCCTGATCGCCGCCGTCGCCACCCACGCCGACACCGGCGAAGTCTTGATGTTCGCCTGGATGAACGCCGAGGCGCTGGCCGCGACCCTGGACACCGGGGAGGCCCACTACTTCAGCCGATCGCGGAACGAGCTCTGGCATAAGGGCGCGACCAGCGGCCAGATCCAGCAGGTCGTCGAGGCGCGGATCGACTGCGACCAGGACGCCGTCTGGCTGAAGGTCAGGCCGCGGGGCGACGGCGGCGCCTGCCACACCGGCGCCCGGTCGTGCTTCTACCGCGCCATCGAGGACGGCAAGCTGGTGGACCGGCCGTGACAATCTTCCAGGCGCTCGCGGCCTATGCGGTCGCCGCGGGCCTGCTCACGCTGACCCCGGGCCTCGACACCGCGCTGATCCTGCGCACCGCCGCGGTCGAAGGCCCCAGACGCGCGGGCCTGGCGGCGGTGGGGATCGTCACCGGCTGCCTGGTCTGGGGCGCCGCGGTGGCGTTGGGTCTGGGCGCCCTGCTGGCCGCCTCCAGCCTCGCCTTCACGGTGCTGAAGTGGGCCGGGGCGGCCTATCTCGTCTGGCTGGGCCTGAACCTGATCCTGAGGCCCCGCGACCGGTTCGAGCTTGCGGGCGGCGCGCCGGCGGCCGGCGGCGACCTCGCCTGGATGCGGCGGGGTTTCCTCACCAACCTCCTGAACCCCAAGGTCGGCGTCTTCTACATCTCCTTCCTGCCGCAGTTCCTGCCGGCCGGCGTCGCCCCCGCCCCCTTCATCTTCCTGCTGGCGGCGATCCATGCGGCGCTGGGGCTGGCCTGGTCGGCCTGCCTGATCGGGGCCACGCGGCCGATCGCCGGCGCGCTGAAGCGGGCGAGCGTGGTACGTTGGCTCGACCGCCTGACCGGCGGCGTCTTCCTGGGCTTCGGCGTACGCCTGGCGCTGGAACGGCGCTAGATCGCCTTCAACGCCGACACCCCCGCAGGCCCAGGCGCCGCGCGATAGCTCGCGATCGGCCTGGTCGTGAAGGCCCTGTCCTTGACGGTGGAGACGGCCATCAGCTGCGCGGTCGCCTCGCTGTGCGTCAGGGTCAGCAGCACGAAGCCCTTGGCGGTCTGTTGGTTGTAGAGGACCTCGCGGTTGTGCTTGGCGAAGGCCTCGCCCAGCGGGACCCCGGCGATCGACTCGCCCGGCCCCGGGCTGCTGATCGCGGTCGTACCGAACTCCACCGCCACCCGTTTGCCGCCGATCTCGGCGTTGTAGAGTTCGTTGGCCCAGAAGGCGTGGCTGTCGCCAGAGAGCACGATGGCGTTGGCGCGGGCCTTCTCGATCAGGCCATAGACCCGCTGTCGGTCGGCCGGATAGCCGTCCCACATGTCCGTGCCCCAGGGCAGGCCGAGCGCCGCGTTGGCTTCGATGCGGGCCAGCCGGTTGGCGCCGGCGCGCGGCAGTTCGGCCTTCGCCGCCGTGTAGGCCGCCTCGGTCATGTACTTGTGGATCGGCGGGGTCGCGAGCCGGGCCATCACCACCTCGTTGCCCAGCACCTGCCAGCGGCGTCCCTCCTTCACGGAGTCGGCCATCGCCTTTTCCAGCCAGGCCTCCTGGCCCGCCGACATCATCTTGCGGGAGGGGTCGGCCAGGCGCTTCTTGAAAGCCGCCACGTCCGCCGCGGTCGGCTCCTTGGGCAGGTCCTTGTCGTAAGTAAGCTGTTGGTCGCGGGCGGTCAGCCGGGTCTCCAGCATGAACAGGCTGGCCACATCGCCGAAGTCGAAGCTGCGGTTGATCGAGAACCCGCCGCCTGCCGGTTCGCGGATCGGCATCCATTCGTAATAGGCCTTGATCGCGGCGGCCTTGCGGACGTTCCAGTCGCCCTCGGTGGCCGGCTGGTGGTTCTCCGCCCCGCCCATCCAGGAGTCGTTGGCGGTCTCGTGATCGTCCCAGACCACGATCCAGGGCGCGCGGGCGTGGGCGGCCTGCAGTTGGGGGTCGCCCTTGTACTGCGCGTGGCGGCGGCGGTAGTCGGCAAGGCTGAGGCATTCGTGCGCCGGGTCGTGCGGCCGCTCGGAGGCCACCGCCGAATCCATGCCGTAGGAGCCGGGCCCGCCGTACTCGTAGATGTAGTCGCCCAGGTGAACCACCGCGTCGACCCGCGGCAGGGCGGCGATCGCGCCATAGGCGTTGAAGTAGCCGTTCGGGTAGAGCGCGCAGGTGCAGACCGCCAGCACCGCGTCTTTGGTCGGCCCGTCGGCCAAGGTGCGCGTACGCCCGAGCGGCGACTTCGCCCCGCCGGCCTCGAACTGGAAGGTGTAGGCCCGGCCGGGATCGAGACCGCTGACGTCCACCTTGACCGTGTAGTCGCGGTCGGCGCCGGTCATGCCCTCGCCACGCTTGCCGCCGCCCCGTCGGTCCACCGGATCGAGGCTCCAGCGGTAGGCGACGTCGCCTGCACCCTGCGGCGTGATGCGGGTCCACAGGATCACCCGGTCCTGCAGCGGATCGCCGGAGGCCACGCCGTGGTGGAAAGCCGCGCCGTCCTTCGCCGCGGCCCCGGTCGCCGGCGCCGCCGCGCCGAGACCCAGCAGGGCCAACAGCCTTCGTCTGTCGATTCGCATATGTCGCCCCCCCAAGTCGCGCGCCTGCCCTCGCGCCTGTTCCCGCGCCTATCTATTTGAGGCAAAGAATACCACAGGAGTATGACCCCCCGTGTCCAGCGAAGCCCTGCACGTCCCCCGCGAAAAGCTGCGCCGCGAGACGTTGAACCTGCACTACGCCATCACCTCGCTGCAGGAGGAGTTCGACGCGGTCGACTGGTACCGCCAGCGCGCCGACGACTGCGACGATCCGAGCCTCAAGGCGATCCTGCTGCACAACGCCAAGGAGGAGCTGGAGCATGCGTCGATGATCCTGGAGTGGATTCGCCGCAACGACCCCGAGGTGAACGAGCAGCTGAAGGAATACCTGTTCAGCGAGGGCTCGATCGTGGGCCACGAGGAAACCGCCAGCGAGAAGCATGGCCTCTGAGGCCGATCCAGTCGTCGATGAGGAGGACGCTTTCGGCGTCCGCATCGTGGCCGTGGGGCCCGAGGACGGCGGCGGCCGCGTCGACAAACTCCTGTCGACCCTGTTGCCGGAGATGTCGCGGGGCCGGGTCCAGGCGCTGATCGCCCAAGGCCGGGTCAGCCGCGACGGCGCCCCGGTGGCGGACGCCTCGGCCAAGGCGCTGCCCGGCGACTACCGCCTGGAGATCCCGCCGCCGGAGGCCGCCGAGCCCGCGCCCGAGGCGATCCCGCTCAAGGTGCTGTTCGAGGACTCTTATCTGATCGTGGTCGACAAGCCCGCCGGCATGGCCGTCCATCCGGCGCCCGGCAGCGAGAGCGGCACCCTGGTCAACGCCCTGCTGCACCACGCCGGCGCGAGCCTCTCGGGGATCGGCGGGGTGGCGCGTCCGGGCATCGTGCACCGCATCGACAAGGACACCTCCGGCATCGTCGTCGCGGCCAAGACCGACGCCGCGCACCAGGGCCTCTCGACGCTGTTCGCCGCCCATGACATCGACCGCGTCTACATCGCCCTCACCCGCGGCGCGCCCCGGGCCGCGCGGGGGACCCTCGTGGGCGCCATCGGACGCTCCTCCAGCGACCGCAAGAAGATGGCGCTGGTGAAGTCCGGCGGGCGCCACGCGGTGACCCACTACGCCGTGGAGCGGGTGTTCGGCCCGGCCGAAAAGCCGCTGGCGGCCCGCGTCGCCTGCACCCTGGAGACTGGCCGCACCCACCAGATCCGCGTCCACCTCGCGTCCGCCGGCGCGCCCTGCCTGGGCGACCGGACCTACGGCTCCGGCCCGCCGGCGGAGAAGGTGCGCCAGGCGATCGCGGCGGCCGGGCTGACCCGCCAGGCGCTGCACGCCGCGGTGCTCGGCTTCCGCCACCCGGTCACCGGCGAGACCCTGCGCTTCGAGAGCCCGTTGCCGCCCGACATGGCGACGCTGCAAGGGTTGCTGGAGACCCTCTAGCATTTCACCGGCGCGCGCCCGCCTTCGCCGGGTAATGCCAAGGCAACAATGTCGCCCTCATTTGGCCGGCGTGGGCGGCGATCAGATCGCTTGAGCCTTTCGGGGGAAACCGGCGAGCCCAGCGGCCGCCAGCGGATGGACGGCGCGTGATCTTCAAGAGCCCGCAACCTCAAAGGCGCGCCGGCCTGGCCGCGACCCTGTGCGCCGGCGCCGGCCTCGCCGTGCTGGCGAGCGCGCCCGCTGCATGGGCCGCGCCCGCGCCCGCCGCATCCACGGCCAAGGCCGGGACCGTATCCGAACTGGTGGTCACCGGCGAACGACCCCCGGAGCCGGGCGCGGTGGTCGGCGACATCCGGCCCGACCTGCAGCTCGCGCCGGAAGACGTCGCGTCCTACGGCGTCAGCACCATCACCGACCTGCTCGACGAACTGGCCCCCGAGATCGGCAGCAACAGCGGCCGCGGCGGCGAAGGTCCGGCGATCCTGCTCAACGGTCGCCGCATCTCCGGCTTCAACGAGATCCGCAACCTGCCCACCGAGGCGATCCTGCGCGTCGACATCCTGCCGGAGGAGGCCGCGCTGAAGTATGGCTTCTCGGCCAACCAGCGGGTCGTGAACATCGTCCTGAAGCCGAACTTCGGCTCCGAGCTGCTCGACGTGGCGGGCGGGGGCGCCACCGCCGGCGGCGGAGCGAGCGGCCAGGCGGAGGCGGGCGTCACGCGCATCGCCGGCGACCGCCGCCTCAACCTCGACCTGAAGTACACGCCGCAGGCCTCCCTGACCGAGGCGCAGCGCAACGTGGCCCCGCTCGTCGCCGGCCCGGCCGTGGACCTCGCCGGCAATCCGGTCGACGTGGGGCGCTTCCGGACCCTGGTCCCCGAGAGCCAGAAGGTGTCCGCCAACGCCGTCTTCACCCAGCCGATCTTCGCCGACATCAGCGCGACCGTGAACGCCACCTTCGAGGCGACCTCCAGCGATGCCTTGCGCGGCCTGCCCACGGTCAGCCTGCAGGTTCCGTCGGCCCCCGAGGTCGACCGCCTGGCGACGAACTTCGGCCCGCTGAACCAGGATGCCGAGACCTGGACCAGCCATCTGGGCGTCAGCCTGAACCGTGACCTCTCCACCTGGCGCCTGGCCCTGACCGGCAACTACGACCACGCCGACAACCGCAACTCCAACGACGTCGGCGTCGACGCCGCCGCCCTGCAGGCCGCGCTGGCGGCGGGGTCGATCGTGGTCAATCCGACCGGGCCCATCCCGGCGAACCTGCTGGCGCTCCGCGCCCAGGACACCGGCCACTCGAAGTCCGACACCGGCAACGTCCAGTTCATCGCCTCGGGACCGCTGTTCAGCCTTCCCGCCGGCCAGGTGCGGAGCAGTTTCCGGGTCGGGGCGTCCGGCAGCGCCTTCTCCTCCGAATCCCAGCGGTTCGGGACCGTGCAGTCGGCCGACTTCTCCCGCAGCGGCGGCAACGCCCAGGCGAGCTTCGACCTGCCCCTGACCAGCCGGCGGGCCAAGGTGCTGGGCTTCCTGGGCGACATCAACGTCAACACCCACGCCGCCGTGGAGCAGGCCTCCGACTTCGGGACCCTGACCACCTTCGGCTACGGCGTGCATTGGACACCGGTCACCGGCCTGAGCATCCTGGCCTCGCACCTGCACGACGAGGCCGCGCCGACCCAGCAGCAGCTCGGCGCCCCGCTGCTGCTGACCCCGGGCTCGCGGATCTTCGACTTCGTCACCGGCCAGACGGTGGACGTCGTCCAGGTCTCCGGCGGCAACCCGGCCCTGGTGCGCGACGGCCGAGACCGGACCTCGATCCGGGTGACCTGGCAGCCGTTCGCCGACAAGCAGCTGATCTTCCGCGCCGACTACAACCAGATCCACGTCAAGAACCCGATCGCCACCTTTCCCGCCGCCAGCGCCGACGTCGAGGCCGCCTTCCCCGACCGTTTCGTCCGCGACGCCGAGGGCGAGCTCACCGAGGTCGACTACCGCCCGGTCAATTTCGCCAGCCAGGACACCAACTCGCTGAAGTGGGGGTTCGACTATTCGCGCCCGATCGGACCGGCCCGCGCCCAGCCACAGCGCGGCGGGCCCCTTGGCCAGTTTCGGCGGGCCCTGCCGCCGGGCGCCGCGCGTCCCCCCGGACGGCCGGACGGCGCTCCAGTCGGC
>NZ_JAQGIZ010000036.1 GCF_028290885.1 Phenylobacterium sp.
CGCGTCATGTTCGACTTCAAGCGCCTGATCGAAGCGAACATGGAGGAACTGGCCGAGCTGCTGTCGTCGGAGCACGGCAAGGTGATCGCCGACAGCAAGGGCGACATCCAGCGCGGCCTCGAAGTGATCGAGTTCGCCTGCGGCATCCCGCATGCGCTGAAGGGCGAGTACACCGAGGGTGCGGGCCCCGGGATCGACGTCTATTCCATGCGCCAGCCGCTGGGCGTGGCGGCCGGCATCACCCCGTTCAACTTCCCGGCGATGATCCCGATGTGGATGTTCGGGGTGGCCATCGCGGTCGGCAACAGCTTCGTCCTCAAGCCCTCGGAGAAGGACCCCAGCGTCCCCATCCGGCTGGCGGAGCTGATGATGGAGGCGGGCGCGCCCAAGGGCGTGCTGAACGTGGTCCACGGCGACAAGGTGGCGGTGGACGCCATCCTCGACCATCCGGACATCAAGGCGGTCAGCTTCGTGGGAAGCTCCGACATCGCCCAGTACGTCTACTCAAGGGGTACGGCGCTCGGGAAGCGTGTCCAGGCCATGGGCGGGGCCAAGAACCACGGCGTCATCATGCCCGACGCCGACCTCGACCAGGCGGTGAAGGACATCAGTGGCGCGGCCTTCGGCTCGGCCGGCGAGCGCTGCATGGCCCTGCCCGTCGTGGTGCCGGTCGGCGCCAAGACCGCCGAAGCCTTCCGCGAGAAGATGCTGGCCGAGATCGAGACCCTGAAGGTCGGCGTCTCCACCGATGCGGCCGCGCAATACGGCCCCGTGGTCACCGCCGCGCACCGTAGGCGGGTCTCCGACTACATCCAGCTGGGCGTCGAGGAAGGCGCCGAGCTGGTCGTCGACGGCCGCGGCTTCTCGCTGCAGGGCTACGAGGACGGCTTCTTCATCGGCCCCTCGCTATTCGACCAGGTGAAGCCCGCCATGCGCACCTACCAGGAGGAGATCTTCGGCCCCGTGCTGCAGATCGTCCGCGCCGAGACCTTCGAGGAAGCCGTGGCGCTGCCCAGCCAGCACCAGTACGGCAACGGCGTGGCCATCTTCACCCGCAACGGCCGCGCCGCGCGCGAATTCGCCGCGCAGGTCAACGTCGGCATGGTCGGGATCAACGTGCCGATCCCGGTTCCGGTCGCCTACCACAGCTTCGGCGGCTGGAAGCGCAGCGCGTTCGGCGACACCAACCAGCACGGCATGGAGGGGGTGCGTTTCTACACCAAGATCAAGACCGTCACCGCCCGCTGGCCCGAGGGCCTCAGCGAGGACTCCGCGTTCGTGATCCCGACGATGCGGTAGCTGAGCTTCAGGTCCGTCGGCTGATCGCGTCCTTGGTCGCCGCCCGCGTCTTGGGGCCGGGCCCGCGTTCAGCGTCGGTCTTCTGGCCGCGGCGGGTGTGGTTGGCGGAGTAGGCCGTGCCCGGGTCGGCGGGTTCGCCCCAGTCCTCCTCGGGATTGTCGCTGATGCCTTCGAGCGCCGGTGCGTTGCCGACCGCCTCGACCTGGACGTCCGGCTCGCTCTGGCCCTTTTCCAACCTCTGCTGGCGGCCGCGGCCCGCCTGAGGCTTGGCAGGATCGAAGGTGCGATCTTCATCGGCCATCGGGACGTCTCCTTGTGTGGATCTAGATCAACCCGCCGCAGCCACCGCCGTTCCTTGCGCCGAGCCGCCGCGCCCGCTAGGCGGAGCGCATGGCCTCCGCGCTGCAATCCGCCTACGACGCCCGCCTCGCCGCCGGCGAGATCCGGGCCGATCCGGCGCAGGGCCCGGGCCTGCGCGCCCTGCTCCGCCTGGAGGCCGACCTCGCCGCGGCGCCGGCAAACGGCGGGCTGAAGGGCCTCTTCCGCAAGCCGGCGGCCGAGCGCGGCGTCTACCTCTGGGGACCGGTCGGCCGCGGCAAGTCGATGCTGATGGACCTGTTCTTCGCGACCGTGCCCGTGGAGGCCAAGCGGCGCACCCACTTCCACGTCTTCATGGGCGAGATACACCGGCTGATCGGCGCCTGGCGCGCCGGCGACGCGGCTGCCCGCAAGGCCCGCTTCGGCCAGCACCCCTTTTTCGGATCGGCCTTGGGCCGATCCTGGGGGTCCGACGATCCCATCCCACCCGTCGCCGATGTCGTGGCCGCCGGCGCGCGCCTGCTGTGCTTCGACGAGTTCCAGGTCACCGATATCGCCGACGCCATGATCCTCGGCCGGCTGTTCGAGGCGCTGTTCGCCCGCGGGGTCACCCTGGTGGCCACCTCCAACCGCGAGCCGGACGCCCTCTACAAGGACGGCCTCAACCGTCAGCTGTTCCTGCCGTTCATCGATCTCATCAAGGCGCGGCTGGAGGTGGTGGCGGTGGCCGGCGGCCATGACTACCGCCTCGACCGCTTGCGCGCGGCGGGCACCTGGTTCTCGCCCGCCGATCCGGACAACCTCCGATCCTTCGAGGCCCTGTGGCGGGACATCCTCGGGCCCGAGGAGGAGACCGGCGCGACGATCGAGGTGCTGGGCCGCAAGATCACCCTGCCGCACGCCTCCGGCGGCCTGGTGCGGGCGACCTTCGCGAGCCTCTGCTCGGTGGCCCTGGGACCGAACGACTATGTGGCCCTGGCCGCACACTTCCACACCGTCTTCCTGGAGGACGTGCCGAAGCTCACGGCTGACCGCCGCGAGGAAGCCCGCCGCTTCGTGATCCTGATCGACGCCCTCTACGAGGCCCACGCCCGGCTGATCGTGCTGGCCGAAGCCCAGCCTTCCGAGCTCTACCCAGCCGGCGACGGCGCCTTCGAGTTCGAACGCACCGCCTCGCGGCTGGAGGAGATGCGCTCGGCGGATTGGCTGGAGGAGCCCGGCGAAGCTCTGAGGCTCTCCACCAGCTCCCGAGCGTAGGGCCGCAGCTCGTCGGCCGCGCGCACCACGATGGTCAGGTCCCGCACCGCCCAGTCGTCGGCCAGCTCGACCACCCCCAGCGCCATGGTCTTGGCCGCCCGCGCCGCGGTGGTCTGGGGCACGACGCCCACGCCAACGCCGCACTCGACCAGCCGGCAGACCGCGTCGAAGCTGCGGAGCTGCACCCGCAGGCGCAGCGGCCGGCCTTCGCGCGAGGCCTTGCCGGCCAGGAAGCGTTGCAGGGAGCTCGTGCGGTCGAGGCCCACGAAATCGTAGTCCAGCACCTCCGCGAAGCGTACGCGCGGCCGCTTCGCCATCGGATGCTCCGCCGCGGTGACCACGACGAACCGGTCGGAGCGGAACGGATAGGTGGCGAGCGCGCCCACATCCACCGTGCCGGCGACGATGCCGATGTCAGCTACGCCCTCCGCCACCAGGCCTACGATCTCGTCGGAAAGCCGCTCCTCGAGATCGACGCTGACGTGCGGGTGGTCGGCCAGGAAGGAGGAGAGCGCCTCGGGCAGGAATTCGGTGAGCGCATTGGTGTTGGCCAAGAGCCGCACCTCGCCGGACGCTCCGCCGGCATAGGCGCCCAGGTCTTCGCGCAGCCGCGCGCCCTGGTCGAGCATGCCGCGGGCGTGCTTCAAGAGGGTGAGGCCCGCCGGCGTCGGGACCACGCCCAGGCGCGAGCGGGTAAGAAGCGGCGCGCCGAGGCTCCGCTCCATGGCTCGAATCCGCGTCGAGGCCGCGGCCAGCGCCAGCGCGCACCGCTCCGCGCCCGCGGTGATGGAGCCGGCGTCCACCACCTCGCAGAACAGCTTCAGGTCGATCAGATCGAACCGCATCCTTCGCCCTTCACGAAGGAAGACTACAGCAATCCCGCATTGTGTCAGCGCCAAACCGGCCGGAGACTTCGCTTGCGCCGAAGGAGGCGCTGGCGATGGCCAGAGCGACCATGGGGCAGGAACCGCCGCCCTGGCTCCACACCGAGGGGATCGGGTCGGCCTTCGTTGACACCCCCCGCGCGGCGCTTAAAAGCGGGGCTGCCTCCAGGACAGGATCGAGCGGCGAAGACCAGATGACGGACGCCCCCCAGAGCCCCAACAGGGGGACCCCTCGCGAACCACCGATTTCGCCGCACCTGCTGACGGGTGGACTGATCTCGCCGCCGCTCTGGCGTTGGCACATCACGATGCTGACCTCGATCCTGCACCGGGTGACGGGGATCGTGCTCTACGTCGGCGCCTTGATCGCCGCGGCCTGGGCGGTCGCGCTCGCCCAGGGGCCGGAGCGCTATGCGCAGTTCAAGGGTCTGCTGGGCTCGCTGCCGGGCAAGGTGGTGATGTTCGGCCTGACGCTCAGCCTGTTCTACCACCTGGCCAACGGCGTGCGGCACCTGGTCTGGGACACCGGTCACGGCCTCGACGTGAAGTCGGCCAACGCCTCGTCGGTGGTGGTCCTGGCCTTCGCCGCTGCCGCGACCCTGGCGGTCTGGGGCATCGCCGGCATGACGGGAGCGCTCTGATGGTCAGCTATCGCACCGCGCTCGGCCGCGCCCGCGGCCTGGGCTCAGCCAAGCACGGCGTCGGCCACTGGATCTCCGAGCGGGTCAGCTCGATCGCGCTCGTGCCGCTGATCGTCTGGGCGGTCTACGGCGTCCTGCAGCTTGCCGCCGGCGACTATGGCTTCGCGGTCCACTGGATCCAGAACCCGCTGAACGCGACCCTGACCGTGCTGACGCTGGCGATCAGCTTCTGGCACATGAAAGCGGGCCTGCGGGTGGTGGTGGAGGACTACATCCACAAAGCCCTGACCAAGTCGGGCCTCTTGATCATCAACCTCTTCGTCTGCGGGCTCTTCGGCGCGCTGGCGATCTTCTCGGTCCTCAAGGTCGCGCTGAGCGGCGGAGCCTTCTGATCCATGCCGGCCTACGATTTCATCGATCACAAGTACGACGTCGTGGTGGTTGGCGCCGGCGGCTCGGGCCTGCGCGCGGCCTTGGGTTGCGCCGCGGCCGGGCTGAAGACCGCCTGCGTCTCCAAGGTCTTCCCGACCCGCTCGCACACCGTGGCGGCCCAAGGCGGCATCTCCGCGTCGCTCGGCAACATGGGCGAGGACGACTGGCGCTGGCACATGTACGACACCGTCAAGGGGTCGGACTGGCTGGGCGACCAGGACGCCATCGAGTACCTGGTCCGCAACGCGCCGGCCGCGGTCTACGAGCTGGAGCACTGGGGCGTGCCGTTCTCGCGGACGCCGGACGGCAAGATCTACCAGCGCGCCTTCGGCGGCATGACCCGCAACTTCGGCGAGGCGCCGATCCAGCGCACCTGCGCGGCGGCCGACCGCACCGGCCACGCCATGCTGCACACCATGTACGGCCAGGCGCTGGCCAAGAAGACCGAGTTCTTCATCGAGTTCTTCGCCCTGGACCTGATCATGGACGAAGGCGTCTGCCGCGGCGTCACGGCCTGGAAGCTGGACGACGGGACCCTGCACCGCTTCCAGGCGCAGCTGGTGATCCTGGCGACCGGCGGCTATGGCCGGGCCTACTTCTCCTGCACCTCCGCTCACACCTGCACCGGCGACGGCAACGGCATGGTGCTGCGCGCCGGCCTGCCCTTGCAGGACATGGAGTTCGTGCAGTTCCACCCCACGGGGATCTACGGCGCCGGCTGCCTGATCACGGAGGGCGCGCGCGGCGAGGGCGGCTACCTCACCAACTCCGAGGGCGAGCGGTTCATGGAGCGCTATGCGCCCTCGGTGAAGGACCTGGCGCCCCGCGACATGGTCAGCCGCGCCATGACCATCGAGATCCGCGAGGGCCGCGGGGTCGGCCCCAAGAAGGACCACATCAACCTGCACCTTGATCACTTGGACCCGAAAGTGTTGCATGAGCGTCTTCCAGGTATCTCGGAGAGTGCAAGAATATTCGCTGGCGTAGACGTAACTAAAGAGCCAATTCCAGTCTTACCAACGGTCCATTACAACATGGGCGGTATTCCCACGAACTTCTATTCCGAGGTAGTCACCAAGCTTGGCAAGGACCCCGACAAGGTCGTGCCGGGGTTGATGGCGGTGGGCGAGGCGGCCTGCGTCAGCGTGCACGGCGCCAACCGCCTGGGGTCCAACTCGCTGATCGACCTGGTGGTGTTCGGACGCTCCGCGGCGCTGCGGGCAGCTGACACGATCAAGGCCGGAGACAGCCAGCCGGAACTGAAGCCGGGGATGACCGATGGGCACCTCGCCCGCTTCGACCGGTTGCGCAACGCGAACGGCAAGACCTGGACCGCAGCGCTGCGCCTGGAGATGCAGCAGGCGATGCAGGAGGACGCCGCGGTGTTCCGCACCGGCGCGAGCCTGGTCTCCGGTGTCAAGCGCCTGGACGCGGTGCAGAAGAAGCGCGCCGACCTGGCCGTCTCCGACCGCGGGATGATCTGGAACACCGACCTGATGGAGACGCTTGAGCTCGACAGCCTGATCGGCCAGGCCGTCGTCACCGTGGCCGGGGCCGTCAACCGCACCGAGAGCCGCGGCGCCCACGCCCGGGAGGACTTCCCCGATCGCAACGACAAGACCTGGATGAAGCACACGCTGACCTGGTTCGACGACGCGAGCGGCAAGGTGAAGATCGACTATCGGCCGGTCCACGACTTTACGATGACAAACGACATCGCACCGATCCCGCCGAAGGCTCGGGTTTATTGAGGCGATCATGGACGGCGCCCAATCCCGCCCGGAGGTAGCCCCGCCGACCGGTTGGTTCCATTCGCTGAGCCTGCCCGGCGGCGAGACCACGCAGGGGGTCAAGTCGGCACAGGTGCTGGGCGTCGAGGCCGAGGTGGTCTTCAAGCACGGCGTGGCCGGCAAGCGGGTGCTCGACGTCGGCTCGTGGGACGGCTTCTTCGCCTTCGAGGCGGAGCGGCGGGGCGCCGCCGCGGTGCTGGCCACCGACCACTTCTGCTGGTCGGGCGAGGGCTGGGGGACCAAGGCCGGGTTCGACTACGCCCACGCGCGCCTGGCCTCCAAGGTTGAAAGCCTGGACATCGACGTGCCGCAGATCACGCCGGAGAGCGTCGGGACCCACGACGTGGTGCTGTTCCTGGGCGTGCTCTACCACGTGAAGGACCCACTGCAGGCCCTGGCCCATGCGGCCTCGGTGACGGGCGAGATGCTGGTCGTGGAGACGGCGACGGCGCTGGACGTCCTGCCCTGGCCGGCGATGCGCTACTACCAGGGCTCCGACCTCGGCGACGACCCCACCAACTTCTGGGCGCCCAACCGCCGCTGCCTGGAGGCCATGGTCCGCGACCTGGGGTTCAGCCGGGTCGAGATGACCGGCCATCCGGCGACCAAGCCGCACTGGCGGGCGCCGGAGCTCTACTGGAAGCACAATCGGGTGGTGATGCATGCCTGGCGCTGAGGCCGACGCCCTGGCGGTGCGCGACACCGACGCCGACTGGCGCGAGCTGGGCGTGACCGAGCCCTATTGGGGCGTGATCAGCCACCCGGACTTCCGGAGCGAGAACCTGACGCCCGAGCGGATCGAGCAGTTCTACGCCTCCGGCCCGTTCCACATCGACCCGATCGCCAGGGACCTGGAGAGGCTGACCGGCCGCCTGCCGTCCGGCCGCGCGCTGGACTTCGGCTGCGGCGTCGGGCGCCTCGCCGAGGCGATGACGGCCTACGCCGACGAGGTCACCGGCGTCGATATCTCGCCGGGCATGCTGGCGCTCGCCCGGGCGCGCGGCGGCAAGGCGACCTATGTCGACCAGGTTCCGGCCGGACCGTTCGACTGGATCAACAGCTTCATCGTCTTCCAGCACATCCCGCCAGAGCGCGGCGAGGCGATCATCGAGGACCTGCTGGCCCGGCTCGCCATGGGCGGGGTGGTCAGCCTGCAGCTCACCGTCTGGCGCGACAAGGACCGCGAGTGGCCGCGGGGGCAGGGGCTTCGCCGCCTGTTCCGCGCGCAGCGCCAGCGGCGCTGGGCACGTAACCTGCCGCTCGGCCAGATCCTGATGTACGACTACGACCTGTCGAAGATCGTCCGCCTGCTGAACCGCGCGGGGATCGAGGAGATCCGGCTGGTCTCCACCAACCACGACGGTCACCACGGCGTCATCATCCTCGGGCGGAAGACCGCCGAGCCAAGCTTCACGTAAGGACCGCATCCATGGTCGAACTCGCCCTGCCGAAGAACTCCCGCCTCCAGAAGGGCCGCCATCACCCGGCGCCGGAGGGGGCGAAAAAGGTCAAGACCTTCCGGGTCTACCGCTACGATCCCGAGTGGGGCGAGAACCCGCGCTGGGACACCTACGACGTCGATGTCGAGGCCTGCGGGCCGATGGTGCTGGACGTGCTGATCCACATCAAGAACACCATGGATGCGACGCTCGCCTTCCGGCGGTCCTGCCGCGAGGGGGTCTGCGGCTCCTGCGCCATGAACATCGGCGGGCGCAACACGCTCGCATGCACGCACGGCTGGGCGGAGGTCCCCGGCAAGGACGTGCAGATCAGCCCCCTGCCGCACATGCCGGTGATGAAGGACCTGGTCCCCGACCTGACCATGTTCTACGCCCAGTACGCCTCCATCGAGCCCTGGCTGCACACCGAGACGCCGGAGCCGCAGAAGGAGTGGATCCAGTCGCCGGAGGACCGCGAGAAGCTCGACGGCCTCTACGAGTGCATACTGTGCGCCTGCTGCACGACCTCGTGTCCGAGCTACTGGTGGAACCAGGACAAGTACCTGGGGCCGGCGACGCTGCTGCAGTCCTACCGCTGGCTGGTCGACAGCCGCGACGAGGCCACCGGCGAGCGGCTGGACGCGCTGGAGGACCCCTTCAAGCTCTACCGCTGCCACACCATCATGAACTGCGCCCAGGTGTGTCCGAAGGGGCTGAACCCGGCCAAGGCCATCGCCGAGGTGAAGAAGATGCTGGTCGATAGGGTTGTGTAGGTTTCTGCGCCTCCCCCGTCGCGAAGACGACGGGGGAGGCGATAAGTTGACGCCGGCGTCACTTTTGGGCATCGAGGTCAGATGAGCGATCCGGCCAATCTTGCCTCAGGGGCGCATGTGGTGATCCTGGGCGCGGGGCATGCGGGGGGCACGGCTGCGGCGCTGCTGCGGCAGTACGGCCATGCGGGCCCGATCACGCTCGTGGGCGAGGAGCCGATTCCGCCCTACCAGCGGCCGCCGCTCTCCAAGGCCTGGCTGAAGGGCGAGGCGGACGCCGACGCCCTGACCCTCAAGCCGCTGGCGTTCTACCCGGAGCACGACATCGACTTCCGCGCCTCGACGCGGGCTGTGGCCATCAACCGCGGCGCCAAGACGGTGACGCTGTCCGACGGCGCGACGGTCTCCTACGACGCGCTGATCCTGGCCACCGGCGCGCGCGCCATCGCCTTGCCGATCCCCGGCGCGGAGCTGGAGGGCGTGATGTTCCTGCGCACCGCCGCCGACGCCGAGCTGCTCAAGGCGACGATCGGTCCCGGCAAGCGGCTGGCGGTGGTGGGCGGCGGCTACATCGGGCTGGAGGTGGCCGCCTCCGGCCGGGCGCTGGGCGCCGAGGTGGTAGTGCTGGAGCGCGAGACGCGGTTGCTGGCGCGCGTCGCCTGCGAGGCGCTCTCGACCTTCTTCAAGGCCTACCACGAGCAGCACGGGGTGGTGTTCGAGCTGGGCGCCAACGTCGAGGCCTTCGAGGGTCGGGACGGCCACGTCGCCGGCGTCAGGCTGGCGGGGGGCCGCGTCATCGCCTGCGACGCGGTGGTGGTGGGCGTCGGGGCCCATCCCAACGACGAGCTCGCCCGCGACTGCGGCCTGGAGACCGCCCGCGGCGTGGTGGTGGACCTGGACGCCCGCACGTCCGACCCGTCGATCTTCGCCATCGGCGACGTGGCCCACCGGCCGATGCCGATCTACGGCCGCATGTTCCGCATGGAGTCGGTGCCCAACGCGCTGGAGGGCGCCAAGCAGGCGGCGTCGGCCATCGCCGGCCGCCCCGCGCCCGCCGGCGAGGTCCCCTGGCAGTGGTCGGACCAGTACGACCTGAAGCTGCAGATCGCCGGCTACGCCTTCGATGTGGACCGGATCCTGCTGCGCGGCGACCCGACCACGGCCAAGTTCGCGGTCTTCCACCTGCAGGGCGATCTGGTGCAATCCGTCGAGGCGATCAACTCGCCGCCCGAATTCATGATGGGCAAGCAGCTGATCCTGGGACGCAAGCCGGTCGACAAGGGTAGGCTTGCGGACCCATCCATTTCCATGAAAGAGGTCGCCGCCTAAGGTCGGCGAGGGGTTCCGAGGGTTTATGGCCAAGATCACCTACATCGAGCATGACGGGACCGAGCACGTCATCGACGTGAAGAACGGGCTGACGGTCATGGAAGGCGCGGTGAAGAACAACGTGCCCGGCATCGACGCCGACTGCGGCGGCGCCTGCGCCTGCGCCACCTGCCACGTCTATGTGGACGAAGCCTGGCGCGACAAGACCGGGACCTCCTCGGCCATGGAGGAATCCATGCTCGACTTCGCCGAGAACGTGGAGCCCAACAGCCGGCTGTCGTGCCAGATCAAGGTGACCGACGCGCTGGACGGGCTGGTGGTGCGGATGCCGGAGAGCCAGCACTAGAGGCCGAGGGAGGCGCTCGCCTCACTCCGGCGAATTGCCGCCGTTGATCCGCCCGAACCGGCGCGCCAGGAAGAGCGCGAGGAGCAGCACGCCCAGGCCTGCCGCGGCGGCATGTTCCGGCGACCTTGGATCGAAGGCGCCCACCCAGGCGATCAGGCCATAGCCGACGGCCAGGTTGGCAAACCCCCACAGCACGTTGACGGTCGAGGACGACAAGCCCTCTCCCGGCGGTTTGGCGAACGGGCTCTGGAACGGCCGCCCCATCAGGCCGCTGACCAGGTGCGGCGTGGCGTTCGCCAGGACGGCGCCCGCGAACACGTAGGCGACGTCGGGGAGCGGGGTCATCGCGAGGGTCCTTTTCCGAGACGTCGACAGGCCCGAGCGGCGAGCGCGCGGCCTCAGGCTTTGTCGTACTTGAAGCTGACGGCGAGCTTGACCCTGAAGGCCTCGATCTTTCCGTCGGGCGTCAAGGTGATGTCAAGCTTGGACACCTCCGCGACCCGCAGGTCCCGCAGCGAACCCGCCGTGGCGGCAAGCGCCTCCTTGGCGGCCTCTTCCCAGCTCGTCGGGCTCGTTCCAATGACGTCGGTGACCCGGTAGACGCTCATCCGGCTTCTCCCTGTTCAGCCCCCGCTCAAGCTGTCACCACAAACCGACGTTAGGTCAACAGGTGTGGGGGCGCCTCCAGATCCTCCCCCAGGGCAAAGCCCGATCATCTGCCGCCTCAGCGCAGCGCCTCGACCGCCCCCCACGAACCGTTAACGGGATCGCCAGGATGCGCTGATATCCCAGGAGCTCAAGTATTGACCTGGAGTTGCTCGCGTTCATGAGCCGGACGTCCGCCCACTCGGCGTTCCGCCGCACCATGGCCCTCATGGCCGCCGGCAACCAGCTGGCCGTCGTGCTGGACGCCGTCGCCCTGTCCGTCGAGGCCGAGGCTACCGACACCTTGTGCAGCATCCTCCTGCTGGACGAATCCGGACAGCGACTGACCCTCGGCGCCGGGTCGAGCCTGCCCGACGACTACAATGCGGCGATCGAGGGCCTGGCGATCGGGCCGAACGTCGGATCCTGCGGCACAGCGGCCTTCCTCAATCAGCGCGTGATCGTGGAGGACATCCAGGCCGATCCCTTGTGGGTGGATTTCAAGGACCTGGCCGCCGCAGCCAGGCTACGCGCCTGCTGGTCCCAGCCGATCCGGGGGGTCGGCGGCGAGGTGCTGGGCACGTTCGGCATCTACCACCGCGAGGTGCGCGCCCCCAGCGCCGAGGACATCGCCGTCATCGAATCGGCGGCCGAACTGGCGGCCATCGCCATCGTGCGTCAGCGGGAGCAGGACGAGCTGGTGCGCAGCGAGGCCCGCGCCTCGAGGGCGCTCCAGGTCGAGAACGACACGGCCCGCAACCTGACCACCTTCTTCGAAGTCTCGCTGGACATGCTCTGCATCCGCGACAAGGACTTCAACTTCGTCAAGGTGAACGAGGCCTGGCGAAAGGTCCTGGGCTATTCGATCCAGGACCTGGAAGGCACACCGATGCTGCCGCTGGTCCACCCGGACGACGTCGGCGAGACGCACGGGCACATGCAGCGCATGCGGGCCGAGGACGAGGTGATGGGCTTCGTCAATCGCTACCGGCATCGGGACGGGTACTACAGGCATCTGGAATGGCGGGCGCGGCGGGTCGGCGACATGGTGTTCGGCGTCGCCCGCGACGTCACCGAGCGACTGGCCCTCGAGGCGGAGATGGGCGCCGCCAAGCAGGCGGCCGAGGCGGCCAACCAGGCCAAGAGCGACTTCCTGGCCAACATGAGCCACGAGATCCGCACACCCTTGAACGGGGTGATCGGGGTGGTCGACGCGCTCAGCCGGACCGAGCTGACCCCGGCCCAGCGCGAGATGGTGGCCCTGATCGAAAGTTCGGGCGCGACGCTGGAGCGGCTGGTGTCCGACATCCTGGATCTCTCGAAGATCGAGGCGGGGCGATTGGAGATCGAGCAACGGGTGTTCGACCTGCGCGACGAGCTCGGCAGCCTGATCGACCTGCACCAGGTTCGCGCCCAGGAAAAAAACCTCTCATTCCGGGCCAGCTTCGGCGCGCAGGCGCGGGGCGAATTCCACGGCGACGGCACCCGCATCAAGCAGGTGTTGGGCAACCTGCTCTCCAACGCCGTCAAATTCACCGCCGCGGGCGAAGTCCGCCTGGCGATCGACGTGGAGGACTCCGGCGCGCCCGGCCAGCCGTGCAGGGTGAGCTTCGAGGTCAGCGACACCGGAGTGGGTTTCGACGCCGAGGCGGGGGCGAGGCTCTTCCAACGGTTCAGCCAGGCCGACACCACCATCACCCGCCGCTTTGGCGGCACGGGCCTCGGCCTGTCGATCTGCAAGGCCCTGGTCGAGATGATGGGCGGCGAGATCGCCGCCCAATCGACCGTTGGGCGCGGCAGCCTGTTCCGGGTCACGATCCCGCTGGCGCGCAACCAGGCCCTGGAGGCCTATGACGCCCGCCTGACCACCGTGCGGCCGGACGCGGCGCTGGCGAGCGGGGAGCACGTGGCCGACCGGGACGGGCCCTTGCGCATCCTGTTGGCCGAGGACCATCCCACCAACCAGAAGGTGGTCGAGCTGATCCTCGCGCCCTACGGCGCAGTGCTCACCATCGTGGAGAACGGCGCCGAGGCGGTGGACGCCATGCGGACAGCGGATTTCGACCTGGTGCTGATGGACATGCAGATGCCGGTCATGGACGGCCTCGCCGCCACCCGCGCCATCCGGCGATACGAGCAGGAGCGATCCGACCTTCCGCGCACGCCGATCGTGATGCTGAGCGCCAACGCCATGTCCCACCACCGCCTGGAGGCCCTGGCGGCCGGCGCCGATCTGCACATCGCCAAACCTGTCACCGCCACAGCCCTGGTCGCGGGCATCAACGAGGCCCTGGACATGCAGGCCGCTCGCGAGGCGGAGCCCGCCATCCGGGCTCAGCAAACGGCCTGATCGGGCAGCGCAGCTTTCCCCCGGATCACCGGCCCGTGGTGGGGGGCGCTGCGGGATCGGGGTTGCGTTCCTGGGCGCGGGCGCCGGAGAGCGCGTTGGGGAGCGAATAGTTGCCCTCGTGGCAGGCGTACTCGTAGATCGGGCCCTTGGCGGGCCGCATCGGCATCTCGGCGCGCCAGGGCTGCTTGAAGTAGGCCGGATCGTCGACCGAGAATTGGTAGAGGATCTGGTCCTTGGCGGTGCGGGTGAACCGCTCGGTGAGCTTGCCCTGCGGCGAATAGGTGAAGCCGCCGCCCAGGCTGCCGACCCCGAAATCCTTCGGGAAGTTGGTGGTCTCGACCACCAGGGTGTCGCCGTCCCACCAGCCGACCGAGTCGCCCATCCAGGGCCGCACGGAGGCGGGCAGATGGCGGCGGTCGCCCATCCGGATGATCCGCACGTCGTGGTTCATCTCGGTGTGGATGGCCACGTAGCCCGGCGTTTCCACGATCTGGTAGTTGGCGTTGAACCCGGTGTTCATCATCGGCGGCCCCTCCGGCGAGCCGATGGCCTGCAGGCAACGCTCCTCGGTCGGCCGCCCCTCGGGGCCATCGAAGTCCTCCTTGACGGCGGCGGCGCGGGCCTTCTTGCCGACGTCGGTGAAGGGGACCCTGCCGTCGGCCGGATCGACGATCCAGGACGAGCGCATCTGACCGTTGATGCGCGCCAGGTGCATGTCCATCTCGAGGTAGTCGGACTGCGGCGCCTCCTTGACGACCGGCGGGGCGGGCAGCTTCGGATCGACGAACGGCGCGAGCAGGTCGCCCACCATCTTCTTGAAGAGGCCCTCCATCATGGCGGCCTCGGCGTCCGTCGCCGCCAGGGCCTTGAAGACCGGCGGTCGCTGGAGGAACGTCAGGGACGTGTTCGTCCACAGGCCCTGCAGGTCCGGGGCTCCGAAGCTGGTGCGCGGCGCGCGGTAGGGGCCGGCGTGGGCGCCGCTCGCGGCAAGGACGGCCCCCGCCGTGATGATCACCGACAGCAGGCCGGCGAGCCAGACCGCCAGGCGCGGCCAGGTTTCTGGAGTCTGGGTTTTCATGTCAGGGCCTCGTGGGCTGTGAGGGCGCTCGCTGCCGGGCTGCGCCGACCCGTGAACCGGACGCGGACCAGCCAGAAGACCATCAGGGCGAGGACGGCGAGCGCCGGCAGGAAGAGATAGGGCGAGCCGCGCAGGGCGTCCGGCTGGGCTCGCGGTTGGCCGGCGAAGGAGCCCCAGGCGATGAACAGCGCCAGGCACATGCGCCACAGATGCCGCGCGATGCGCGGGGCGCCGGTCAGGCCACCGCGCCGGATCATGCGGAAGTCCGAAGCGGCGGCGATCGCGGCGACGATGGCGAAGACGTAGCCCAGCTGGGAGGGCTCGTCGTCGAGAATGCCGCCGGGCATCCGGCCGCCGATCACGGCGAGCGCGAGGAAGGCGGCGGCCATGCCCAGCGCGGCCAGGCAGGCGCCGGCCTCGAAGCCTCCGACACGCCCCGGCGGGCGCCGCACCACCGCCCAGGCGGTGGCGGTCAAATAGAAGGTGAGCAGCCCCATGACGGCCGAGATCCTGTCCGGGAAAAGCGGCGCCACGATCGCGGCGATCCCGGACATGGTCAGCATGGAGACGAAGAACACATTGCCGGCCACCCGATGCAGGCGCTCGCCCTTGGGGGCGAACAGCGCGACGGCGCCGGAGGCCATGCCAAGGCTGGCGCCGCCGATGTGCAGCGCCAGCGCCGTCCCCGCCGCGGCGCGGATCAGGAGCGGGGCGTCCGGGCTGATGTGAACGATCATGTGAGCCAGCCTCCTTGGCCGTCTCGACAGGCTATCTGCGGCGGCGGCTCAGGCCATGACGCCGGGCATCAAAAACCTGACCTCAGGTTTCACGGCCGGCGCCGGCGGCGCGCATCGCGCGCGGGCTCGATCCGGTCCAGCGCTTGAAGGCGCGCGAGAAGGCGGCGGGCTCGGAGAACCCCACCAGATAGGCCGTCTCGTTCACCGAGACCTTCCGGGCGCCCAGGTAGTCGGCGGCCATCCGGTGGCGCAGCTCGTTCAGCACCCGCTCGAAGGTCACGCCTTCGGTCTTCAGCTTGCGGAACAGGGTCTGGCGGCTGACGCCCAGCTTGGCGGCGACCACGTCCATGCTCGCATTGCCGGTGTGCAGGATGGGCATCAGCAGGCTCTCGACGCGGCCCCTGACGGACTTGGAGCCTTCCAGGCTCTTCAAGAGCTCGTCCGCATGCTCGGTCAGGACGCCGAAGGCGTAGCGCGGCAGCCGCGCGACCCTGTGGCTCGCCCAGGTCTGGTCGATCAGGAAGCCGTTCCGGTCGCTGCCGAAGACGACCGGAGCACGGAATATCCGCTCGTATTCTGTGATGTGCGGCGGCGCGGCGTGGGTGACATGGACCGCCTTCACGAACGGCGTCTCGTCGAACCGGCGCGGCCCGCAGACCAGCTGGGCGAAGGCGGATTCGGTGAGCTCGGGGAAGTCGCCGGGGTTCTTGCGGTTGTCGAGCATCCAGAGCCCGCCCCGGTCGACCACGATCCTGAAGCGGTCGCCGGCGCCTTCGTTGTCGGTCTCGACGATCAGGCGCACGTAGCGGTTCAGCTGGGCGAAGGCCTCCGTCATCGTCTCGGAGGCCTGGCCGATGAGCCCGATGATCGAGACCTCGGCGATGTCGACCGCCTCGCCGTAATGGAGCGCCAGCGCGCTGTCGCCGGTCAGCGCCTTGGCCGCCTGCATCAGCGCCACATACTTGCGGAAGGGGATGCGGGCGTCCTGGTCCTGCAGAGTGGCCGGCTGAATCCCCGACCGGTCGAACAGCGCCGCCCGGCTCGCCCCCTTCGAGGCGGCGAACTCGAGCAATCCCCGCGCGTATCCTGCCCCGACCGTGGGCTCAGCCATGGCGACGACGTCCTCCAACGGTTCCATTCCGCCCGCCGCCATTGATGCCACAGAATCTCCCGTCGGACGCGGGGCGGCGGCGGTTGGCCACGGGGTCAGGACAGCGACGGTCATGGGGGCTCCTCCGGATGAGGCGGGTTCAGATCGGGTCGTTGCGGCGGCGCAACCAGACGCAGGCGGCGAGGCAGGCGGCGGCGATGACCAGGCCGGCCCACAGCCCAGGCAGACTGAGGAACCGCAGCGGCTCGAGCTGCGACGGATGGGAGATCACGACCTTGGCCTGGCCGCCGACGGTGAAGGCTTCGCCGAGGCCGCCCACGAGCCGATACTGCAGCGCCGACCAGAGTTTGTGCGTGTGGAAGGCCAGGAACTCGAACAGGCAGAGCGCGAGCGGGGGTAGGAAGGCCCACAGGAAGGGCGTGCGCCGAGCCCAGGCGGAGACCAGCAGCAGCCAGCCGCAGAGCGGCGCGGACCACAGGGTGAGCGCGACCAGGCCGTAGAGCTCCATCACCCACTGCGCCGCCAGGTCGGGACCGCCCGGGGCGGTCGCCGGCACGCCGTTCGACAAGAGGATGACGACGCTCGCCAGCAGGATGACGAGCTGCGTTGCGGTGGCGATCACGAACGCCACCGCAGGCACGACCGCGAGCGGTACGAAGGCCTTGGAGAGCACGGTGGTGGCGTCCGACACCGGCAGCGACTTCCAGAACAGGATGCTGCGGTCACGGCGCTCGGCGTGCAGGGCGTTGAGCGAATAGAAGATGGCGACGATGACCATGGTCATGATGATCGCGCCGGCGGCGAAGTCGTAAGGCTCGGCGATCACCGCCGCCTGCCTGGCCAGCGGCAGCTTGAGGGTCGCAAGCCTGCGCTGCGGCATGCCGATCGTGCTGAACAGGAAGCCCACCAGCACGACCCCGGCGACGGCCAGCGGCGCGAGGTAGACCGAGCGGTTCTCCCACAGCTCGCGGCGCACCGACCAGTAGAAGGGCCGGGTCGCCGACAGGGCGGCGGCCGCGGCGGCGTCGGGTGCGAAGGGCGTCTCGGACATGGCGTTCGATGGGTTGCTCATGCGGCCACCCCCTGCGCCTTGGCGTGCGGGGCGCCCATCAGGGCGACGAACAGGTCCGCGAGGCCGGGCGTGCGCACCTCGCCGAGCGCGGCCAGGCTGTCGCGGCCGACCCGGTCGAAGATGAGGATGCTGCGGCCGAACAGCCCGCGCTCGTGGATGGGATTGAGCGCCCGCGCCGCGGCGAGATTCTCAGGCCCCACGATCACTTCCAGATAGCGGGACTGGAGGTCCTCCATACTGCTGTCGAGCACGACGCGGCCACGGTCGAGGAACACCACGTCGGTGAGGATGTGCTCGATCTCGTCCACCTGATGGGTCGACACGACGATGGTTCGGTCGCCGTCGAAGTAGTCGTTCAGCAGGGAATCGTAGAACTGCTTGCGATAGAGCAGGTCCAGGCCCAGCGTCGGCTCGTCCAGCACCAGCAGCCTTGCGTCGATCGCCATGATCAGGGCGAGATGCAGTTGGGCGACCATGCCCTTCGACAATTCGCGGACCTTGCTGGCGTGCTTGATCGTCGTCCTGGCCAGGAAGCCTTCCGCCTTGGCGCGATCGAAGCGCGGATGCACGCCGGCGACGTAGTCGAGCGCCTGGCGGACACGCATCCAGCGCGGCAGCACGGCCACGTCGGCGATGAAGCAGACGTCGCGCATGAGTTGGTCCCGCTCGGCCCAGGGATCGCGCCCCAGGACCTTGAGTTCGCCCTCGACCTTGGTGAGGCCGAGGATCGCGTTCAGGGCCGTGCTCTTGCCGGCCCCGTTCGGCCCGATGAGGCCGAGGATGCGGCCCTCTTCGACCCGCAGGTCGACGCCATCCAGCGCGACCGTCGCGCCGTAGGCCTTCCGCAGCCGATGGGCTTCTATGCACGACATGCGTTCAACTCCCCCCACGGGTCTTCGACGGGCGACCGTTGGGTCGCATCAGGTCCTCGGGCGTCAGGCCGAGCCGCTGGATGGTCGCATGGATTTCCGGCCATTGTTCGCTGAGGAACTTCTGGCGCTCGCCCCGCAGCAGCAGGTCCCGCGCTCCCTCGTTGATGAACATGCCGCGGCCCCGCTTCTTCTCGACAAGCTGTTCGCCCTCGAGCTGTTGGTAGGCCTTGAGGACCGTCAGCGGATTGACCCGCGACTCCGTCGCGACCGTGCGGACCGACGGCAGCGGATCGCCTTCCGCGAGCAGGCCGTCGAGGATCATGGCGACGACCCGGTCCCGAATCTGTCGGTAGATCGGCTGACTGTCGTTCCACTCTGGGTCCATGTTCCGTCCCGAAACGCACGCCCTATCGGCATGGCCGCCTCGACCGCATCGCCCGGCGCCAGCGTCTTCGTCCTATCGCCGCATTGGTGTTATACCTAACTATAACACCAGATCAAGTGCAAGCGTTTTTGGGATCGTCCGGCGGGACGCGCGGCCGCCCTCCTAGGCCTATTCAGTGAATGCAGCTCAGCTTAGGCCGCCGGAGGTTGTCCGCTCGGCGGTGATGAGCGCGGGGGCCGGAATGGTCCGGGTCGGTCAGCACCGGCTGAGCCAGGGCGCTGCCGCGGGGTGACGGAATGGGATCAGGCGAGCGCGCCGGACGGGCTGCGCCGGCGTCGGCGCAGGGCCGCCCCGGTTGCGGCGAAGCCGGCCAGCAGCATCGTCCAGGTCGCCGGCTCCGGTATGCCGCCACCGCCGCCATCACCGCCTGGCAGGCTGCCGCCGCCCGAGGGTGAGAAGCGCGTGTCCGACAGCGCCACCGTGAAGTCGAACACCATTGGCGTGGTGAAGCTGTAGACCGGGACCGCGCGGTCCGGCGTTAGGTTGGTCAGCGTGACCGGGCTCGCGGTGGAGGCGGTGATCTGCAGGTAGAGCGGGACCGACGGCAGGGTGATCAGGCCGGAGGTGGCGTACTGGTCGAGGTCGAACTCAATGGTCGCCGTGCTCGACCCTGGCGTGGCGTAGATGCTGAAGGCGTCGAAGTTGCCGCCGCCGCCGAGCAGGCTGGGTCCGACGCCGTACGGGGCGGCCAGGATGTCGACGTTGCCGTAGCCCTCGAAGTGCTCGTAGGAGCCGCCCGGGGCGACCCCTTGCGTGGTGGTCTGCGGATAGATCAGCGGATCTTGCAGATAGCTCCAGGGCGAGCCGCCGATCGCGAAGTTGAACGTGCCCAGGGCTGAGCCGTCGGCGGCGGTGGCGGTGATGCAGCTGGAGCACCCGCCCCTGAACACCACGCCGTAGTAGTTGAACGAGAAGCCGTTGAAGAGCTGGTCGTTGAGCGAGAACGTGCTGCCCGCCGAGGCCGTGCCGGTGAAATAGGTGGTGGCCTCCGCCAGGCCCGGGAGGCCGAGCGCGATGGCTGCGGCCGCGGCCGCCAGGCGCGCGCGCCCACGGGAGATGTTGGACCGGCTCGCGGAGATTGCGACTGAGTTCATGACAGGGACCCCCTTCAGGTTACATGGAGGGCCCTCGATCGGTCGCCCTCGCCGGCAAGGTGCCGGTCCCGGGCGCCGGGAGTCCTAAAGCCGAGCTCAAGGAATCCTTAAGGTTTGGAAAAGGTTTGCCCGCCCCCAGCGCCGGCGGGGGCTAAACCCGCAGCCCCAGCTCGGGCTGGGCCGCGGCGGCCTGGGCCTCTTCGGGCAGGTGGCAGGTGAAGGTGGCGCCGGCGCCGGGCTCGCTCTCCAGCGCCACCCAGCCGCCGTGCAGTTCGGTCAGCGCCTTGACCAGCGCCAGGCCCAGGCCCGGCCCGCCGCGCTCGCGGCCGATGAAGCGGTCGAAGATGTGCGCCTGGACATGGAAGGGGATGCCGCGGCCGGTGTCGGAGACCTGCAGCTGGATCTCGCCCAGCGCCTTCCTGGCCGCGATGGTCACGGTTCCGTCAGCCGGCGTCTGGCCGATCGCGTTCTCCACCAGGTGCTCGATGATCTGGCCCAGACGCCGGGCGTCGCCGCGGATCAAGCCCAGGTCTTCCGGGTATTCGACCACGATCTTGACGCTCGCGGCCTCGGCCTCGGGCGCCCAGCGCTCAGCCTGGGCGTTCAGCAGATCGGCGACGCGGACGTCCTCCAGGTCGAGCGCCATCTCCTCGGCGTCGATCTGGGCCATGTCGAGGACGTCGTCGATGGACCGCGCCAGCTGGGTCGCCGCCGACTTCACCGCCGCGGCGTAGCCCCGCCCGCGGTCGGACAGGCCCTCGCCGGACCGCTCCAGCAGCTCGGAATAGCCGATGATGGTGGTGAGTGGGGTGCGCAGCTCATAGGAGACGTTGCCCACGAAGTCGCGCTTCAGCCGCTCGGCGTCGGCCAGCGCCTGTTCCTTGGCGGCGAGCGCGCCCTCCAGCTTGCGGGCGTCGGTGACGTCGGTGAAGGCGATCAGGGTCGCCCCGTCGGGCAGGGGTCGCGACTGGTAGACCACGATCCGGCTGTCGGAGGTCTTCACCTCGCCGGTGGTGGGCGCGCGGGCCTGCGGATCGGGGTCGGCGACGCGGCCCTTCAGCTCGCGCCAGAAGCCCATGTCGTGGAGCTTTGGGATGCAGAGGTCGACGACGCCCTCGAAGTCGCCGGCGGCCTCGATCTGCGCGGGCGTGACGTTCCAGAATCTGGCGAAGGCTTCGTTATGCAGCCGAAGCCGCCCGTCGGAGCCGAACACCACGACCGCATCCGACAGCTTGTCGAGCGTCGCCTGCTGCACCTGGATCAGGGCGTTGTACTGGGTCTTCAGCTTCAGCTCGTCGGTGATGTCGCTGAACAGCAGCAGCAGGCCGCCCATCGGGTGCGGCTGGCGCACCACCTTCAGCGTCCGGCCGTCGGGCACGCTCCACATGTCGTCGGGGCCGGCCGCCAGCTGTTCGTAGCGGTCGAGTTCGCCGGCCTTCCACTTGGCGTAGTCGGCGGTCTCCGGCAGGCGGCGGCGCTGGCGCAGGCGGTCCAGCAGCTCGGAATGGCTGGGCTGCTCGGCGAGCCAAGCGGGCTCCAGGCCCCAGAGCTCGGCGAAGGCGGTGTTATGGAAGATCAGCTTCTTGGTCTGGCTGAAGACGGCGACGGCGTCGGCGATGTGGTTCAGCGTTTCGTCGTGCGCCTCGACGTTGCGTTTCAGGAGGTCGCGCAGCTCCTCCTGCTCGCTGACGTCTTCCGTCCAGACGCCGACGCCGCCGCCCTCCAGCGGCTGGGCGGTGATGTGGAAGGCCCGCCGCTTGCCGGCGACAGTCGCCCAGCGGACCTGGTCGCGTCGCTGGCCGAGGTTGGCGGCCTCGGCGGCGAGCGCGTCCGCGGTCCGGTCGAAGGCGGCGCCCCGCGCCGCGGCCTCGTCGAGGCTGACGGCGTCAACGGCCTTCAGCCAGGCGGCGTTGACCCATACCGGCGAGCCGTCGGCCGAGGCGATCCAGGCGGGCGTCGCGCGCGCGTTCAGGAGG
Organism: Phenylobacterium sp.; assembly: GCF_028290885.1. Lineage (GTDB taxonomy): Bacteria > Pseudomonadota > Alphaproteobacteria > Caulobacterales > Caulobacteraceae > Phenylobacterium. Next base: position 21,886 of record NZ_JAQGIZ010000036.1, read on the forward strand.
GCCGCAAAGCGCGGCGCGGTGGGCAGCCCCGGGTCCTCGCCGACCGCCGCCGACAGCCGAAGCCAGGCGAGCGCGCCGGCCGCCCGGCCCTCCACGGCCACCAGCCCGCCGTCGCCCTGGACCTCGAACGCGCAGGCTTCTCCCCGCTCAAAAAGCGCGCGCAGGCGCCGCGCATGGTCGGGATCGGCGCGCATCAGGGCGTTGACGATGGCCTGCGGGTCGGCGTCGGCGAGCCCCAGGGCCTCGGCGCAGACCGCCAGCGACTCCTCGCCGGACGCCAGCAGGGCGCGGCCATCCTCCACCGCCAGCAGGGCTGAATCAAAGGCCTCGGCCGAGGCCTGGGCGGCTTCCGCGCGGCCTTCGACGGCGGCCAGGCGGGCGGCGATCGCCTCGACTCGCGCCTGCGCCTGCCGCCGTTGGGCCAGCGCCCAGAGCACGGCGCAGATCGCCAGGGAAACCGCGCCCGCCGCCGCTGCCAGGATCAGTTGGGGGGCGCTCATCCTCGTCCTGGGCCACGCTCCGGCGAATCACCTGTCTGGCAGACTAGGCCCGGCGGGACCTCGCCGCATCCGCGCCGCGTTTTCGATGCTAGGCTAAGTTGGCGCATGATCGCAGCCCAAGTCCCGGAAAGCATGACCGCGATCCTTTATCCCGTGGCGGCCAATGCGGAGCAGGCGCTCGCCGCCCCGCTCGGCCGCGCGGCCCGCGAGCGCGAGGCGCTGGCGGCGGCGGGCGAGGCTGTGGTCTTCACCACCGATCCCACCGGCCCGGCCTTCGCGACCCGTGAGGCGGCGGTGGACGCCTATGGCGGCCTGCTCGACGAGCCGTGGCGCCGGCTGGCCGAGCAGATCCTGCCCGGTCAGCGGTCGGCCCATGTCGACCCGACGTTCGAGGACGGACGGCGCTGGCCCGCGCCGACGGCCGCCCCGCCGCGCACGGCCTGGCGGCTGATGGTGTCCTATTGGCGGATCGGAACGGCGGAGCGGCCCATCGAGGCGCCGCAGGCCCGCAAGGTCCGCCGGGCCGGACAGCCGCTCGATCCGGAGACCCTGCGCGCCATCGCCCGCCAGCCGCTTCGCCCCATCGAGCCGCAGCAGCCGCTGGACATCGGCCTCTTTGAGGTGCGCCCGCCGGACGCGCCGCACATCGTCATGCCCGATGAGTGAGGTTCTGAAGGTCGGCAAGGCGCCGTCGCTGGACGACCTGGCGGCGCTCGCCGAGGCCGCGTTCCAGGCGCTGCCGGAAAGCTTCCGCAAGCTCACCGGCGACGTGATCTTCCGGGTCGACGACTTCCCCTCCGACGAGGTGCTCGACGAGCTGGGGATCGAGGACTCCTTCGGCCTGACCGGCCTCTACCAGGGCGTCGACATCGGCCGGCGGTCCGGCTTCGGCCCGGCGCCGCAACCCTCGATGATCTTCCTCTACCGCCGCCCGATCCTCGACGAATGGGCTGAACGCGGCGAGGTGACGCTCGAGGAGCTGGTGAGCCACGTCCTGGTCCACGAGATCGGCCACCACTTCGGCCTCTCCGACGCCGACATCGACGCCATCGAGGCGAGCGCGGGCTAAGGTGACGCCCCCGTCATCTTTGTTGACTGATCACTGTTTAGATGGTTGGGTTTCGCCACCATTGCAGGCAGGAGCGAACCCATGGCCGCCGACGGCAACATCACCAAGGACCTGATCTACGACGCCGTGGCGCCGGACGACTTCGAGTCCATGCTGGAGCTGGACCGCTACGGGGCGCGCTCGACGGCCTTCGACAAGATCATCTCGGCCACCCACGACCATTTCTGGGATCCGCTCGATCCCAAGTACATCGACTTCTCCGAGCCCTTCGACATGGAAAACACCATGATCCTGCCGGAGAAGATGATCGGGGCGCTGCATACCGACTATGTGAACGGCATCCTCACCGATCCGAAGGACCGCATCCGCTTCGCCAACGCCCAGACGCTGCGCACCTTCTCCTCGATCCTGCACGGCGAGCAGGGCGCGCTGAACCTGTCGGCCAGCCTCTGCCATGTGCTGAAGGACCAGGGCGCGCAGGAATACGCCGCCAACCAGACCCGCGAAGAGGCCCGCCACGTCACCGCCTTCGCCAAGTACATCAAGGCCCGCTGGGGCCGGCCGGTGGAATGCGGCCCGATCCTGAAGGACCTGCTGGTCGAGATCATCCACGCGCCGGAGGTCTACAAGAAGATCATCGGCATGCAGATGCTGGTGGAGGGCCTGGCCATGGGCGCCTTCGCCACCGTCTTCAACGAGACCAACGACCCGCTGGCCAAGAAGCTGACGCAGCTGGTCATGACCGACGAGGCCTTCCACCACAAGTTCGGGAAGATCTGGGCCGACCGCACCATCCCGCACCTGACGGAGGCCGAGCACGAGATCATCGAGATGTGGGCGGCGCACTGCTTCCAGACGCTGCTGTTCAACCTGGTGGCGCCGACCCAGAACGTCGGCCTCTACGAGGAGTTCGGCCTCGACCCCGACAAGGTGATCGCCGAGATGGCGGAGATCGTGAACGACGAGACCCGCCGCGAGGACATGAAAGAGCAGACCAACATCTTCCGCGTGCTGGTGAAGACCCTGGTCAACGCCGGCATCATCACCGAGCGCACCAAGGCCTTCTACGCCACCTACGTCGACATCGACGAGCTGAAGAGCGAAGGCGACAAGATGGTCGGCGACGACATCGCCGAAGAAGGCATCAAGTACCTCCAGGCGATCAACTTCGCCGAAAAGGCCCGCGCGGTCCTGATCGCCGCGGAGTAGGGGCCAGCTAGTGTGCTGGATTTGAAGTTCGCCTCATTCCCGCGCCACGCGCCGAGCGAACTTCAAATCCAAGAAGCACACTAGAAAACCTACACTTGCTAGTGTCCTCATCGATTCCGAAGTTCGCCAAAGTCACCCGCAAGCGCTTGCGAACTTCGGAATCGGGACACTAGAGCTTCGAGCCGCCGTCGACCCGGACGGTGTCACCATTGACCCAGCGGGCGGCGTCGGAGGCGAGGAAGGCCACGACACCGGCGATGTCTTCCGGCTGGGCCACCCGCTTCAGGGCCTGCAGCGACAGCGTGTAGTCGCGGCCTGCGTCGGTCCTCGCGAAGCCCGACATTTCGGTGTCGACGACACCCGGCGCGACGGCGTTGACGCGAATGCCGCGCTCGCCGAGCGCGGCGGCGAAGTGCTTCACCAGGGTGTCGATCGCGCCCTTGGTCGCGGCGTAGGCCGCCAAGGTTCCGACCGAGGCATGCGCGGCCAGGGAGGAAGACAGCACGACACTGCTGCCGTCGTCGAGGATCGGGAGCAGTTGCTGGACGAGGAAGAACGGCGCGCGGACGTTGACGGCGAAGAGGTTGTCGAAGGCCTCCACCGTGGTGTCCTCCAGGGTCGCGGTGTTGGCGACCCCGGCGTTGGCCACGAGGATGTCGAGGCGCTCGCCCACAAGGCCGCGGACAGCCTGGGCGAGTTTGTGCGCGCCATCCGGCGCCGACAGATCGGCCGCGACGGCGTCCGCCGCTCCGCCCGAAGCCCGGATTTCCGCGACCAGGGCCTCGGCCTCCTGCACGCCGCGGCTGTAGTGCACGATCACCCGCGCGCCGGCCTTGGCGAGAGCGAGCGCGGTGGCGCGGCCGATGCCCCGCGAGGCGCCGGTGACGAGGGCGGTCTTGCCGGAGAGATCGGTCATGGCGCAGGTCCTTCGTGTGCGGCGGCGCGCCCCTCCAGGCGGTCAGGCTCCGCCGAGCGGGTGTCTATTTGTTGGCGCTGTCCGCCGCCTCGATGATCAAATTCGCGACTTCGACGGGATGGGACAGCATCGCCACGTGGCTGCTCGGCAGGAGGATGGTCTTGGCCTTCATCCGCTTGGCGAACATGGCCTCGAGGCCCGGGTCGATCATGCGGTCCTGGCCGGCGACCACGTACCAGGTCGGCTTGGCCTTCCAGGCCACGACCGTGACCGGCTCTCCGAACGCGCTTCCTTTCACCGGTCCCTGGGTCGCCGCGAGCAGGGCCGCCTCGGCCTTGGGCAGGTCCTGGGCAAAGTTGACGACGAAGCTTTCGGCGGGGATCGACAGCCAGCCGGCTGCGTCGGGGACCACGGTCGGCGCCCCAGGGCTGGCGGGATAGCCGGCACCGGCCTGGAGGAGCGACTGGCCGGTGTCGGGGGCCCAGCCCGCGACATAGACTAGGCCCGCCACCTTCGCATCGCCGCCGGCCTGGGTGATCACCTCGCCGCCCCAGGAATGGCCGACCAGGATCACCGGGCCGCCCTGCTGGGCGATCGCCCGCCCGGTCGCGGCGGCGTCCTCGGCCAGCGAGCTCAACGGAAGCTGGACCGCCACCACCTTGAGTCCCTTGGCCTTGAGGAGCGGAATGACCTTGCTCCAGCTCGAACCGTCGGCCCAGGCCCCGTGGACCAGCACAATCGCCGGACGCTCCGCGGCCCGTGCGGCCGCGGGCATGATGGCTGCGGCAAGCACCGCCAGGCTGGCGGCGAGCGGCGCGAGATGCAGCGTCTGGGTCATGGGGCCCTCGTTCTGTTGCGGAGCCTGCAACTTGAGCCCGGGCCTGCCTCCCAGCTTGGCGCTCCTCGTGGTCCGTTGAACGATTTGCTCACGTTCGCCAGCGCCCTCGGGTAGCCGAGGCTCCAGATTCCGGCGAAATCCTCCAAGCCGCATTGCGGCCAAGCGGCGACACTGCGCCGGTGACGGCCGTGATGTGATGCGGCCCCGGAGAGCTTCCATGACCCGACCCGTCGAAGAGCAGAACAAGGCCCTGGTGCTTGAGGCCTTCGAGACCCTGTTCAACAGGAAGGACCTGGCCGCCGCCGAGCGGTTCTGGTCACCGGACTACATCCAGCACAGCGCCCACATCCCCCCCGGGCGCGAGGGCCTGTTCAACCTGGTGAAGAACTCGCCCCCCACGATGAAATACGAGAACAGCAAGATCCTGGCGGAGGGGAACCTCTTGATGCTGCACGGCCGCTTCTCAGGGCACGGCGCGCCCAAGGCCTGGGTGGTGGTCGACATCGTCCGGGTTGAGGGGGGTCGCCTGGCCGAGCATTGGGACGTGATCGAGGACGAGGTCACCCGCGAGGACTCCGTCAGCGGCCTGCCGATGTTCGGCGACAGCTTCCCGGCGTAGCGGCAGTCGACCCGGATGCGGGCGCGATCATAGAACTTCGAAGACGCTGTAGACCGGACCGTCCGCCAGCCGATGGCCGATGCCGACCGCAAGGACACGGTTCAGCCAGTCGTAGGCCGGCGCGGCGGTCTCGAACATCGGGTTGATCCGGAAGTAGTAGCTGGCCGGGTCCACGACCTCTCCCTTCTCGATTCCGGCGATGACGTCGGCCGGTCCGTGCCGGAGACCCCGGTAGTTGACGCCGATGAGGGCGTCGTCGGAGGTCTTCAGCATCAACCGCACGTCGAGCGTGGTGGCGCCGTCGGGACGTACGGTCTGCCAGTCGGCCCCGCCGTCGAGCACGCTGCCGGACAACCGCTCGCCCTCGAAGGCGCCGCCGGTGACAACCCCGACCCGGCGCAGGCCATTGGGTGTCTGGCCGATGACCCGCGGCCCCACGACCTCCAGCCGCATCACGAACAGCGGCCGCGTGCGGACCGTCCTGAGAGTCTCGGGGAGATTCACGCTCAGCGGCGACGCCATTCTGGAGGCCTTTGCGGGGGAGGGACCGGACGGAGCCGACCTGTGGAATGCGCCCAATACGCCTCAGAGGACCGCGGCGTCCTGTTCATCCTTGCGATCGGTTGCAGGACTTGGGCGCCGGGTTGAATATGACCCTGGATGTATCCGGGAGCCGTCCCATGGCGCCTTTGCAATCCGGACCCGATAACCGCGCCCGCGGCGACTGGCGCACGGCCTTCCTCGCTGACAATCCCGGCGGCGCCATCACCAGCGTCCGGCAGAAGACCTGGAGCGGCCTGTCCGCCGTAGTCAAGGAAATGGCCTTCACCGGCGCCTTCGAAGTCGACCGCGCCGCCGCCTATTGCCGGCTGATGGTGATCCTCGAGGAGGTGGGCGGTCGGATCCATGCGCGTACGGGCCGCAAGACCGCCGCGGCCCGCCCCGACGCCCCGCATCGCGTCTATTTCGTGCCCGCCGAGGCGCCGTTCTGGACCTATGCGGAAAAGCTCCGCTACGTCCGCTACGTCAGCCTCCAATTCAGCGAGACCGACCTGGCGGCGCTGGTCGGCGATCGGTTCAAGGCCGATCTGCCGCAATCGCCGCGGCTGGCGTTCTTCGAGCCGCGCCTCCTCGCCCTGGCCCGCCTGTTCGAGGCCGAGTGTCGCCTGGACGGGCCGAGCGATCCGTTGCTGGGAGACAGCCTCTCGATCAGCCTGCTGTCCTTGCTCAAGGGCATGGATACTCGGGACCCGCCGGCGCACCATCGCGGCGGCCTGAGCGCGCGGCAGATCAAGGCGGTGACGGACTATCTGGAAAGCCACGTGTCGGAGAAGGTGGATCCTCTTGAGCTCGCGCGCCTGACCGGCCTGTCGGTGTCGCACTTTCATCGCGCGTTCAAGGAGTCCACGGGGATGCCACCGCACACGTGGCTGACCGATCTTCGCATCCGCCGGGCGCGGGAGCTCGTGCTGGCGGCGGACCGGCCCTTGGCGGACATTGCCCTCGAAACCGGCTTTTCGGATCAGCCGCATTTCACGCGCGTGTTTTCGAAGCTGGTCGGCGCAAGTCCGGGGGCCTGGCGGCGCGCGATGCTGAGCTGATCGGCCCTCCGCCGCGCGACGCGGTCTCCGCTTTTCTTTGACCCCGCTGGCGTCCGGCGCGAAGCTCACCACATTCTTGCGTCAGCAGGCTCGCGTCAGACGGGCCAATTCCGGGAGCGATCAGATGGCCGACGGCAACATCACCAAGGACGCCATGTACGGCGCGGTGGCGCCCGACGACTTCGAGTCGATGCTGACGCTGGACCGCTACGCCGAGCGCTCGACGGCCTTCGACAAGATCATCTCGGCGACCCACGACCACTTCTGGGACCCGCTCGATAAGAAATACATCGACTTCGACGAGCCCTTCGACCTCGAGAACGAGGCGATGACGCCGGAGGAGCAGAACCCGATCCTGCGCCTGCCCTACGTCGCCGAGACCCTGACCGATCCGAAGCAGAAGATCGCCTTCATCAACTACATGCAGCTGCGCGGCTTCTCCTCGATCCTGCACGGCGAGCAGGGCGCGCTGAATCTGTCGGCCAGCCTTTGCCACGTGCTCTACGACCAGGGCGCCCAGGAGTACGCCGCCAACCAGACCCGCGAGGAGGCGCGCCACGTCACCGCCTTCGCCAAGTACATCAAGGCCCGCTGGGGCCGGCCCACCGAGTGCGGCGCGGCGCTGAAGGCGCTGCTGGTGGAGATCATCGAGGCGCCGGAGGTCTACAAGAAGATCGTCGGCATGCAGATGCTGGTCGAAGGCCTGGCCATGGGCGCCTTCGCCAACGGCTACCGGCACAACCGCGATCCGGTGGCCAAGCGGCTGTTCCAGCTGGTGATGACCGACGCGGCCATCCACCACAAGTGCGGGACGATCTGGGCCGACCGGACGATCCCGAAGCTGACCGAGGCCGAGCGCAACCTGGTGGAGGACTGGACCGCCCACTGCGCCCAGTCCCTGCTGTTCGACCGCGGCGACCCGCGCCAGTCGGCGGAGATCTACGGCCGGTTCGACCTCGACCCCGAGCGGGTGATCGCCGACATCGTCCAGCGCCGCAAGGAGCGCGACCCGACGCGCAAGTTCAAGGGCGAGACCAATGTCTTCCGCGTGCTCATCAAGACCCTGCTGAACGCCGGCCTGATCACGCCCCGGACCCGCAGCTTCTATGCGGCCTATGTCGATATGGACGAGTTGGCGGCCGAGGGCGAGCGGATGGTCGGCGACGACATCGCCGAGGACGGCATCCGTTACCTGCAGGCGATCAACTTCAAGGACCGCGCCCGGCCCGTCTCCATCGCGGCGGAGTGACGGGCTCCTCGAAAAAGGACGCGCGCCTCGAAAGGGCCAAGGTTATGTTGCGTCCTTATGCAGCGCCCGCGAACCTTCGCGGGCGTTTCAATTGTCACAGCTCCTAGTTATCTAGCCGCCCATGCTGAAGCGCCTGACCGTGATCCTGGCCACCGCGGCCGCCCTTGCCGCCGCGCAGGCCGCGGTCGCCGACGCCATGCCGCAGCCGGCGCCGCACATCGAGCTTACCAAGATCGTGGGCCGTTGGTACGAGGTCGCCCGCCTGCCCAACATGACCCAGCGCGGCTGCCAGGCCGGCACCTCCGACTGGACCCGCAACGGCGAAGGCTTCTCCGTGGTCCAGGCCTGCCACAAGGGCGCGCCCGACGGGCCGCTGTCGGAGTGGAAGGCCAAGGCGCGGGTGGCCGACCCGGTCTCCAACGCCAAGTTCAGGATGAGCTTCTTCGGCGGCCTGATCTCCCAGGAGTACTGGGTGCTCGACCAGCGTTCCGACCAGGGGTGGCTGATCCTCGCGACCCACGACGGTAAGTACCTGTGGCTGATGTCGCAGAAGCCCACCCTGCCGACCGCCTTCCGCAGCGAGGCGCTCGCCCGCATCAAGCAGCTCGGTTTCGACACCGGCCGCCTGGAATTCCCGCTTCCCGCCCGCGGCTGAGGGCTTGGCGTATATATCGAACGCAAATGCAGAGGGATCGCTGATATGATCCCGGCATGGAACCGTTCGATACCTACGTCAGAGAATGGCCGGTGATCTCGCACGCGCCCCTCAGCGCTGCGACCATCATCCTCGCATCAATCGCTGGCGGGTGGGGCTTGGCCCAACTTCACTTTCGAGGCCGTCTGGAGACGCTGAAAGAGCGTGTGCAGCTTCGCGATGACCAACTCGCTGCATTAGGGGACAAGCTGGAGAATGCCCCGAACGCCGAGGCCGCACTTGTCGCGGCCAAGGCTGAACTGGTGAAGCAAAGCCGGCTGACCGACAAAGGCAAGAGGGGCGGCTACGACGACCAGCTCGCCCAGCGACTGATCGAGAACAGCTTGGATTGGGACGCGCCGCGCCCGAATCGGCCACGGAACGAACGCTAGCGGCCTACGGCTTGGAGTTTCACGTACGCCTGTGTGGCGGCGTCAATCAGCTTCATCGAGGGTTGCTCCTCGCACACCTTACGAACCTCACCGATTAGCCCGTCTGCGTCCGTTGATCGGCCAACTGTGCGCCCCTGTGGGTTGGCTCGGTTCAACCCGCTCCAGTAGCCCATAATCCAGACCTCACCCTCCTGCACTCTGGCCGGAGTGGAGAGCCACGAGCCGCAGCTATAAATGCCTGCGCCCACTCGGTAGGTCAGCCCATCATCTGGCGGCGCTGCGGCAACTACCGCCGCCGCCGCCATAATCGCTCCAACCGCGCTCACTGAGGATCGCCGCCCTTCGGCTTCTCTCGATGCTGCGGCGGTGTCTGGGCGATCTTCTTCACCGCCGCTTTGAAGGCCGCTTCGTCTTCGTCGCATTCCAGCTCGCGGGCTAGGTCGCGGAATTTGTCGGCTTGGCTGGACTCGTGATCAGACTGGGCCATGCACATTCTTTTCCTTGATGAGTCGGGCACTGCGCCCAGACCCCAAGACCAACACCCGTCCTATTTCGTTGTCGGCGGGGTAATCATACCAGAAACCTCTTGGCACCGCATGCGCGACGGCCTGATGGGGATCAAGATCCGACGAAAGATCAGGGGCGAAATCAAGTGGCGCTACTTTGCGCCAAACAACGATGACTCGCGCAACCCCATGCGGGGGATGCCGCAGGGTGAGCGGGATGCCATCCGCGAGGAGGTCTACAAGCTCCTTGGCTCTGAGACTGCCGTGCGAACGCTGGCCTGCGTCGCGTCCCGCGTTGGCGCATATAAAATGGCCTCGGTGAACACCCAGGACGAACTATACCACGGCACTTTCAAGCCGATCACGGAGCGGTTCCAGTATCATCTCCAAGACATCTCGAAGATCACCGGTATCAAACAGTACGGGATTGTTGTGGGCGATCATCGTGGCGCCGGGGATGACAAAAGGCTGAGAGGTCACCATGAGAAGCTGCTGCACTCGGCTTCCGGCTTTACCTCCAAGTATGAAAACCTCGTGGAGGGCCTATTTATCCATCCGTCGAACCTAAGCGTCGGGATTCAGCTTGCCGACATGGTGGCGGGTGCCGTCTGGAGAAAATTTGAGCGCAAGGACGACAGATACTTCAAGATGCTGGAACCGAGCCTTCGCAAGAGTCCAGCCGGAGTCATCGACGGTTTCGGCGTCGTTAAGTATCCGTTAAACGGGTTTGTTTGACTTGAAATGAGGACGCCGGGTGAGACCTTAGTCTCAACGTGCTATGTGACGCACTCCCGGCAAGCATTTGTGCGTCTGTTCTCGGATTCAGTCAAGCCATTTCTTTGCGGTGGGGCTTCGTCTTCCAGCGCGACCTAATGCGCTTAGAGCGCCCCTTAGGCGTGGGGCCGCTCGTCAACTGGCCGGTACGTGAGACGGCGCCCGACCACCCCTTGCAGCGCCCGCGTGGCGCGAGCGGTATCATCCACGCCCAGGGCGATGCGGTAGCTGTAGCGGAAGTCGAACTCAGCCGCGTAGCGGTGAAGGTGCTTCTTGGCGCAGTGCTGGTACACGCCCTTCATGCCGCGCTTGAACACGCTGTAGAAGCCCTCGACGGTTTGGGTGTGGACGGTGCGGTCCTGCTTGGAGACGTACTCGCCCCGGCTGTGGGTGACTTGGCCGTGGTCGGCGAAGGCATAGCCCAGCATGCCGTACAGCGGATGCTCATCGGTCATGAGCCGGGCTTCCATGCTGATGTTGTCCTCTAGGATCGTGCCGATGGTGGCGGCGTCCATGCGGTCGATCACGATGGAGCGGGCGCGGCCAGTGTCGCGGTCGATCATGGTGACGAGGCAGTTCTTGTTACCGCTACGGCGCGCCTTGCCTTCCTTCGGCTCGTTGTCGGGGTTGTTGCCGAGGTAGGTTTCATCGACCTCAACCGCGCCGCCTTCGCCGCCGAAGGGCGCCAGCTCACCGGTACGCATGGCCTCACGGATGCGATGCGCGAGGAACCAGGCGCTCTTGTAGGTGATCTCAAGCGTGCGGTGGAGTTGGTGCGCGGAGACGCCCTTCTTGGACGAAACCATGAGGTAGATCGCTTGCAGCCACTTGGTCATGGGGAGCTTCGATTCCTCGAAGACCGTACCCATGCGGACGGTGAATTGCTTGCGGCACTGGCCGCAGTATTTCAGTCCGATGCGGATGCGCTTCTCGGGGTTCGGCGTGATCGCGCTGATGCGTTCGAAGCCGCCGCAGTGATGGCAGATGGGGCCGTTGGGCCACAGTTCGGCCTCTACGAACGCGAAAGCGGCGGCTTCGTCGTGGAACTGGGGCTGGCTGAGTACGGACATTGGGTCGAATCCTTCAATGGATTCAACTTAGCACGCCGATATGCATTTGCAAGATATATATACGCCGAGGGCTTGCGTCCGGAACGAAGGCGGAACAATCTGCCGCCCGTGGACGCCACCGTCACCTTCGTCACCATCTCGCGCCCGGAGACCACCGCCGCCGTCACCCGCGGCGCCGCGCGGCTGCTGACCGCGCTGGGCTATGCGCCGCTGGCCGAAGTGACCCTGCCCAACGGTAGGCGCGCCGACCTGATGGCGCTGGGGCGGCGGGGCGAGATCTTCATCGTCGAGGTGAAGTCCAGCCTCGAGGACTTCCGCACAGACCAGAAGTGGCATGAGTACCAGCCCTACTGCGACGCCTTCGCCTTCGCGGTCGGCCCGGAGTTCCCGCGCGAGATCCTGCCGCAAGAGCCAGGCCTGATCGTCGCCGACGGGTTCGGCGGCGCGGTGCTGCGCGAGGCGCCGGTGGCCCCTTTGGCCGGCGCGCGGCGCAAGGCGCTGACGCTGGCGTTCGGCCGGCTGGCGGCCCTGCGCGCGGCGGGGGTTCAGGCGCTGGCGCTGGAATAGGCTTGGGCAACGCCCTCCTGCAGGCCCTGCACCTGTTCAAGGCGCTCGATCCGCGGGGCGCCGAGAGAGGGAGAGGCAGGGAGAGGGCGGCGGGGCGTTTCCGTCTGGCGCGCGGCAGGACCAAGCGCCTTCGACGAACCGCCGGCGCATCACGCTCTCACGTGCCGCCCCCTCCCTACCTTCTCCCTCTTGGCTTCGCCGGGGGAGAGGCGTCCCTAACGCGGAGCCCGCTTGGCCAGGATCCGCTGCAGGGTGCGCCGGTGCATGTTGAGGCGGCGCGCGGTCTCCGAGACGTTGTGGTTGCAGAGCTCGTAGATGCGCTGGATGTGCTCCCAGCGGACCCGGTCGGCGCTCATCGGATTGTCCGGCGGCGCGGGCGAGTTGTCGCCGCGGGCCAAGAGGGCGCGGGCCACGTCGTCGGCGTCGGCGGGCTTGGAGAGGTAGTCCACGGCCCCGGCCTTCACCGCCTGCACGGCGGTGGCGATGTTCCCGTAGCCAGTCAGCATGATGATCTTGGCGTCCGGGCGGGCGTCGCGCACCGCCTCCACCACCTTCAGCCCGGTGCCGTCCTCCAGGCGCATGTCCAGCACCGCGAACGCCGGTGCGTGGGTCCTGACCGCGGCCAGGGCCTCGGAGACGCTGCCCACCAGGGTCGGCTCGAAACCCCGCTGCTCAAGGGCGCGGCCCAGGCGGGTGCGCAGCGGCGCGTCGTCGTCCAGCACCAGCAGCGTCTTGTCGGAAAGGGCGGCGACATCGGCGGAAAGGTCGGTCATGCGGCGATCCCCAACCTGGGGCTCCCTAAACTCTGACGTGTGCGGCATCCTGTCGCAGGACGCGACGGTTCCGCAAGCCGGAACTCACAACACGCCGGCTTCGATTTTCGAGCGCGGCCAACGGGCCGCCACGACGGCGCCGTGCGGTCTGCCGTTCTGAAAGGTCACAACGGCCCCAGTTCGTTCCAACAGCGTCTTGGCGATGAAGAAGCCGAGCCCCATGCCGATGTGGCCGGTGCGCGAGCCTTCGGCGCCCGGGCGGGTGGTCACATAGGGCTCGCCGAGCTTGGCCAGCACCTCGGGCGGAAAGCCCGGGCCGTCGTCGCGCACCTCCATCGAGATGGTGTCGGCGTCGAAGCGGGCGGAGACCAGGATCTCCGAGTCCGCGAAGTCCACGGCGTTCTCCACGAAGGAGGTGAAGGCGTGGGTGATCTCCGGCATGCGGCGGATGTCGGGGGTCTTCATCCCCTTGGCCCCGGTGACGATCGCCTCGACGCGCACGCCCTTCACGCCGGCATGGGGCTCGATCACCTCCTGCACGAGCTGGCGCAGCGAGAGCCGCTCGTGGACCTGGTCGGAGGCGGCGTCGGGGGTCTCGGTGAGCCGGCGCAGGATCTCGCGGCAGCGCTCGGCCTGGGAGACCAGCAGCTCGGCATCCTCCTTGACCGCCGGCGTCGGCGCCTCGCGGGCCAGCTCCTTGGCGACGATCGAGATGGTGGCGAGCGGGGTGCCGAGCTCGTGGGCGGCGGCGGCGGCCAGCGCGCCGAGCGCCGAGAGCCGCTGCTCGCGCGCCAGCACCGCCTGGGTCACGTCGAGCGCCAGCGCCATGCGCGCCGACTCCACGGCGGCCTGACGCACATAGCCGGCGGTGAGCGCGATGCCGGCGATATTGGCCAGCGCCGCGCCGACCCTGAAGCTCTCCGGGATCGCCGCCGCCACGCCGGGAGCGTGTGGCAGGGGCAGGGAGATGAAGGCCAGCAGGGCCGAGATGACGGCGGCCATCGCGCCCAGGGTCAACAGCTGACGAAGCGGCAGGGTGGCGGCGGCGAGCGTCACCGGGGCGATCAGGATCAGGACGAAGGGGTTCGACGTGCCGCCGGTCAGGAAGATCAGCGTCGAGATCAGCAGGAGGTCGATGCTGAGCTGGACCGTCGCCTCGCGGTCGCCGAACACCCGCTGCCCGGGCGAGGCGACGCCGGTCAGCAGGTTCAGCCACGCGCCCGCGCCCACCACCGCAAAGCACAGGGGGTAGGGTATGGCGAACCCCATCCCCATCACCAGCAGCAGCAGCGCGACTTCACCCGCCACCACCAGCCAGCGCAGGGTGACCAGCGTGCGCACCCTTAAGCGTCCGCGGTGCACGGCGCCCTCGGACCAGTCGCCGCCGGGCCCCGGCTCGTCCAGCCCCCGCTCGTAAGGCCGGGCGTCGCCTTGCATGTCGGTGGCCCGGGTCCTATCGAGACGGGGCTGTGTCGCAGCGGCGGCGGGCGTCCTTGATCCGGGCATGGCCGTCACAGGATCGCCTGCCCGACGCGCCCTGACGAGCCCCAAAGCGGCGAAGACGAAAGAGGAATGCCGATGAGCCGGACCGTGTGGGCCCTCCTGGCCATCCTGGCCGTGGCCTTCGCCGCCATCACCGGCCTGGCGGTGCGCCACGGCCTCCTAGGGGCGCCAACCCAGGCCGCGGCTATCGGCGGGCCGTTCCAGCTGGTCGACCAGACGGGCCGCAAGGTCGACGCCGGCGTCCTCAAGCGCAAATGGAGCGCGGTCTTCTTCGGCTTCACCTATTGCCCGGAAGCCTGCCCCACCACGCTGCTGGCGCTCGGCCAGACCGAAAAGCTGCTGGGTCCCAAGGCGGACGACTTCCAGACGGTGTTCATTTCCGTCGATCCGCAGCGGGACACGCCCAAGGTGCTGGCCAACTACCTGTCCAACAGCGCCTTCCCGCGCCGGACGCTCGGCCTCACCGGCACGCCCCAGCAGGTCGCCCAGGCGGCGGGCGCCTACCACGTCTTCTACCAGAAGGCCGGCGACGGGGCGGACTACCAGATCAACCACTCGACCATTACCTATCTGATGAGTCCGACCGGAGACTTCGTCTGCGTCATCCCCTACGGCGACACCCCCCAGGCCATGGCGGCCAAGGTCGCTGCGGCCATGAGCCACGGTCCCCACGCGCAATCCTGTTGAGGGCCGAAAGTTGGGTATGGACCCGATTAACGCTTCGGGTGTTATGTTGCGGCGCACAAAGGATGTGGCATGCTCTATTCCCTCTATGAGGCGGGCTTCTACGCCTCCACGCCGCTTCGCGCCGCAGCGCGGCTGACGCGGGACTTCTGGTCCTCGCCGCTCAATCCGGCGCGGGACAGCGAGCTGGGCCGCCGACTCTACGCCAACGCCGACCTGTTCGCGAACCTCACCCGCCGCTACGGCAAGCCGGCGTGGGGCATCGATACGGTCGAGATCGACGGCCAGGCGGTGCGCGTGCGCCCGACCGAAGTCTGGTCAAGCCCCTGGTGCAAGCTCACCCACTTCGCCCGCGACATGGCCGACATGCGCCGGGCCGGGCGCCGCACCCGCGAGCCGGCGGTGCTGATCGCAGCCCCGCTGTCGGGCCACTACGCGACCCTGCTGCGCGGCACGGTGCAGGCCTTCCTGCAGGACCACGAGGTCTACATCACCGAGTGGTCGAACGCCCGCGACGTGCCGGTGCTCGACGGCCGCTTCGACTTCCACGACTACATCGACCACATCCGCACGATGCTGCAGGTGCTCGGCCCGCGGCCGCACGTGGTGGCGGTCTGCCAGCCCGGGCCGCCGGTGCTGGCCGCCGCGGCGCTGATGGCCGAGGACGGCGACGAAAGCCGGCCGGGCTCGATGACCTTCATGGGCTCGCCGATCGACGCGCGCCTCTCGCCCACGGTCACCAACCGCCTGGCCGAGGAAAAGCCGTTCGCCTGGTTCAAGTCGAACATGATCGACACCGTGCCGCCGCCCTATCCGGGCATGGGCCGGCGCGTCTATCCGGGCTTCGTCCAGCTCGCCAGCTTCATGTCGATGAACATCGAGAAGCACAAGGAAGCGCACCTGCGCTACCTGCAGCAGCTGATGGACGGCGATGGCGACTCCGCCGAACGGCACCTGGAATTCTACGACGAGTACCTGGCCGCCCTCGACCTGACCGAAGAGTTCTATCTGCAGACGGTCGACGTGGTGTTCCAGCGCTACCTGCTGCCCAAGGGCGAGCTGGTCCACCGCGGGCGGCTGGTGCGGCCCGAGCTGATCACCGACATCCGCCTGCTCACCGTCGAGGGCGAGAACGACGACATCTCCGGCATCGGCCAGACCCAGGCCGCCCACGATCTGTGCAGCGGCCTGCCCGCCGAGCTGAAGCAGGACTATGTGCAGCCGCGCGTCGGCCACTACGGCGTCTTCAACGGCGCCCGGTTCCGCAACGAGATCTATCCGCGGATCCGCAACACGATCTGGGACACCGAGCTGGCGCTTTCCCGCACCCCGGCCAACGCCGCCCTCCCCAAACAGACCGAAGCCGCCTAGATTCGGAGGCGATGAGTCTCTTCGGCCGGTCCCCCGATCGATCGCCGGCCGGCTATGCCGGCAAGCGATCGTGATTTTTCCAGGAAAGAATTGGGCTGACGGCGACCGGCTGGAAGTGGCCGGGGCGGCCGTGACCCTGCGGGTGAACCGCCGGGCGCGCCGGGTTTCGCTCAGGCTCGACCGCACCCGCCGCGAGATCGTCGCCACCGCGCCTTCGCCCCGCCGGCTGCCCGAGGCCGCCGCCTTCGCCCGCGAGCGCGCCGGCTGGATCGCCGAACGGATGGCCGAACTGCCGGACGCGACCCCGGTCCATCCCGGCATGACCTTGCAGGTGTTCGGCGAGCCGGTGCGGCTGGAGGCGGGAACCGGCCGCGCCAAATGGATCCCGGCCGCCGGCGGCGAGCCTGCCCGCATCGCCGCCATGGCGGTCGACGGAAATGGAGGCGAGGGTTATGCGCGGGCGGTGATCCTGATCCTGAAGAAGCGGGCGCTGGCGGTGCTTGGCGAGCGCACCGAGGTCTACGCCGCCATGCTGGGCGCCGCCGCGCCCAGGGTCACCGTCGCGGACGCCAAGGGCCGCTGGGGTTCCTGCCGGCCGGGCATACGGGGCGGGGCGGCGTCCATCCGCTATTCCTGGCGCCTGGCGCTGGCCCCGTTCGAGGTGGCCGACTACGTGGCCGCCCACGAGTGCGCCCACCTGCTGGAGCTCAACCACGGCCCGCGCTTCTGGGCCCACGTCCGCGCTCTGGTCGGCGAAGCCAAGCCGCACCGCGCCTGGCTCCGCGCCGAGGGCGCAAGGCTGCACGCCTTCGGGCGG
>NZ_JAQGIZ010000054.1 GCF_028290885.1 Phenylobacterium sp.
CTCAGGCCCTCGTCCATGCCGGCGCGGCCGCCGAGCGCGGCGGTCAGGAGGTCGAGGGCTGCGGCGCGGGCCGGCAGGCCGGCTTTGTCGTTAGGCTGGGTTTCGCTCACCGGCGCGGCGTGCCCTGGCGGGCGCGCCAACGCAAGGGCGATCGGTCAGGCCGTCTTGGCGTCGCGCCAGCCGGAGAGCACCACGACGAGGAAGACCAGCATACCCAGCAAGGCCAGCAAGGAGCCGGCGGTGGCGCCCGCTTCAGCCGCCTTGTTTCCGGTCAGGAGCAGCGCCAGCGACGGGATCGCCACCACCACCCCGCTCGCAGACAGGGCGAAATTGATCCAGCCCAGCCGGCCGCCCTTGCCGGTGAGCGCATAGAACCCGCCCATCAGGGCCAGGGTCGCCCAGCCCATCAGGTTCAGGTGAGCGTGGGCCGTCATCATGCCGTGATCGTTGGACGCCGCCATGATCACGCCCCAGGTCATACCGCCGAGCGCGCAAAGCGTGGCGGCGCTGAAGAACGCGAGTGGAAGTCTGGGCATTTCGTGCCTCCCCCGAGGTGAAATTGAGGACGAAGAAAATCAGCGTTTGTCCAAGGACGCAATGCTTGGCCAGCCGGCGGACGGCGCTTAGATTGCGGCCATGGACGACCTCCCGCCCAACGCCACGCCCGACAAGCCGCTCACGCCCGCCGCGCGCCGGGCGCTGGAAGAGGCCGAGGCGCGCCGCGCCGCCGCCGAGGACGTCGCGAGGACCGCCGAGCAGGGCGGCCCTAAGGGGCCGGAACCGACCCGCTTCGGCGACTGGGAGCGCAAGGGCATCGCGGTCGACTTCTGACCTTCCCTTCCCATTCGTGGGAAGGGGGGACCGCCCGCCGAAGAGCGGACGGTGGGAAGGGCAAGCGGCAAGCTCGGCGTCTGAGGCTTGCCCTCTCCACCACTCGCTCTGCGGCGAGCGGTCCCCCTCTCCCGCTTCGCGGGAAAGGAAGGCTACCCCGCCTGCGCCATCTCCGCGGCGACGCGCAGGGCCGCGGCGTGGGGGTCGTTGGCGGCGGTGATCGGGCGGCCGCAGACGATGTGCGAGGCGCCGGCCTTCAGTGCGTCCAGCGGGGTGGCCGCGCGGGCCTGGTCGTTCTTGGCCGACCAGTCCGGACGCACGCCCGGCGTCACCACCAGGAAGTCGCGGCCGCCCAGCGCGCGGGCCAGCGCCGCCTCGTGCGGGCTGGCGATCACCCCGTCGCAGCCGGCGGCGATGGCCTGGTGGATGCGGCGCTCGACCAGGGCGCGGGCCTTGTCGGCGTAGCCCATCTCCGCCAGGTCCTCGTCGGTGAGGCTGGTCAGCACGGTCACGGCCAGGATCTTCAGCGAGGAAGCGCCGCGTCCGCGCACGGCGGCGGCCATCACCTGCGGCTCGCCGTGCACGGTGATGAAGTCGCAGCCCGACTGGGCGATGGCGGCGGCCGCCCGCTGCACCGTCGTCGGGATGTCGTGCAGCTTCCAGTCGAGGAACACCTGCTTGCCCTGGCCCTTCAGTTCACGGGCCAGCGCCATGCCGTCGGTGGCGAAGAGCTCCAGCCCCACCTTGTAGAAGCTCACCGCCTCGCCGAGCGCCGCGACCATGGCGCGGGCTTCGTCGGCTGTCGGCACGTCCAGCGGCACGATCAGGCGGGGATCGGCGGCGGCATGGGTCTCAGCGAGCGCGGCGGCGGCCATGCAGGGCTCCGGGCAAGAGGGCGCCAGCCGAGGTTCGGCGCGCGCAGCGATTTGGGCTAAGACCCAGGGATGATCCATTGGGACTTCGCGGTCAACTTCTTCGTGGCGCTGTTCGCCCTGCTCGATCCGGTCGGCAACGTCCCGGTGTTCGCCGCCTCCACCGTCGGCGCATCGAGCCGCGAACGCGCGCAGATCGCGTTCTACATCTCGCTGTTCGTGCTCGGTTTCCTGACCTTCTTCTACTTCTCCGGTCTTGCTTCTACTTCTCCGGTCTTGGCCTCCTGACCTTCTTCGGCATCTCCCTGCCGGCGTTCCGCATCGCCGGCGGGGTGATCCTGTTCATCCTCGGCCTGAAGATGGTCGGCGACGACTTCACCGCCAGCTTCGCCGACGCCGCAGACGCCAAGGCGGGCGACAGCCACACCTATGTCCGACGCCGCGTCGAGCAGATGATCGTGCCCTTCGCCATGCCGCTGCTGATCGGCCCCGGGGCGATCTCTACCGTGATCATCTACGCCAGCCAGGCCAAGCAGTACGGCCTGCCGGGCGCGGCGCTGGGGATCGGCGCCATCGCCGCCGTGTCGGTCGCCACCCTACTCTCCTTCCTGGCGACGCCGTTGATCAGCCGGCTCCTCGGCAAGATCGGGCTGTCGATCATCGTGCGCGTGCTGGGCCTGATCCTCTGCGCCATGGCCGTGCAGTTCCTGCTGGCCGGGATCGCCGATTCCACCCACGGCCTGATCCGCCCGGAGGCGGCGGCGCCCTACGCGACGAAGTAGCTACACCTTCCGGAACCGCGGCCCCTGCGAGGCCATCAGGGCCAGGGCCCATTCGTCGGGCACCAGCTTGGCGATGGCGGCGATGGCCTTGTTGGGCGCGCCCGGGACGCAGATCGCCCGGTTGGCCTCGACGGCCTCGTAGCCCGCGGCGGCCACCTCGTCGGCCCCCAGCCACAGCCACGGCGGGGTCGACTGGCTGAGCTGCGCGCGCGTGCCGTTGACGTCGTGGAACTCCGAATAGGTGAAGCCCGGGCAGAGCGCGCTCACGTGCACCCCGTGGCCCTCGGCCTCCAGGTGCAGGCTCTGGGAGAACCGCACCAGGAAGGCCTTGGTGGCGCCGTAGAGGGTGTGGCCGGCCGAGCCCGGGACCAGTCCCGCCAGCGAGGCGACGTTGACGATCCGCCCGAACCGCCGGTGGATCATGCCCGGCAGCACGCGGTGGGCGAGCTCGGCCGGCGCGGTCATCATCACCTGCATCAGGGCGCGCTGGTCTTCCCAACGGGTGTCGGCGTAGGCGCCGGGCAGGCCGTAGCCGGCGTTGTTGACCAGTGCGTCGACTGTGCGGCCGTGGGCGGTGAGGACGTCGAGGATCTGGCCGGGCGCCTCGGGCTCGGCCAGGTCGGCGGTGACGGTGAGCGCCTCGACGCCGTAGCGCAGCGACACCTCCTCGGCGAGCTTGTCCAGCCGGTCGGCGCGCCGGGCGGTCAGCGCCAGGTCGTAGCCGTGGCTGGCCAGGATGCGCGCGAACGCCGCCCCGATGCCGGCCGAGGCGCCGGTCACCAGCGCTAGTCTGCGATCCATCGCGGCACTCCTTCTCGCGTGCGAAACTAGGGCCGAAGCGTGGGCATTCAAGGAAAAGCGTGACCGCCCCCGCAGCCACCCGACTCGCCCTGGGGGGCGCGCGCCATTGAACGGGGTCTGGAATAGGTGTATCGCGCCCGCCGCAAGACGGCATCGGGCCGCCGCCGAGCGTGACAGCCAAATGGTGGACACCGTTTTGGCGCCCGTCGCGCTCAAAGTTTTTGGACGGAGCCTTATCCTTTCAAATGTCGCCATTTGAAAGGATAAGGCTCTGGGGAACGGAGTTTACGTTCCCGGAGATATTGGATGGCTGATCCGGCCGTGGGCGCCCTCGAGGCGTCCGAGGAGTCGCATCGCTCCCCGCATGCCGAGAGTTTCTGGGGCCTGGCGCTAGGCTCCATGGGCGTGGTGTTCGGCGACATCGGCACCAGCCCGCTGTACGCGATGCGCGAGGCGCTGCGGCATAGCCGCGCCACGGTCGATCCGTCCGTGGCCGTGCTGGGCGTCGTCTCGCTGATCACCTGGGCGCTGATCCTCATCGTGACGGTGAAGTACGTCATCTTCCTGATGCGCGCCGACAACAAGGGCGAGGGCGGCACGCTGGCGCTGATGGCGCTGGCGCAGCGGTTCGTGCCCCGGCGCTCCGGCTGGGTGCTGCTGCTGGGCATGATCGGCGCCGCCCTGTTCTACGGCGACGGGATCATCACGCCGGCGATGTCGGTGCTGGCCGCGGTGGAGGGCGTGCGCGACGCCCCGGGCGCGCCGCACGAGATCGCCAGGCTGGTGGTGCCGATCGCCGCCGGCATCCTGGTCTTGCTGTTCCTCGTCCAGGCCAGGGGAACGGCCAGCGTCGCCCGGTTCTTCGGCCCGGTCTGCGCCCTGTGGTTCCTGGTCCTGGCGGGTCTCGGCGTCTATCACATCGTCGAGGACCCCACGATCTTCCGGGCGCTGTCCCCGCACTATGGGATCATCTTCCTGGTCGATAACGGCTTCCTGGGGTTCGTCATCCTGGGCAGCGTCTTCCTGGCGGTGACGGGCGCCGAGGCGCTCTACGCCGACATGGGCCATTTCGGAAAGAAGCCGATCCGGGCGGCGTGGACCTTCTTCGTGCTGCCGGCCCTGCTGCTGAACTACCTCGGCCAGGGCGCGCTGGTGCTCCATCATCCGGGCGCGCACGTGGACCCGTTCTATCGGATGATCCCGCAGCCGATCTATTGGCCGGTGCTGTTGCTGGCCAACGCCGCGTCGGTGATCGCCTCCCAGGCGGTGATCACCGGTGCGTTCTCGATGACCCAGCAGGCGGTGCAGCTGGGCCTCTTCCCGCGCATCTCGATCCTGCGCACCTCCGAGACCCAGGCCGGCCAAATCTACGTGCCGCAGGTCAACACCGCCCTGATGATCGGAGTCCTGGTGCTGTTGTTCGTGTTCCGCACCTCGTCGAACCTGGGCTCCGCCTACGGAATCGCCGTGACGGGAGCGATGTTCGTCGACACCCTGCTGTTCTTCGTGATCGTCCGCTTCATGTGGAAGCGCCCGCTGTGGCTCGCCCTGCTGGCCTCCGGCGGCTTCGGCCTGATCGACATCGTCTTCATCTCCTCGAACCTCCTGAAGATTCCCGACGGCGCCTGGATGCCGCTCGCGCTGGGGATAGCCATCGTGGTGGTCATGTGGACCTGGACTCGCGGCGCCCAGATCCTCACCGACAAGACGCGGCGCGACAGCGTGCCCTTGATCGAGCTCTCGGAAATCCTCAAGGCCCGCGCCCCGCACCGCGCGCCGGGCACGGCGATCTTCCTGACCTCCGACGCGTCGATGGCGCCGGTCGCCCTGATGCACAATCTCAAGCACAACAAGGTGCTGCACGAGAAGAACATCGTCTTGACCATCGAGACCACCGAGACGCCGCGGGTCTCCGACGACAACCGGGTGCGTATCGAACCGGTCAACGACGACTTCAAGAAGGTGATCATCTCTTACGGCTTCATGCAGAGCCCGAACCTCCCCAAGGCGCTGGGGCTCTGCCGCAAGCAGGGTCTGAAGTTCGACATCATGGCCACCAGCTTCTTCCTGGGAAGGCGCTCCGTGGTGCCCTCGGCGCAGTCGGGCATGCCCATGTGGCAGGACAAGCTGTTCATCTTCCTGATGAAGAACGCCGCCAACCCGACCGACTTCTACAAGATCCCGCCGGGGCGGGTGGTGGAGCTCGGAACCCAGGTGACGATCTAGCCGGTGTTGGCCTCGGTCCCCTGGAGCGTGCTGGGCGCCTACGCGGGCGACGCCCTGTGGGTGATCGCGCTGACCATCATGTTCGCGGCCTCGCGGCAGGCCTGGCGACAGACCGATGGCCGCGAGCGCGTCCGCTTCCTGGGCGGGCAGGCCCCTCGCGCCGTGGCCCTGTGGCTGCTGCCGGTGGCGAGCTTCGCGGCCAGCCTGTGGCTCGCCCTGCAGGCCCGCGGCGCGCAGGAGGAGATGGCCCTGATCGTCTTCGGCGTGCGGGCCGTCTCGGCCTCGCTGCTGGCGCTGCTGCACCTGCGCTGGCTGGCCGACGCGCTCAGGCCCTGAACGCCCGCACTTGAACTTGGCCGCCGTTCGCCCTTAAAGGCGCGCGACCGCTTCCCTCCCGCCGCTCCCAGGACCCCGCCGCTCCCATGGCCGACAAGCCCGTCAAGAAGGTCGTGCTCGCCTATTCCGGCGGGCTGGACTCCTCCACCATCGTCAAGTGGCTGCAGACCGAGCTGGGCGCCGAGGTGGTGACCTTCACCGCAGACCTGGGCCAGGGTGAGGAGGTGGAGCCCGCGCGGCAGAAGGCGATTACGCTGGGCGTCAAGCCGGAGAACGCGTTCGTCGAAGACGTCCGTGAGGAGTTCGTGCGCGACTACGTCTTCCCGATGTTCCGCGCCAACACCGTCTATGAGGGCCAGTACCTGCTCGGCACCTCGATCGCCCGGCCGCTGATCGCCAAGAAGCAGATCGAGATCGCGCGGAAGACCGGCGCCGACGCCGTCGCGCACGGCGCCACCGGCAAGGGCAACGACCAGGTCCGCTTCGAGCTCGCCTACTATGCCCTGGAGCCCGATATCCGCGTGGTGGCGCCCTGGCGCGAATGGGCCTTCAAGAGCCGCGAGGCCCTGCTCGACTTCGCCGAGAAGCACCAGATCCCGATCACCAAGGACAAGCGCGGCGAGGCGCCCTTCAGCGTCGACGCCAACCTGCTGCACTCCTCTTCCGAGGGGAAGGTGCTGGAGGACCCGGCCATCGAGGCGCCGGAGTTCGTGCACATGCGCACGATCTCGCCCGAGGACGCGCCGGACAAACCCACCGTCTTCACCATGGATTTCGAAGGCGGCGACCCGATCGCCATCGACGGCCGGAAGCTGTCGCCGGCCGCGCTGCTGACCAAGCTCAACCAGCTCGGCCACGACAATGGCGTGGGCCGCCTGGACCTCGTGGAGAACCGCTTCGTCGGCATGAAGTCGCGCGGCGTCTACGAGACGCCCGGCGGCACGATCCTGCTCGCCGCCCACCGGGGCATGGAGTCCATCACGCTGGACCGCGGGTCCATGCACCTGAAGGACGAGCTGATGCCGAAGTACGCCAGCCTGATCTACAACGGCTTCTGGTTCGCCCCCGAGCGGGAGATGCTGCAGGCGGCCATCGACCAGTCCCAGGCCATGGTCACCGGCCAGGTGCGGGTAAATCTCTACAAGGGCAATGTCACCGTCATCGGCCGCACCAGCCCCTATTCGCTCTACGACCAGGAGCTGGTCACCTTCGAGGAGGGCGCGGTGGCCTACGACCACCGCGACGCGGCCGGCTTCATCAAGCTCAACGCCCTTCGCCTGCGGGTGAAGGCCCAGCGCGACAAGCGCGTGAAGGCCTAGGGGCGCCCGCGGGCGCGCCGCTGGTCCGCCGCCAGCGCGCTAGCTCGACCATACTGTCTCTTGCGAGGGCATAGCTGCGTTTGCCAGCAATGAGCCGCCTTGCCGCCCTGCAACTCAAACGTGTTGGAACGCTTGCGGTTGGGGTACTTACAGTAGATGTCGTGTGTACGACATATAATCGATTGCCTGGATATTGTCCCGCTTGTTGCCGCATGCAACTGTCTTGGCCGCGAAGCCTGTCACGACTCGGTAACATATTTGAGATGACCGAAGCGTTGCTGATCGAAATGCCACAATGTAGGTTGCAAGAATATCGAGGCTCGGGAGCATCGCATGTCTGCGTGGTGGTCCATCGTCATCCTTCTGGTCCTTGTCGGTCTGGTTCCGCTGGTCGACACATCCCTCAGGAATATCTCCCTGCTGAGGGCGCGGCGACGAGGCGGCCGCCGGCTGGGGGCGAAGGCCGATGTTTGAGCGCGTCGCCACGCTACGGGCGCCGCCGCCCGTTCTTGACTCCCTGCCCCCTTGGGCCCGGCCGGTCTTTCCGGACGGGCTGGCGCGGCAGAGCGCCGGCGTCTGGGCGCCTCTGGATTTCGAATTCACGCTGACCGAACAGGCGCGGATCAACCAGGCCGCCGCCCGACGCTCGGGCGGCACGGCGGACACGAGCCTGCATTTCGAGCATTTGCTGCACAGCGCCCTGGACGCCGGCCTGACGCCGCCATCCGAGGCGGTGGTGCTCGACCTGCAGAGCGGCGATGGGATGCGGTCGGTCGTGCCCTGGTTGCGGCTGCTGCCGCAGGCCCGGATCCTCGCCAGCGATCCGGCGAGCGTCCTGCTGGCCGGCCTCTATGGCCACGCCGCGGCGATAGGCGAGGCCGAGCGGGTGCTCTGTCTGGTGGCCGAGCCCGCTGCGGCGCCCGTAGCGCCTGGCTCGATCGACCTGGTGAGCGGCGTGGGGTGCCTGCATGAGCAGGACGATCCCGACCTCGTCCTGGCGGCGGCCGCGGTCGCGCTGCGGCCCGGCGGCCACGCGATCTTTCTCGCGCCGTTCGACGGCTATGGGGTCCTGCGCCTCGCCTATGAACGGATCTGCGCGGAGTCGCGCTTGCGGCAGGACGAGCCCCTGTCGGACGAAATCGATGCCGCGCTGCGGGTCCTGGCGCGCGATATCGCGGCCCGCACCCTGCCGGATCGATCGGACGCCGCGTTCGGACAGCTGGAGCAGAAGTGGCTGTTCGCACGCGCTTCGCTGGAGATGGCGGCCCGCGCCCTCGGCTTTCGCGATGTCCGCTTCCTGCCGCACAACGATCACGAGACGCTGTATCGCGACATGGCGCTCGTGCAGCTCCGAACGGCGACCGCTCATCCGACCGTCGAACTGCCGGGCTGGGCCCTGGCGATCCTCGACGGGTTCGACCGCGCGCTCCGCCCGCCGGTGAAGCGGCTGCTCATGCTGGACGGAACCGCGATCCTTACGCGCTAGGCGCCCGCGCGCTAGGCCTCGAGCCGGTTGAAGGGATAGCGGTCGCGCACGTGCAGCTGGAAGAAGCGGCCCTTGGAATCCGCCTCCACGAACGAGCGGTGCACTTCGCCCGGCACGCCCACGTAGACGTAGCGTTCGCCGCTACTGAAGCGGACCATCAGCTTGGCCCGCTCGGCGTCGTAGTCGATTTCACTGATCGCCGTGGACTCTACGTCCATGGGAGCCTCCGGTGGCTGGTCCTCCGCGTAAAACGTCCCGCCGCGCATGGCCGGTTCCCGCCTGGCCCCGATACATGCCAAACTGGCGGTCAAGGCGAAGCTTCGTCGGCGCCTTTTGGGGGAAATACTGCATGCATCCGCACAGCCTGGTGGCGCTCGTCACCCTTCTGGCGCTCTTGACCTACTTCTGGATGAGCACCCGCGTCCCGGTCGCGCGCCGCAAATGCGGGATCAACGCGCCCGCCATGACCGGCGACCCGCTGCTCGAGCGCACCATCCGGGCGCACTACAACACGTTGGAATGGCTGCCGATCTTCCTGGTCTCCATGTGGCTGTTCGCCATCTACTGGAACGACCTGGTCGCAGCGGGTTTGGGCGTAGTCTGGATCGTGGGCCGCATCCTCTACGCGCTTGGCTATGCCGCCGATGCGGCCAAGCGCGGCCCGGGTTTCCTGATCCAGACGTTGGCCACGGCGGTGCTGCTGTTCGGCGCGCTCGGGCGGATCGTCTACATCCTGGCGACGGTCGGGGCCTGAGGCGTGGCCGCAATAAGCTTCACGGTCGTGAAACAGCGCAACCACAATTGTGGCCAAGAGTTGTGCGGATTGGGTCACGACTTTCGAGGGATTGTTCGTTTCGAGGCTTCAAGATGACCAAGTCGACTGCGGCCTTCGTCACCGCCCTGGCGCTGGCGGCGGGACTCGCCGCCTGCCAAACCGCCACCCCCTACCAGCCCTACGTCCGCGGCCAAGCCACCTCCGGCGGCTATTCCGAGACGCGGATCGAGCCGGACCGCTGGCGGGTGAACTTCTCCGGCAACAGCATGACCTCGCGCGAGACCGTCGAGGGCTACCTGCTGTTCCGCGCCGCCGAGCTCACCCTGCAGAACGGCTACGACTGGTTCTCGATCGTCGACCGCCATACCGACCGCAATGCGCGGACCTATGTGGAGCCGGATCCGCTCTACAATCCCTGGTATGGCCCGGGCTTCGGCTACTGGCGACCGTCCTGGCGGTTCCGCGGCCGCGGCCTTGGCTGGCGCACCTGGGACCCTTGGTTCGGCGACCCCTTCTGGGCTGACCGGATCGATGTCCGGACGGTCGAGAACTTCGAGGCCTCCGCGGAGATCATCACCCACAAGGGCGCCAAGCCTGTCGGCGATCCGCGCGCCTTCGACGCCCACGCCGTGGTGGACAACCTGAGGCCACGCATCCAGTACCCCGCGCCGCCGAAGTAGCGCTCAGAGCAGGTAGGCCGCGCCGCCCAGAACGAGCCCCAGCAGGCCAAGGCCGATGGAGCTCAGCCAGAAGGTGCGGCGCCGGGTGACGATCGCCACCGTGCACAGCGCGATGCCGATCTCCAGCAGGGTGGCGGCCGCCGTCAGCCAGTGGTGGTGGCGC
Source organism: Phenylobacterium sp. (assembly GCF_028290885.1). Taxonomy (GTDB): domain Bacteria; phylum Pseudomonadota; class Alphaproteobacteria; order Caulobacterales; family Caulobacteraceae; genus Phenylobacterium. Next base: position 10,272 of record NZ_JAQGIZ010000054.1, read on the forward strand.
TCGTGGACGTGGCTGGCGGCCAGCAGCTTGTCGCGCTCGGCCTCGTCCTCCTGGGCCTGCTTCTTGAGCTCGGCCTGCTTGGCGCCCTGCTCCTTGGCCGTGCCCTGGTATTGCGCCGCCTTCGGCCCGCCGACGTCGGCGGCGATGCCGTAGAGGTGCTTCTTCAGGCTGTCGGCCTGGTACTCGCCCCAGACGTCGGTGGCCTTGTCCTGGTTCAGCACCGCTTCGCTGGCCGAGGTGATCGCGCCGCCGGCCTCCACGGTCTCCAGGCTGCCGACGCTGGCCGCCAGCACCGCCAGGACGGCGATGGTGATCGACACGCGGGAGATGAACGGGTCGTGCTCGTGGGCTGCGTGTTCGGCGTGCTCGGCGTGCTCGTGGGCTTCGAGCGCGGGATCGTGGGTCATGCGGGTCCCCTGTCGTCCTGTGGGCCGGCCGATCATCTAGCGAGGTTCGAGGCGAGGGTCGAGCGGGGGCGCCCCTCAACGCACCCGGAAGATCTGCAGCGGCTCTCCGGGCCGTGAGAGGCGCTCGAGCCACGCGGGGACGCGGCCCGCGTCCAGGGCCTTCTGCAGGCTGTCCGCGGCCAGGCCCTGGCGGTCGCTCTGCGCGGCGTGGGCGGGGCAGTTGAGGACATAGGCGACCTTTAGCGCCCGGATGCGGCGTTCGGCCTTGGCCGGCTGCGCGCCTAGCGCCGCGCGGGCTTCACGAATACCCCAGCCCATCCGATGGTAGGGCGCCTGCAGGGCGGCGTCCGGCGTGTCGGCGAGGATGTAGGGCCCTTCGTCGATCTCGCTGAGCACCAGGCCGGGGGCCAGCCGCGCCAGAGGCCGGAAAGCCTGGGTGTCGTTGCAGCGGTCGCCGGCGGACGCGGCTTGGGCCACCCGCGCCGGAGCGGAGGGGTGGCCGGCCCGGCCGGCCGCCGCGCCTGCCGCCAGTCCGGGAACCTGGGTGACGGCCACCAGCACGGCGACGGCGGGGACCATCAGGCCGGCCAGCGCGGCGTCGGCGAGGTCGACCAGCGCCGCGGCGGTCACCGGCGCGGCGAACCACAGGGAATACTGGATCGAACGGCTGGCCTGCAAGGCCATGGGGATGGAGACGGCCAGCAGCGCCCCGGTCGCCAGCCAGGCCGGATTGGCCCGCATGTCCGCCCGCCGCCCGAGCCACAGCCATCCGAGCAGGCCCGCCACCGCCGGCGCCGCCAGGTTGATCGCGGTCGGCGGGTCGCGGGCGAGCAGCGTCAGCCAGGGCGTCATCTCGCGCACGTTGGCCAGCCAGACGGCCTTGAGCTCCGGATCGACGCCCGCCATCGGCCCCCGGAGGCAGAGCGGCTCCACGGCCACATAGACGGCCCCGGCCAGGACTCCCACGACCGCCAGAACCCCAAGACGCCCCAGCCGGCCCCACCGCTCCCCGAGCGCCGGCGCCAGGCAAAGGCCCGCCCCCGTCACGCCGAGGCCGGCCGCCAGGTTGACCGCCAGGGCGTCGCAGGCCGGCAGCAGCCAGCGGTCGGGCGGTGTCTGCAGCGCGCCCAGTCCCAGGGCGCCCAGCCCCAGCGCGGCGCCATAGGCGACCAGGACGCGGCCGGGACTTCGCCGGAACGCCCACGAGAGGCCCATGGCGACGCCGATCATCGCCGCGAACGGCAGGGCCTCCAGCCCGACGGCGAGACCCAAGGCGGTCGCCAGGCCGCAGAGCGCGCCCCAGATGGCCGCCGGGCGCTGGGTCGCCGCGGCCAGCGCCAGCAGGCAACAGGTGATCTGGATATTGTGATGGTCCACCCGACCGGGCTGGAACTCGCCGGAGGCATGCAGGCTGAGCGCGGCGGTCACCATGCCCAGGAACACCGCCCGTCCGCCGCCCAGCCGGCGCGCGATCAGCAGCACGGCGACGGTCAGCGGCAGGATCCAGAGCACCGGCCAGATCAGGCGCATGGCCATCTCCGCCCGGTCTATGGGCAGAACGCTGGCGAACAGCTTGAGCAGCACCGCCTCCGCCCCGTCCACCAGCCGCGACCAGTGCGTGTAGAGCCCGGTCGGCGGCTGCAGCCGGCTCAGCCTCTGGTCGAACCAGCCGCGCCCGGCGACCAGGTCGCGGACCATGGTCAGGCGCAGCGCATCGTCGGTGTCGCCCACCGTGCGGAGCAGGCGCGGCCAACTGACCACCGCCGCCGCGCAGGCGATCAGCCACACGATCGACGCGGCCGCCGCCAACCGGCGCGGCGATGAATAGTCGGGAATGGGGGAAAGCTTCACGGCCCGGCCGTGACTTCAGCGCTGCCTTCGACCTGCCTGGACATGGCCTGCGCCGCACACTCGAGTTTGCCGCCCAGCAGGATTTCAGGTCGGCGTTAAGAATGTTTGATCGCGCCCGCCCGACCCTGGCCGAACGACCCTGGCCGAACGACGAGAGCCGCCGACCCAGGGCCGGCGGCTCATCGTTGAACTATCGCGGAAATTTGGAGCGGGCGAAGAGATTCGAACTCTCGACCCCAACCTTGGCAAGGTTGCTCACAGGCTTCCACGGCTTTCCACCGGCGGCGCCTCTTAACATAAGTTACCGTAATGTTTAGTGAATTCTTGCATCGCTAGCTTGTGCGGAAAGGGGTGGAAGCGCTATCGGTGGTGACCCGGTGGTGACCGGACTGGAAAACCGAGGCGCTAATGAAAGAGCGAATCAGCAAAGCAGTCGCGGACTCAGCCGAGCCAGCCGACGCCCGATATACGATCTGGGACGACGAACTTCCAGGCTTCGGGCTCCGCATCGAGCGCACCGGCGCCAAGACCTTCGTCGTGAAATATCGGGGTGGCGGAGGGGGCCGAAATGCGCCGCAACGGCTGATGTCGCTTGGGCGTCATCCGACTGTGAAGGTGGCCGAAGCGCGACGGAAGGCGGCGAAGGTGTTGGCGGCTGCGTCGCTCGGCCATGACCCGGCCGGTGAGCTAGCGGAGAAGCGCCGGCAGATGACCGTGGCCGCGCTCGTCGACCTCTACGAGGAAGACGGCCTTGTCGTTCAGCGGGGCGCAAAGATCGGCAGCCCCATGAAGCCGCTTACTGCCAAGTACACAATGGCCCGCCTTCGCCATCACGTGGTTCCGCTGTTGGGCTCGCGCCGTGTCGCAGAGCTGACCGAGGGGGACATAGAGGCGTTCGTTCGCGCCGTAGCGAAGGGCAAGACCGCAAAGGACGAGAAAACCGGACCTCGGAAGCGCATCATCGTTCGCGGCGGCGAGGGCGCGGCGCGAAAGGTCGTCAGGGACCTCTCGGCGGTACTCTCGTTCGCCCAACGCCGCCGGATCATCTCAGATAACCCGGTGGCCACTGCCTCTGTGAGGAAGACAGACGGGCGCCGCGAGCGCTTCCTGACCTTCGAGGAGGTCAAGCGGCTCGGGAAGGCTTTGGATGAACTTGAGACCGCCGGCGCCCGCGGCCCCGACAAACGCGGCAACCGGCTCGAACCGGCCAATCGCAAGGCGCTCAATATCACCCGCCTGTGGGCGCTGACTGGCTGTCGCCGCAACGAGATCGCGGCCCTTGAGTGGAGTTCAGTGGACCTGGGGCGGGGTCTTCTGATCTTCGACGAGTCGAAGACGGGCCGCTCCATCCGACCGCTTGCAGCGCCCGCCGCGGCGCTCTTGGAGGTCATACGGGAGGCCGCCGTGCCTGGCGCGGCCTACGTCTTCCCTGCCGAGCGGGGGGATGGCCATTACACGGGCACGAAACGCGTATGGCCGGAGGCGGTGAAGCGCGCGGGGCTGCCAGGCGTAAGCCCGCACACGCTGCGCCATACGCTCGGCGCCGCTGCCGCGTCCGGTGGTGAGGGGTTGCTGTTGGTGGGCGCGATCCTCGGGCATGCCAACGCGCGCAGCTCGCAGATTTACGCCCACGTCGATAGGGACCCCGCCAGGCTGGCGGCTGATCGGGCCACGGCTGGGATTGCGGCTGCGCTAGGCCGGCCGACTGCCAGCGCCAACGATACGCATCCGGTGCCGCAGGCCGCGAACGACGCAGCCTGACAGCGCTACATCAACCAGTTGATTGAGACCGGCCCTTACCAGCCCCGCAAGCCACTGCGGTTCATCCGGCAGGTGGAGAGGCCGAGGTGGCTGTGACGGTCTCAGCTAGTGAGCGTAAAAGCTGAAGTCGTGATCGATGAACAGGATGAAGAACCGCTCATCCTGTTTGGCCCCGACGATGCGGCCTCCCTTGGCACCTCCGAAACGGAAGACCTCTTCGCTTCCGGGGACAGCTACGGCCCTTACGTTGGCGCAGTGTTCGCACCCATCCAGGCCGCGCCTTTTGTGGCGGGCTTGCCCTTTGATGGCGATCCGTGCGTCGGCCTTCCGTCGACATCCGGGGCGACCTGCGACGGGTATTTTCAGGGGCCGACAATCGGCGGTCAGTCCGACCTGCTAAACTTCAAACCATCGCATCTGACGATCTCGGTCGACGGAACTCTGCCAGACGAGTTGCTGTCCATTCCTGAGCCCTCGACTTGGACGATGATGTTGGCCGGGTTCTTTGGTGTGGGAACGGCTCTGCGCCGCCGGTTCGGCCTTGGTGCGGGGGGCGGGAGGCGCGCCCGTCACGGGAAAAACAGGTCAACCCGCAATCTCATCCCCGCCTAGGACTTGGGGGCCACGATTTCCCTGGGGCTGCAAACCGGGCGCCAGGGTGATTGCGGGCGTTCGTTATGAAGCCCGCCGGAATTAACCTCCACTGCCCCCGGCGGGGAAATCTATCCGTCTGGCGGCTGGGACTGGGTAAGGAGAGCTAGCGGGAAGAGTCGCCCCAGCGGGATGCCCCTTGGGAGCCGGAGATGCGCCCCTCTATGCTGGCGGCCGATGATCGAGGGCCACGGGGGTCCGTTTAGGTGGGGGACGAGAAAATGACCTGGCGAGAGGGGATGGCGCCTGACGATCTTCAGGCGTTCACGCTTTTCCACCCCTATGCGGCCGAGCGGCTGGACGACGCTGAGCGGGAACGGCGCCGCTTCGTCCATTACACGTCAGCCGACGTCGCAATGAGCATCATCAAGAACCGATCGGTTTGGATGCGCAACGCGATGACCATGAATGATTTCTCCGAAATCCAGCACGGCTTCAAGTGCTTGGCCTACGCATGGGGTCAGGACGAAGGTGGGAAACAGATCAAGGGTCTCTTGGATGAGGTACAGCCCGGCCTTGCGCAAGTACTAGAAAATCAGTTCGACGGCTGGCTTCCAAACTTCCAGGCCCGCACGTACGTGACTTGCATATCGGAACACCGCGATGAGGAGAACGAACACGGGCGCCTTTCGATGTGGCGAGCATACGGTGGCACATCCGGGGTCGCTCTAGTAATCAACTCCGGCCCATTTATGAGCAACAACGACAAGTCAGCGGCCTATTCGAGCCCCGTTGCCTACCTCTCGCCGGAGAGCTTTGCGGCTCAGATGCGCCAAATCGCCGAGACGATGGCGGCGTCCCGCCCGTTGCTGGCCCGGTTGGGGGCAACTGCGCTCCAAGGCCATGTTTTCTCGATGTTGACGACCGCCATGGTTTGCACAAAGCACCCCGGCTTCGGCGAAGAGTTGGAATGGCGGGTCGTCTACAATCCTGACCTCAGCCGGTCGGCCGCGATCGTGGAAGCTGTGGAGACCGTACGCGGCGTTCCGCAGATCGTGCAAAAGCTTCCTCTCGTGAACGACCCTGATAACGGACTTGAGGGCGCCGCCCTGCCCGACCTTTTGGAAAAAGTGATCATCGGGCCGACTGACCATCAAACCTCGCTCCGTCATGCGTTCGTCGCCTTGTTGCAGGAAGCAGGCGTCCCCAATGCGCACGAACGCATCACAATCTCAGGGATACCGCTTCGACACAGCTAGGTCCGCGGTAAGCTCGACGCCGGTGGCGTAGGGGCAGTAGGGGGTAAAACTGAAAACGGTAATTCTGATCACAATTCTTGCGACGCTGAGTCTGTTCGGCTGCCAGAAGTCGCCTCCAGCCCCAACTCAAGCACCATCACCGGCCGCGGTGCCGAAGACTGTGGAACCAGGGTCACTGGCCGCAGACCCCGGCCTGCAAATGTATCGGGGCCTGGCGCACCTACGGCAGGCCGAGGACAAGTGGATGGAGCTCAACGAGGCTTGTAGAGGCGGATCGGGCGACGATGCGAAGACCTTGGCCGCATGCGACGCGCGCGAGAAATTGGGCGCGGACCTCAAGGAAGTGGGCTTCTGCTACGGGGAGCACCCGGAGAAAGCGCAAGACCACATCATTCCTTCCGGGTGGGAAGCCTGCGCTAGCTAACCGCTACGCTTTTTTGCAGCGGTGGTGACCGGGTGATGACCGAGCAAATTGCAACGCGCCCCGCCGGCTATCTGCCGGCGGTATGTCGTTGTTTTATCGCGGAAATTTGGAGCGGGCGAAGAGATTCGAACTCTCGACCCCAACCTTGGCAAGGTTGTGCTCTACCACTGAGCTACGCCCGCGCTCCTCGAGGTCTTGCGCCCCGAAAAATCGAGAGGCGGCTTATGGCAGACACCCCCCCGCTTTGCAAGACGACCTTTGGCAACCCGCCCTAACGTCCGAACCTCGGCTCCTTCAGCCGGCGCTTGTTGACGTGGTCCTCGCGGGCGGGCGCGACCTCTTCGGGGTATTCACCCTTGAAGTAGTAGCGCTGCCAGGCCTCCTTGGTGGCCTCCGGGTCCTGGCGGAAGATCCGCTGGTTGAACTCGGATCGGTGCTTTTCCCACACGTCGTACTGGTGGCGCAGCTCCGGGTTGGAATCCATGCGCCGGATCACCGGCTGGATCTCGTGCAGCGGCTTGTCCTGCAGGAGCGTGATGAAGCAGAACGGCTCGCCCTTCTCGAAGCGCACCTTGCCCGGCCGGGTGAACAGCCAGTTCATGGTGAAGGGGAACGGCAGCCAGTCGGTTTCCACCACGCCGGCCAGCGCCTGGATGCCGTCCTTGACGTGGTTGGGCGAGCCCATGGCCATCATCGACCATCCGGGCGGCGTGCGGAACAGGTAGCCCGGATGCATGGTCAGGACGCCGTGGCTGAAGTGGCTGGACGCCAGGCGGTGGAAATCCGGGCTCGGGTAGTCGGGCCGCAGCGTGATGTCCTCCTGCCGGATGCCGCCATTCCATTCCGCCGTGAAGGCCACCGGGCAGAGGATCTCCCAGCCCGAGGTGTTGGCCATGTTCAGCGGCAGGCAGCGGTAGGCGTGGCGGGCGTGGAAGGCGTCCATCCAGGCGCGGCTCTGGCGGCCCGGCACGATCTCCGGCGGGCGCTCGGTGGTGGGATAGCACTCCAGTTCCATGGGCTCTCTCAGGCGCGGTCTCTTGCTGGGCGTCGGGTCCCACGACCCTAAAGCAGCGGGTCGCCTTCGCGTCCAGTTCCGCTATGACCCCAAGTCCAGCTAAGGGGGAGCCGATGAAGACCCGCGCTGATCTCCTCGCCCTGCTGGACAGCCTGGGCGTCGAACACACGAGCCACGAGCATCCCGCCGTCTTCCGGGTCGGCGAGGGCGAGGAGGTCAAGGCCGCCATCCCCGGCGCCCACACCAAGAACCTGTTCCTGAAGGACGCCAAGGGGCAGCTGTGGCTGATCTCGGCGGCGGACCGGACGGTCATCGACCTGAAGCGACTGCACCAGGTGATCGGCTCGGCGCGGCTGTCGTTCGGTAGCGCAGAGCTCATGGAAGACGCCCTGGGCGTGACGCCAGGCTCGGTGACCGCCTTCGCCCTGATCAACGACCCTGCTCATCAGGTACGTTTCGTCCTGGATCGAACCTTGGCTGAGGCCGAACGGCTGAATTTCCACCCGCTCACCAACACGGCGACCACCGGGGTCAGCCAAACGGCCTTCCGGAAGTTCCTGGCGGCGATGGGCGTGACGCCGCTGGTGGTCGATTTCGCGGCCATGGCGGTCATCGAGAACGTAGACGAGCGTTGAAGCTGTCATCGCGCGGGACCATCTTGGCGGCCGAAGCGTTTTAGGAAAAACGAGCTAAGGAACCTGGCCATGAGCCTGATCGGGGAAACCACCGGCAAGCCGGCCGGCGAGATCATCAAGGACGCCACCGACGCCAGCTTCCTGGCCGACGTCGTCGAGGCCTCGCGGGACCAGCCGGTGATCGTCGACTTCTGGGCGACCTGGTGCGGCCCGTGCCGCCAGCTGGGTCCCGCCCTGGAGAAGGCCGTCACTGCCGCCAAAGGCGCGGTGAAGCTGGTCAAGGTCGATATCGACAAGAACCCGGCCTACGCCGGCCAGCTGCGCGTGCAGTCGATCCCGGCGGTGTTCGCCTTCGTCGACGGCAAGCCGGTGGACGGCTTCATGGGCGCGTTGCCGGACAGCCAGGTGAAGGCCTTCGTCGACAAGCTGGCCAAGGCCGGCAAACGCGGCGGCCCCTCGCCGCTCGACGAGGTGCTCGAACTGGCGCGGGAATCGCTCGAACTCGGCGACATGGGCGGCGCCGCCCAGGCCTACGCCCAGGTGCTGCAGGCCGACCCGGCCAACGCAAAGGCGCTGGGCGGGCTGGCGAGGGTCTACCTGGCCTCGGGCGACACCGAGCGGGCCCGCGAGGTCCTGGCCATGGCCCCGCCCGACGCCAAGGACCCCGACCTTGACAGCGTCCGCGCCGCGCTGACGCTGGCCGCCGAAGCGCCCTCCGAGACCGCCGCCTTCGAGGCCCGGCTGTCGAAGGACCCCGACGACCACGCGGCGCGCTTCGAGCTCGCCAAGGCGCTCGCCGGCGCCCATAAGCTCGAAAAGGCCGCCGATCAGTTGCTGACCATCATCGAGAAGGACCGCGGCTGGAACGAAGAGGCGGCGCGCAAGCAGCTGCTGACCGTCTTCGAGGCCGCCGGCCAGATGTCCGAGGTGGCCCGCAACGGACGGCGCCGCCTCTCCGCCATCCTCTTCAGTTGAACCGCCTGGAGGGACGCCTCATGTCGGCCTATCGACGCACCGCAGACCTGCCGCAGATGATTCCGGTCTTTCCGCTCGACGGGGCGCTGCTGCTGCCCGGCGGCGACCTGCCGCTGCAGATTTTCGAGCCGCGCTACCTCAACATGATCGACGACGTGATGGCCGGCGACCGGATCGTCGGCATGATCCAGACCCGCCCGGGCGGCGACCGCATGCGGCCCAGGCTCTCCGACGTGGGCTGTGCGGGCCGGGTCACCAGCTACGCCGAGACCTCCGACGGCCGCTATCTGATCACCCTCACCGGCGTCTGCCGCTTCGACGCCAGCGACGAGCTGATCGTCCACGCGCCCTACCGCCAGGTCCGCGCCCGTTACGACCGCTTCGAGGCCGACCTCTGCGAGCAGCACGAAGCCCTGGCGCCGCTGGCCGCCCGCAACCGTTTCGCCAAGGCGCTCAAGCGCTACCTGAACCGCCGCGAGCTCGACATCGACTGGGACACCGCCCAGGCCGCCCCGCTGGAGGCGCTGGTCACCAGCCTCGCCATGGGCCTGCCGTTCGAGCCGGCCGAGAAGCAGGCGCTGCTGGAAGCCCCAACGTTGTCCGGCCGCTTCGAGACGCTCTCGACCCTGCTGGAGATCGACGGCGTGGACGACGGCGATGACGAGGGCCATTCGTTGCAGTAGGACTGCCCGGCATGACTGAAGCCGCCGCCCCCATCGCCCCCGTGGCCGCAGAAGACGTCCCAAGCTTGCAGGGCGGGGACGTCGATCCTCGCCTGCTGGAGATCCTGGTCTGCCCGGTGACCCACGGGCCGCTGGAGTTCGACCGGGCCAAGGGCGAGCTGATCAGCCGCTCCGCCCGCCTCGCCTACCCGATCCGCGACGGGGTGCCGATCATGCTGCCCGAGGAGGCGCGCGAGCTCACCGATGCCGACTAGGCTTGGCGGCGGCCGCCGGGACTTCAGCGCCGTGCGCCGGTTCGGCATCGCCCATGTGATCGGCGCGGTCGTCGTGATCACCACGGGGATCGGCCTGGTCACCTTCGAGGCGGTCCGCAACCGCAACGCCAACATCGCCACCGCCAAGGCCTGGAACATCCAGGGCCCGCCCTGCCCCGCCCTCACCCAGGCCGAGTTCCAGGCCAAGCGCTACACGGCGCTGAAGACCTTCGACTACGACGGCATCGCCATCGGCCGCACCGCCGGCGACGCCAACTGCTCGGATATCAAGGAAGCCGGCGGCAGGGGCCTGGGAACCGACAAGGTCTGCCAGTTCACCAGCCCGGCGACCCTGACGGTCGTCTCGAAGGCCGGGTCATACTTCTTCGTCCCCGGCGCAGGGCAGCCCGCCAGCCTGATCATCCACCGCGACGTCCCCCGCTGCGTCATGGCGTCGAACTTCACATTGCAGACCGAGTAGTGCAACACCACCTCCTCTCCCCCGGCGAAGCCGAGAGGGGAGAGGGTAGGGAGAGGGGCGACGCCGAACGCCGTGATCCGCCGATGGTCCAGCCATGACGCACGGCGACGACGCCGATCCTCGTGTGACCATCGGGAGAGTCCGAGAGGCTCCAGCCGCCCCTCTCCCTACCCTCTCCCCTCTCGCTTCGCGGGGGGAGAGGAGTCGGGTCTCGCATGCCCCGTCTTCAGAATGGGAGCCCCTTAAACCTCATGGCGAGATTGCAGCTTGGGTTTGGGGGCTGGTCAAGGACGCTGCCCTGGGCAGCGCCGCCCCGCGGCGAGGGCTGCGCGCTCGTCCTTGAGCAGACCCGAAGCCCAAGCAAAGATGGCCGCCGTGGTTTTAAGGATCGGGGTGTTTGGCGGCGATGATCACTGGGCCATCAGCCGTTGTGCCCGGTTCGCCAGGCGGCCAGCAGCCCCGCGCCCGATACCGCCACCCATTAAACTCAATCGCGGCAGTGCAGCCTTCAAGGTTGCCGCCGCCCTGTTGCCACGTGGACAGGTCCCGCCATCCGTTGTGTCTGGTTCGCAGCACTCTGATTGGTAAGCGAGTGGCGGGAGTGTTTCCGATAACGGCGAAGCCGCGAGCTGTTTGCCTGACGACTAGGGTGCTGCAACCGCCCGTACCGCACCAACCACTGGCGGGGAAATACACAACGGCATCCCTCAAGCCGTCGCCATTCAGATCAATCCAGGCGACCTTGTAGTTAGCGCTCGCGACACTCTCATCCGTAATGCGGAGAAAGCGGCCGAGGGCGTGACGCATGCCACGATCTGCTCTGTCATCTTTGGCTGCGGCTGTATGCGTCGCTGTGAACAGCAGCATGAACGCGCCGGTGAGGACCTTGTGTCGAAGGGGCACTACAGCGCCTCACCCCTGAGCAGCCGCGGTAGATCCCCCACCGCCCCACCCGCCTCGGTCATGAAGAACCGTCGCGCCGGGCCGATACGGTTCACCGCGGCCATCCACGCTCCCCGCGCCAGCCGCAGCAACGGATTGTCGTTGGAGAACAGGCGGACGAAGGCGTCCATGCCGGCCGAGAGGGTGACGGTGTCGAACCTGCGCCAGGCGGCGTAGCGCTCCAGCACGGCCTCCGAGCCGATGTCCTCGCCTAGGCGCGAGGCCTCGACCAGCACCTGCGCCAGCGCCGCCGCGCCCTTCAGGCCGAGGTTCAGCCCCTGGCCGGCGATCGGGTGCACCCCATGCGCCGCGTCGCCCAGCAAGGCGGCGCGGGGGGCCACGAACCGCTCGGCGAGCTGCAGGCTGAGCGGATAGGTGAACACCGGCCCCTCGACGGTCGCCTCACCCAGGAAGTCGCCGAACCGGCGCTGCAGGTGGGCGTGGAACACCTCCGGGCGGGCGGCCTTCAGCGCCGCGCCCCGGCGGCTGCTCTCGGTCCAGACCAGGCTCGCCCGGTCGCCGGTCAGCGGCAGGATGGCGAACGGGCCGCCGGGCAGGAAGTATTCGTGCGCCACGCCCCCGTGCGGCCGCTCCAGGCGCACAGTCGCCACCACGCCGGTCTGCGGATAGTCCCAGCCGACCGCGCCGATCCCGGCCTCGGTGCGGATCACCGAGCCGCGGCCCTCGGCGCCCACGGCGACCGGCGCACGCAATTCCCGCCCGTCGGCCAGCCTCACCACCGCCTCGCGCGGCCCGAACGTGGCGCGCGCCACCTTCGCCGGGGCCAGCACTTCGATGCCGGCGTCCATCACGGCTCCCGCGAGCGCGGCGCGGATGTGGCGGTTCTCCAGCAGGTAGCCCAGCGGCTCGCCGTCGGATGAGTCGGCGATCTCGGCCGAATCGAAGCGCAGGAAGAAGGGGCTGGGGCCATGCGCCGCCGCGCCGGGCGTCTGGCCGTCGGTGACCAGGATCTGCTCGATCCGCTGGGCGTACGGCTCCAGCGCCGCGCCGACCCCCAGCGCGCGCCACTGGCGGAAGGCCGCGTAGGCGATGGCCGAGGCGCGTCCATCGAAGGTCGGCGCAACTTGTGCATCGAACACCACCGGGTCGATCAACACCGGCTTGAGGCCCGCCTGGTTCAGCGCCAGCGCCAGCGTCGCGCCCGCGATGCCGGCCCCGGCGATGATCACGTCGACATCCTCAGGCGCGCCGGCGTTCGCCATGCCTCAGCCCTCCGCTTCGTCCTCGACGAAGCCCATGATGTGGAAGCCGGCGTCCACGTGGATCAGCTCGCCGGTGGTCGACCGTCCGAGGTCGGAGAGCAGCCAGAGCGCCGCGCCGGCCACGCCCTCCATGGAGGTGTTTTCCTGCATCGCCGAGAGGGAGCGGCCCTTGGCCAGCATCGCCCGGCCGCCCTGGATGCCGGCCAGCGACAGCGTCCGCATGGCCCCGGGCGAAAGCGCGTTCACCCGGATGCCCTTGGGCCCCAGGTCGCGGGCGGCGTAGCGGGCGGCGGCCTCCAGCCCGGCCTTGGCGACGCCCATGGTGTTGTAGTTCGGGATCGCCCGCTCCGAGCCCATGTAGGTCAGGGTGACGATGGACCCGCCGTTCGGCATCAGGGCCGCGGCGCGCCGGCAGCAGTCGGCGAAGCTATAGACCGAGATTTCCATCGCCTGCAGGAAGCCGGCGCGGTTGGCGTTCTCCACGAACGAGCCGCTGATCTGGTCCTTCGGGGCGAAGGCGATGGCGTGCACGAAGAAGTCGATGGTCCCGAAGGCCTTCTCGACCGTGGCGAAGCCCGCATCCATCGAGGCGTCGTCGGTGACGTCGACGGGCGCCAGCACCTTCACCCCGATGCTCTCGGCCAGCGGCTGCACGCGCCGCTGCATGCCGGGCAGGTGCAGGAAGGCCATCTCCGCGCCCTGGGCGGCCAGCTGGCTGGCGATCCCCCAGGCGATCGACTGGTGGTTGGCGACGCCGGTGACGATCCCGCGCTTGCCGCGCATGAGCTCACCCTTGGGCATCTGGTACTCGTCTGCCACGTGGCGTCTCCCGTCGTTTCCCTCCACGGTTTGTGGCCGGGCCCCGCCGGTTAGGCAAGCGGCCATCGCCCCTTCAATTTTGGCGCTCGGACGCTCATAGGGGGCCTGGAACCCTGATGATCGACGTCCCTTTCCTGTCGCCGCCGCGCAGGTGGCCGGCCCGCTTGCTGGGCGCCCTCCGCCGGCGCGTGCGGACCAGCGAGCTGTGGCTGATCATGCTCTCGGTGGGCGTCGGCGCGGCGGCCGGGCTGCTGGCCGTCTTCCAGAGCCGCATCGCACACGCGCTGCAGCAGGTGCTCTACGGGATCGGCGAGGCCGACCATCTGAGCGCGGTCGCGCGGATCGACCCCCTGCAGGCCTTGTGGCTGCCGGTGGGCGGCCTCGCGCTGGGGCTGTTCACATGGGCGGTCAGCCGCCGGCGCTCCACCCCCCTGGTGGACGTGGTCGAGGCGAACGCGTTGCACGGCGGCGTGCTCGGTCTCGCCGACAGCCTGATCGTCTGCGTCCAGACCGTGCTCTCCAACGGGGTCGGCGCCTCGGTTGGGCTGGAAGCGGCCTACGCCCAGGCCGGCGGGGGCGTGGCCTCCTTCGCCGGCAGCCGCCTCAAGCTCCGTCGCCACGACCTGCGCATCCTGGTGGGCGCGGGCGCCGGCGCGGCGATCGGGGCGGCGTTCGGGGCGCCCCTCACCGGCGCCTTCTATGCGTTCGAGATCGTTATCGGCTCCTACACGCCCTCCGCCATCGCCCCTGTCGCGGCGGCGTGCCTGGCGGGAGTCTGGGCGGCCAAGGGGATGGGCGGCGTGCCCTACTCCATCGGGATCAAAGCCCAGCACGCGCCGGACGCGGTCGGCTACCTGCTCTATGCGGGCCTTGGGCTGATCTGCGCCCTGGTCGGCGTGGCGATCATGCAGCTCGTGGCGGTCGTGGACCGCACGGTCCGGCGCTCGCCGATCCCGACGCCGCTGCGGCCCGCGCTCGGCGGCGTGCTGCTCGGCGGTCTGGCGATCATCTCGCCGCAGACCTTGTCGGCCGGACACGGCGCCCTGCACCTCGATCTGGCGGTGGGCATGCCGCTGACGATCCTGGGTGTTGTATTCCTCATGAAGACCGCGGCCTCGGTGGTGTCGCTGGGCTTCGGGTTCCGCGGCGGCCTGTTCTTCGCCTCCCTGTTCCTCGGGTCGCTGCTCGGCCAGGTGTACGCGGGCCTCGCCGACCTCACGCCGCTGACCGAAAGGCTGACGCCGGAGAACGCCGCCCTGGTGGGCATGGGCGCGCTCGCGGTCTCGATCGTCGGCGGCCCGCTGACCATGTCCTTCCTGGTGCTGGAGACCACCGGCGACTTTGGCGTCGCCGCCGCAACGCTTGCGGCGGCCCTGATCGCCTCGACCGTGGTGCGGGAGCGCTTCGGCTACAGCTTCTCGACCTGGCGGCTGCACCTGCGCGGCGAAACCATCCGCAGCGCCCGCGACGTCGGCTGGGTGCGCAGCCTCACCGCCGGGCGGATGATGCGGCCCGACCCGCAGACCGTGCCGGCCACCACCACGGTCGAGGCGTTCCGCCAGCGGTTCCCGCTGGGCTCGGCCTCGCGGGTGCTGCTGCTGGACGACACCGGCCGTTATGCGGGCGTCCTGATCACCGCCGACGCCTATGCGGAGAACGTCAATCCGCAGGCCGCCGTCGCGGCCTTGGCGATCAGCAAGGACCTGGCGCTATCGCCCGAGATGAACATCAAGGCGGTGATGCGGCTCTTCGAGTCCAGCGGCACGGACGAGCTGGCGGTGGTCGACGAGGAGCGCCGCGTGCTGGGCCTGCTGGCCGAGGCCTATGTCGTGCGCCGCTACGCCACCGAACTCGAGCGCCAGCAGCTCGACCTCTACGGCGAAGCCAAGCCTTAGACCTTCGCCATCACCAGACAGCCGTTGGTCCCGCCGAAGCCGAAGCTGTTGGACATCACCGTCTCCAGCGGCCGGTCGGCGCGCTCCAGGAGGATCGGCAGGTCGGTGAAGGCGGGGTCTAGGTTTTCGATGTTGGCGCTCTTGGCCGCAAAGCCGTTGTTCAGCATCAGCAGGCAGTAGATCGCCTCCTGCGCGCCGGCCGCGCCCAGGCTGTGGCCGGTCAGCGACTTGGTGGAGGAGATCAGCGGCGGCTTGGCGCCGAACACCGCGCGCACCGCCTCCATCTCCTTGAGGTCCCCCACCGGCGTGGAGGTGCCGTGCGGGTTCAGGTAGTCGATGGTCCGGCCGCCGATGGTGGACATGGCGAGCTTCATGCACCGCGCCGCGCCCTCGCCGGAGGGGGCCACCATGTCGAAGCCGTCGGAGTTGGCGGCGTAGCCCACGATCTCGCCGTAGATCTTCGCGCCGCGGGCCTTGGCGCGCTCGTACTCTTCCAGCACCACCACCGCCCCGCCGCCGGCGATGACGAAGCCGTCGCGGTCCTTGTCATAGGCGCGGCTGGCGACGGCCGGCCTGTCGTTGAAGTTCGAGCTCATGGCGCCCATGGCGTCGAACAGCACCGAGAGCGTCCAGTCCAGCTCCTCGACCCCGCCGGCGAAGACGACGTCCTGCTTGCCCATCAGGATCTGCTCGTAGCCGACCCCGATGCAGTGGGCGGAGGTGGCGCAGGCGGACGAGATCGAGAAGTTCAGCCCCTTGATCTTGAACCAGGTGGCCAGGGTCGCCGAAGGGCCCGAGCTCATCGCCTTGGGCACCGCGAAGGGGCCGACGCGCTTGGGGCCCTTGGTGCGGGCGGTCTCGGCGGCCTCGACGATGGTGCGCGTCGAGGCGCCGCCGGAGCCTACGATCAGGCCGGTCTGCTCGTGCGAGACCTCGGCCGCCTCCAGGCCGGAATCGGCGATCGCCTGCTCCATGGCGATGTGGCCGAAGGCCGTCCCCTGGGCGAGGAACCGCGCGGCCCGGCGGTCGATCATGGATTCCCAGTCGATCTGCGGCGGGGCGTGCACCTGGCAGCGGAACCCGAGTTCGGCGTACTCCGGCGCCGCCACGACGCCCGACTTCGCCTCGCGCAAGGAGGCGAGCACCTCGTTGGCGTTGTTCCCGATCGATGAAACGATGCCCATCCCGGTGACGACGACGCGGCGCATGGTTTCTTCCCGAATCCCCCGGCTCTACGGCCGCTGATAAAGGCCGACCCGAAGGTCGGCCGCCCAATAGATGGGCGTTCCGTCGGCTTCCAACACCCCGTCGCCGATCCCCATGACCAGGCGCCGGTTGATGACCCGCTTCATATCCACCTTGTAGGTGACCTTTTTGATAGCGGGCGTCACCTCGCCCCCGAACTTCACCTCGCTGCAGCCGAGCGCCCGGCCGCGGCCCTTGCCGCCGATCCAGCCCAGGTAGAAGCCGACCAGCTGCCAGAGCGCGTCGAGGCCGAGGCTGCCCGGCATGACCGGGTCGCCGATGAAGTGGCAGGCGAAGAACCAGAGGCTCGGATCGATGTCGAACTCGGCCTCGATGTAGCCCTTGCCGTGGGCGCCGCCGTCGTCGCTGATCTTGGTGATGCGGTCGAACAGCAGCATCGGCGGCGACGGCAGCTGGGCGTTGCCCGGCCCGTACATCTCGCCGCGCGCGCAGGTCATGAGCTCGTCGAAGCTGTAGTGATCCTTGGCCTTGGCGTCGATCATCTGCCGTTCCGTATCCTTTAGGGGTCTGAGGCCCTAGCAGAGCCGACCCCGGCGCTCAATGCCAGGCTCGTGGGGCAGGCTCGTGGGGCGGGCTCACGAGCCCGGCTGGCGACACTGCGGACCGTCCGTGGTGCCCCAGAGCGCGCCTTCGCGCACCCAACCGGAAGCGTGGTCGGCCCGCACCCGGCACCAGCCCTTGCGGCAGCGGTCCAACGCGGCCAGCGAGCGGGGGTTCAAATAGGCCACGGGCCTGGCGCCGTCCTTGGGCTTCTGCAGCAGGGGCGCGGCGGCCTGGCTGGTGTTCATGGTCATCCGCCGCCCGTCGGTGACGCGCTTGTGCACCCAGGCGAGCGCGCCCTCGGGATCGCAGACGCGGCGCCACTCGGCGGTCTCCGCAATCACCTGCAGCGGCAGGCCTCGGACCGTGTAGACCCAGAGCAGCTTGTGGTCGTCGCCGGGGCCGGCGCGGGCGTTCACCTTGTCGAATTTCAGGGAGACGTAGCGTGGCACCGGCATGCCGGACGGCGTCTGCCGCTCGGCCGCCTGGGCGGCTGCGGCCAGGCCGAGCGCGGCCAGCAGGCCGAGCGCCGAGGCTTTCAGCAGCCGCGGTCGCATCCTCACCAATTCAATAGCCTCGCCTTGGCCGCCCATGACGCCTTTGCTAGAGGTGCTGAGAACACGACGCGCCGGGGAAGCGGCGCGGGTAACGCCCCCTTGTCACGTCGCCCCTTTTCGAGTCGACCCCAATCTCAAGTCACACATGGCAGCCCGCAAGCCGAAAGTCATCGTCACGCGAAAGCTCCCCGATCCGGTGGAGACGCGGATGCGTGAGCTGTTCGACACCGAGCTCAACCTGACTGACGCCCCGATGACCCGCGCGCAGCTCTCCGACGCGGTGGGGCGCGCCGACGTGCTGGCGCCGACCATCACCGACAAGATCGATGCGACCCTCCTGGAAAAGGCCGGGCCGAAGCTGAAGCTGATCGCCAGCTTCGGAGCCGGCGTCGATCACGTGGACGTCGCCGCGGCCAACGCCAGGGGGATCACCGTCACCAACACCCCGGGCGTGCTCACCGAGGACACCGCCGACCTGACCATGGCGCTGATCATGGCTGTCGCCCGCCGCATCGTGGAAGGCGCCAACGTCGCCCAGGCCGGCGGCTTCACCGGCTGGACGCCCACCTGGATGATGGGCCATCGGATCACCGGCAAGCGGCTGGGCATCATCGGCATGGGCCGCATCGGCCAGGCGGTAGCGCGGCGCGCGCGCGCCTTCGGCCTGCAGATCCACTACCACAATCGAAAGCCGGTCAGCCCGCGGATCGCCGAGGAGCTGGGGGCCACCTACTGGGAAAGCCTCGACCAGATGCTGGCGCGGATGGACATCGTCTCGGTCCACTCGCCGCACACGCCGGCCACCTATCACCTGCTCTCCGCGCGTCGGCTGAAGCTGCTGCAGCCCCACGCCATCCTGATCAACACCGCCCGCGGCGAGATCATCGACGAGACGGCGCTGACCGAGCTGCTGGCGCAGGGCGCGATCGGCGGGGCGGGCCTGGACGTCTTCGAGTTCGAGCCCCGGATCAACCCGAAGCTGCTCAAGCTCCCCAACGCCGTCCTGCTGCCGCACATGGGCTCGGCCACCATCGAGGGCCGCATCGACATGGGCGAGAAGGTGATCATCAACATCCGCACCTGGATGGACGGTCACAAGCCGCCGGACCGGGTGATCCCGTCGATGATGTGACTGTCTTCCCCCGGTACGGGGGAAGTGGCCCGACAGCCCCTTGGCTGGAGGGTCGATGGGGGAAGTCTTCCGGCGCCTTATACACCTCCTCCATTGTCGCCCGCCTTCGGCTTTGGCGACATTTCCCCAGTACCGGGGGAAGACATGTTCCCGCACACCGGGCAGTCCGGGTCCGCGCCCACCTTCACAGTCCGCGTCTCGCCCGACAGCGCGTCGTAGATCAGCAGCCGGCCCAGCAGCGGCTCGCCCGCGCCGGCGATCAGCTTGATCGCCTCCAGCGCCATCATCGAGCCGACGACGCCGGCCAGAGCGCCCACCACGCCCACCGCGACACAGGTCTCGGCGTCGGGCGGGATCTCGGGGACCAGGCAGCGGTAGCAGGGCTGGCGGCCGAACACCCCCACCTGGCCGGTCCAGCGGCCGATGGCGCCGGAGATCAGCGGCTTGCCATGCCGCACGCAGGCGGCGTTCACCTCATAGCGGACGGCGAAGTCGTCGGTGCCGTCGAGCACCATGTCGACGCCCTCCACCAGCTCGTCGGCGGTCGAGGCGTCGAAGGCGCCGTTGTAGCCGGCCACGAAAATGTGCGGATTGAGCGCCGCCAGCCGGTCGGCGGCGGTCTCGGCTTTGGAGCGGCCGACATCCTCCTCGGCGTAGAGGATCTGCCTTTGCAGGTTCGAGCGGTCGACGTCGTCCGGGTCGATCACGAAGAGGGCGCCCACGCCGGCGGCCGCCAGGTAGAGGGCCGCGGGCGAGCCCAGGCCGCCGGCGCCGACGACCAGCGCGCTCGCGGCCTTCAGCTTCTGCTGGCCGGGCCCGCCCACCTCGCGCAGCACCAGGTGGCGGGCGTAGCGTTCGATCTCGACGTCGGTGAACACCATGACAGCCATCTTGGCCGGAAGGCCCTGGCACGCAAGCCGTCGTGAATCATCCCCGTTCCTGCCGCGCCTCCCAGATCGCCTGCTGCAGGGCCTTGGCGAACTCGCCGCGTTCCCGGGGGCTGAGCGCTTGGGCGACGGCGACCTCGCGCCCGGAAATCGCCAGCCGCAGGCCGACGGTGCGCTCGTCCTCGGTCTCCACGGCGACGCGGGTGAAGGCCGTCGGGCTCTCCCAGACCACCCGGCTCCAGTTGGGCGCCTCGTGGGTGACCACCACGTCGCGAGCGGTGACCTGCACCCGCTCGACCCGCCGCGCGGCGCGGAAGCTCGCCATGAAGGCGACGATCACCGCCAGGACGTCGAGGGCCAGGAAGAACGGCACGAACAGCGCGCCCATGTAGATAAACACCGCCGCGGAACAGCAGTTCGCCAGCGTCACTACGCTGATCAGGATGATGAACCCCCGCTCGGAGAGCGAGCGGTGCGGGGTGATCACCGCATCCATGTAGGTCTGGCCGAGCATGAGGGCTGCGAAGATAGGCCCGGAAACCGCCTTGGCGGAAGGGGTCGGCGCAGCCATCTTGCGCCTCCCATGGCCAAGTCCCCCAAGCCCACGACCGCGCCGCCGCGCAAGAAGCGGCTCAGCCCTGCCGAGCAGGCCCGGATCGCCGAGATCTTCCGGCGGTTCGAGGAGCAGGAGAGCGATCCGCGCACCGAGCTCGATTACGAGAGCCCTTTCACCCTGCTGGTCGCCGTGGCGCTGTCGGCCCAGGCCACCGACGTCTCGGTGAACAAGGCGACGGACAAGCTGTTCAAGGTCGCCGACACGCCGCAGAAGATGCTGGCGCTGGGCGAGGCGGGCCTGAAGCCGTTCATCTCCTCGATCGGCCTCTACAACATGAAGGCCAAGAACGTCATCGCGCTGTCCCGCATCCTAGTGGAGCAGTATGGCGGCGAGGTTCCGCTGAACCGCGAGGCGCTGCAGGCCCTGCCGGGCGTCGGCCGCAAGACCGCCTCGGTGGTGCTGAACGAGCTGCGCGTCGAGCCCGCCATCGCCGTCGACACCCACGTCTTCCGCGTCGCCCACCGCCTGGGGCTCGCGACCGGCAAGACGCCGGACCAGGTGGAGGCCGAGCTGATGGCTATCGTTCCGGACCGCCTGAAGACCCGCGCCCACCACTGGCTGATCCTGCACGGCCGCTACGTCTGCCTGGCGCGGCGCCCCAAGTGCGAAGAGTGCATCGTCGCGGACCTCTGCCCGTCGAGGCATCTGTTCGTGGGGCGGTAGGGCTTCGCGTTTCATCCCTCTGCCGGTCACGGCCTGGCGCGTACGTTGCCGCCAAGCCCGATTTCCTCTAAGTCCCGCCCTCTCGTTCCCCGAAAGCTGAGCAATGCCAGACCTCTACGACGTCGCCGCGATCGGCAACGCCATCGTCGACGTGATCGCCCCGGCGACCGACGAATTCCTGGCGGCCAACGGCCTCGACAAGGGCGCGATGATGCTGGTCGATCCGGCGCAGTCGGCGGCGCTCTACGCCAAGATGGCGTCGGGCGTCGAGGCCTCCGGCGGCTCGGCCGCCAACACCATCGCAGGCGTGGCCAGCTTCGGCGGCAGGGGCGCCTACATGGGCAAGGTGGCCGACGACAAGCTGGGCGAGATCTTCGCCCACGACATGCGGGCCATCGGCGCGCGGTTCGAGAATGCGCCGCTGGTCGGCGGCCCGGGCACCGCGATCAGCATGATCAACGTCACCCCGGACGCCCAGCGCACCATGTGCACCTTCCTGGGCGCCTCGGTGGAGTTCTCCGACGCCGACGTGGACCCGGAGGTCGTCGAGGCGGCGAAGATCGTCTATCTCGAGGGCTACCTGTTCGACGCCGAGGCCGCGCGGCGCGCCTTCGCCAAGGCGGCCGGCCTGGCGCACGGGGCGGGGCGGATGATCGCGCTGACGCTGTCCGACGGCTTCGTGGTCGAGCGCCACCGCGCGGGACTGATGGGCTTCATCGAAAGTCAGGTCGACCTCCTGTTCGCCAACGAGAACGAGATCCTGGCGCTCTTCGAGACCGACAGCTTCGACGAGGCGGTGGAAGGCCTGCGCACCCGCGTGAAGCTGGCGGCCGTGACCCGCAGCGCCGCCGGTTCGGTGATCCTCAGCGCCGGCGAACGGCTGACGATCGAGGCCGAGCCGGTGGAGAAAATCGTGGACACGACCGGCGCCGGCGACCAATACGCAGCCGGATTCATGTTCG
>NZ_JAQGIZ010000069.1 GCF_028290885.1 Phenylobacterium sp.
GGCCGATAGGCGGGATTGGCCGTCACCAGTGTCAGGCCGGCCAAGCCGGCCGCGTACTCCAGGATGACCCATTCCGGCGTGTTTGGCGCCCAGACAGCTACCCGCTCGCCGGGCCGGTATCGGGACAGCAGCGCCCGAGCCAGGCGCTCGGCGTCGGCCAGCAGTTCGCCGTAGGTCCAGCGCCGTCTCAACTCACCCGCTATGTCCGCCTCGACCAACGCTTCCACGTCCGGCGTGGCCTGGGCCTGAGCCCGCAGGACGCCGCCCACGGTGCTGTCGAGGACCTGATCGTCGGCCTGCGCCGGAAAATACGACTGTTCGAGATTGACCGAATACAAGCTGCCCCCCCGGCGGCGCCTCTGCCTCCGCTGAAGCTAGCAGAGAGGCCGCGCCTTGAGGAACGCTGTTCTTTCCGCGCTCCAGTCGTGCTGTTGCGCGGGTGAAATGCCTGGACCGCGCCGCGCCTGCGCGCGATCCTCTAGGCAAGGCTGACCAACAATAGGATGGGGGAATCCATGTCCAGGACCATGCTGGCCGCGCTCGCATTGAGCGCCGCCGTAGCGACGACCGGCGCGGGCGCGCATGCCCAAACCGCCTATCCGAAGAACGACTACGCCAAGCCCGACGCCTGGCTGTGCCGGCCGGACAAGACCGCCGGCAACGCCTGCAACATCGACCTGACGACGACGGTGGTGAGGGCCGACGGGTCGGAGAGCGTCGAGGCGTTCAAGGCCGATCCGAAGGCGCCGGTCGACTGCTTCTACGTCTATCCGACGGTGTCCAACGATCCGGGCGCGGTCTCCGACATGAACGCTGGGCCGGAGGAGTTGAACGTGGTCGCGGCGCAGCTCGCGCGGTTCGGCGCGAAGTGCCGGATCTATGCGCCGCTCTACCGCCAGTTCACGCTCACGGCGCTCAGGGCCGGGATCGTCGGCAAGCCGGTTCCGGGCTCGACCGATCCAGCGGCGCGGCAGGTGGGCTACAACGACGTGGTCGACGCCTGGAACTGGTACCTGGCCAACGCCAACAAAGGCCGCGGCGTGGTGCTGATCGGCCACTCCCAGGGCTCGGGCGTGCTGACCCGGCTGATCCAGAACGAGATCGACGGCAAGCCCGTGCAGGCCAAGCTGGTCTCGGCGCTGCTGATGGGCACCCGCCTGCCGCTCGACAAGGGCAAGGACACCGGCCTCTTCCAACACATCCCGCTGTGCAAGAGCCCCGGCCAGACCGGCTGCGTGATCGCCTATGCGAGCTTCCGCGACACCATCCCGCCGCCGGCCGACAGCCGGTTCGGCAAGGCGCCCAGCGACAACCAGGTGGCGGCCTGCGCCAACGCGGCGAACTTGGCCGGCGGGTCGGGCGACCTGCACGCCTACCTGTCGAACGGGCCGGCGATCTCGGGCGCGCCGGCGCCCAAGACCGTGTGGGTGAAGGGCAAGGCCAATCCGACCACCCCGTTCATCTCCGTCCCCGGCCTGCTCAGCGCCCGGTGCGTCGACAAGAACGGCTTTTCCTATCTGGAGGTGCACGTGAACGCCGCGCCCGCCGACCCGCGCACCGACACCATCGAGGGCGACGTGGTCGGGGCTGACGGCAAGATCAGCGAGGACTGGGGGCTGCACCTGATCGACGCCCAACTGGAGATGGGCAACCTGGTGGACGTGGTCGGCGCGGAGTCGAAGGCCTGGCTGGCGAAGAAGTAGGGCCGCTCTCGAACGTCGAGGACCGGGGATCGCGCCCCGGCCCTCACGGTTCTCGAAACTTGCGGAACCCGGCTAATTCCCGGTGATCTTTCGCCCGGCCATCAGGCCCAGCACCAGGAAGACCAGGAAGCCGACCACGAACAGGAAGAACAGGATCTTGGCGACGCCCGCCGCGGCGCCGGCGATGCCGCCGAAGCCAAGACCGCCGGCGATCAGGGCGACCACCGCGAAGATCAAAGCCCACTTGAGCATGTCGCTTTCTCCTAGATGCGCCCGCCTCCTGCGGACCTGGCATGGCAAACGCAGCCTTGGCCGTGGCGTTCCGCAGATCACCGGTTCGTCATCGGCAAGGAAACCGCGGAAAACACGGAAGACACGGAAGACACGGAAAGCCGGATTGGCCAGTGGACCGCCAAGCAGGAGGCGCGCTTCGCGCCTTCCATGTTTTCCGTGGTTCAATTCCTTGTTTCGCGCTGAGGGCGCGCTGATCTAAGAGGACGCCGATGGCGAAGAACCCGGAAAGTCCGCTGGAGCCCTTCAAGCGCGCGCTGGTCAACGCGACGCGGTCGCTTGCCGAGTCGCCGGACCTGGAGATCGTCTATTCCGGCGAGGGGCCGCAGCTGAGCGGCAACCGCGCGGTGCTGCCGCATCCGCCGAGGGATCTGACCTCGGTCGACGCCGCGCGCATCCGCGGCTTCGCCGACCAGATGGCGCTACGCATCGCCCACCATGACGCCGCGGCGCACGCCAAGGCGCGGCCGGCGTCCGTGCAGGGCCAGCCGATCTATGACGGCATCGAGCAGGCGAGGCTCGAGGCGATCGGCGCCAATGCGCTCGGCGGGGTGCGCGAGAACCTCAAGGCCGTGCACGAGCAGGCCTGGGCCAAGCGGGCGTTCAACCAGATCGAGGCCCTGGCCAATCCGCCGCTGGCCGATGTGGTCTCGCTGATCGTCCGCGAGCGGCTGACCGGCGAGAAGCCGCCGGCCATGGCGGAACCATTGGTTAAACTGTTCCGGGACGAGATCGAGGCCAAGGCCGGGCCCGACCTCGACCGGCTTTCCGAGGCGGTGCAGGACCAGAAGACCTTCGCCCGCATCGCGCGCGCCATCATCCGCGACCTCAAGATGGGCGATGACCTCTCCGACGCCCCCGACCCGGCGGACCAGGACGAGGAGTCCGGCGAGGACGGTGAGCCCGAGGCCAGCGACGACAACGACGAGGGCGACGGCGAGGGCAAGTCCCCGCAGCAGGCCGCCATGGACGAGAACGAGGCGATCCACCGCGAGAGCGAGGACGCCGACAGCCAGATGATGCAGGCCGAGGACGATCCGGACGCGCAGGATTCCGACGAGCCCCCCGAGATGGGCGAGGGCGAGCAGCCGGCCCGCCCGGACCTGAAGGGCGAAGGCAAGGTCGTCACCTACAAGGTCTTCACCACCGCCCACGACGAGATCGTGGCCGCCGAGGAGCTGTGCGACGCCGAGGAGCTGACCCGGCTGCGGGCCTACCTCGACCAGCAGCTGGCGAGCCTGTCGAACGTGGTCAGCCGGCTCGCCAACCGGCTGCAACGCAAGCTGCTCGCCCAGCAGAACCGCTCCTGGGCTTTCGACCTGGAGGAAGGCATCCTCGACGTGGCGCGGCTCACCCGGGTGATCGTCGACCCGACCTCGCCGCTCTCCTTCAAGGAAGAGCAGGACACCGAGTTCCGCGACACGGTGGTCTCGATCCTGATCGACAACTCCGGCTCCATGCGCGGCCGCCCGATCATGGTGGCTGCGGTTTGCGCCGACATCCTGGCGCGCACGCTTGAACGCTGCGGGGTCAAGACGGAGATCCTGGGCTTCACCACCCGGGCGTGGAAGGGCGGCTCCTCACGCGAGGACTGGCTGAAGGCCGGCAAGCCGCCGCAGCCCGGCCGGCTCAACGACCTGCGCCACATCATCTATAAGGCCGCCGACGCCCCCTGGCGGCGCGCGCGGCGCAACCTCGGCCTGATGATGCGCGAGGGGCTCTTGAAGGAGAACATCGACGGCGAGGCGCTGATGTGGGCGCACCAGCGGCTGATCGGCCGCCAGGAGGCGCGCCGCATCCTGATGGTGATCTCCGACGGCGCGCCGGTGGACGACTCGACGCTGAGCGTGAACTCCGGCCACTACCTGGAGCGCCACCTGCGCGAGGTGATCGGCGAGATCGAGACCAAGAGCCCGGTGCAGCTGATCGCCATCGGCATCGGCCACGACGTCACCCGCTACTATCGCCGCGCCGTGACCATCGTCGACGTGGAGCAACTGGCCGGCGCCATCACCGACCAGCTGGCCGAGCTCTTCGAGGAAGAGCCCAAGCGGATGACGCGGCGCAACGCCGGCCTGCTGCAGCCGCCGCCCAACACCCAGGGACCCTCAGGCCCGGCCCGCCGCTCGACCTTCAAGGAAGTGCGGAGGGCGGTGGCTTGAGGCCACTCGCCGCAGCGCTGGCCGGACTGATCCTGGCCGCATGCGGCGGACCCATCGCCGAGCTGCCCAAGGCGGCTGTGCCGGCCGGCTCCGGGATCGCGATCAAGGCCGAGGCCGTGCCGCTGAACCCGGCCGATCCGACGCAGGACCGGGTGGGCGACCTCGTCTATGCGGGCGGGCTCCAGCTCACCTCCGACCAGACCTCGCGCCTGCACGGCCTTTCCGACCTCGACGTGCGGCCGGACGGGTCGCTGATCGCGGTGGGCGACGAGGGCGACCTGCTGCGGGCCAGGGTGGTGCTGGACGCGCAGGGCCGGCTGGCGGGCGTGGCCGACGCCCGGCTGAGCGCGCTTACCGGCCTCGACGGCAAGCCGCTACAGGGCAAGGACAACGCCGACTCCGAGGGCCTGGCGCTGCTGCCGAACGGCGACCTGCTGATCAGCTTCGAGCGGCGCGACCGCATCTGGCTCTATCCAGTGGCCGGCGGACCGCCACGCGCCGTCCCCTCGCCCGACGCGAAGTTCCCCTACAACCAGGGGATGGAGGCCCTTGCTCCCGATCCGCTGCTGGGACCGGACGCCTATTTCGCCGGCGGCGAGACCACCGGCCGGACCTGGTCCTGCACGCTGACCACCCCCTGCGCCGAAGGGCCCACGGTCCCCCTGGCCGTGGGCTTCGGCTTGGTCGCTGCGCGGCGGTTGCCGGAGGGGCGCACGGCCTGGCTGCTGCGCGCCTTCAATCCGGTGACCCGCAGCGTCATCGACCTTCGGATCACCGACCAGGCCGGGCGGATCGTTGACCAGCAGGAGCTGCGCGGCCCGCTGACGGTCGACAATTTCGAGGGCCTGGCGGCCGTGCCGGCCAAGGATGGGAGCATTCGCTTCTACCTGATTTCCGACGACAATTTTTCGAGCTCGCAGCGGACCCTGCTTCTGGCGTTCGATTGGAAGCCGCCATCTGGGAGGTGATTTGATGAAGACCGAGGTTTCCATCCCCATGCCGGAGGGCGAGGCGCGGGCCTTCGTCTTCACGCCTGATGCGGGCGACGGGCCGTGGCCGGCGGCGATCCTCTACATGGATGCGCCCGCGATCCGGCCGGCGATGTTCGAGATGGGCGAGCGCCTGGCCCAGGCCGGCTACTATGTGCTCTTGCCCGATATGTTCTGGCGCGCCGGGCCCTATCCGCCGCTGGACATCGTCAAGGCCCGCGCTGGAGACCCGGAGATGGGCGCCCTGTTCGCCAAGCTGCGGGCGTCGACCGACGCCGAGCGCTCGATGAAGGACACGGGCGTCTGGCTGGAGTGGCTGGCCAAGCAGCCCAAGGCGAAGCCGGGCAAGGTGGGCGTCACCGGTTATTGCATGGGCGGCGGCATCGCCCTTCGCGCCGCCGGGACCTTCCCCGATCGGGTCGCCGTGGCGGCCTCCTTCCACGGCGGCAACCAGGCGACCGACGAGCCCGACAGCCCGCATCTCCTGGCGCCCAGGATGCAGGCGAAGATCCTGGTCGCCGGCGCAGACGAGGACCGCAGCTTCGACGAGGCCCAGTGCGAGCGCCTGGACGCCGCCCTGAAGGCCGCCGGCCTCGACGCCGAGGTGTCGATCTGGAAGGGCGCCAAGCACGGCTGGGTCCCTACCGACATGCCGGTCCACAGTCCCGAAGCCGCCGAGCGGCACTGGCGCGAGTTGGTGGCCCTGTTCGACGGGGTGCTGAAGTAAGACTCGCTCCTCCCCCTGTCCCGAAGAGGACGGGGGAGGTGGATCGGCGCGAAGCGGCGAGACGGAGGGGGCGTAAAGCAGCAAGCTCCGAGCCCAGGGCTTTGCGCCCCCTCCACCACTTCGTGGTCCCCCTCCCCCGAAGTGTTCCCTTCTGGGGAGGAGCGAATAAAGAAAAAGGCCCCCTTCGCAGGCGGCCTCTTTCCGAACGACACTCTGTGGCGCGCTTAGGCGGCGGGCTGCTCGGCGAGCTTGGCCTTCAGCTGGCGCTTGATCTTCTGGGCCTTGGGCGACAGTTCCTCGTCGCTGGCCTTCAGCAGGAAGGCGTCGAGGCCGCCGCGGAAATCGAGCGTGCGCAGCGCCGCGTTGGTGATGCGCAGGCGGTAGGACTGGCCGAGCGCGTTCGACTGGAGCGTGGCGGGCGACAGCGCGGGCAGGAAGCGGCGCTTGGTCTTGATGTTCGAGTGGCTCACATTGTGGCCGACCATCGGGCCGACACCGGTGAGTTCGCAGCGACGCGACATGGGATCAGAAACCTTCGCGAGAACAGGACGCCACGGGCCGGGCCCGCGCGAGAGCGGGCGATATAGAGGAATGTGCGCGTCAACGTCAAGGCAAGGTCCTTCAGATACACCGGTTCGGTGACAGTTCCAGAAGGGAGCTTCAGGCGGGTGACGCGGCTGGCGCTGGTGATGATCGCGCGGGATGAGGCGGGCGCCATCGCGCGCGCCCTGGAGAGCGCGCGGCCGCACGTAGATTGCATGATCGTGCTCGACACCGGTTCGGTCGACGACACCCGCGCCGTGGCGGAGGCCTGCGGGGCGCAGGTGCACGAGTTCGCCTGGTGCGACGACTTCGCCGCGGCCCGCAACGCGGCGCTGGCGCATTCCGACGCCCGCTGGAACCTGGTGCTCGACGCCGACGAATGGATCGAGGGCGGCGCCCAGGCGCTGGGGCCCGACACCCTGCCGGCCGAGGGCGGCGGCTTTCTCGGCGAGGTGCAGATCGCCAGCCGCCTGGACGGCGCCGGCGCCGAAGGCCGCGGCGTAGCCTGGATCGCCCGCGTGCTGCCCGCCGGCGTCGGCTATGTGGGCCGCATCCACGAACAGCCGGCCAGCGACCTGCCGACGGTCCGCCTGCCGCTGGTCATCGGCCACGACGGCTATACGGCCGCGAACCTAGCGCGGAAGGGCGCGCGCAACGAGACGTTGCTGATGCGCGAGCTCGCGGGCGCGCCGGAGGATCCCTACCTCTGGTTCCAGCTCGCCAAGGAGCACCAGGCGCGTGGGCGCAGCCCCCAGGCGGCGCTCTGCTTCGTCGAGGCCCTTCGACTGGCGCCGGCCGACGTCCGATACCGCCACGCCCTGGTGGTGCGCGCGATGATCGCCCTGAAGGCGGACCATCGGCTGGCCGACGCGCTGGCCCTGGCCGACGCCGAGGTGGCCCATTGGCTGGACTCCCCGGACTTCTACTTCGTCGTGGGCGACCTTTCCCTGGAGGCGGCGTCGCAGCAGCCCGACCGGGCGATGGACCACTTCCTGCCGGTCGCGGAGTCGGCCTGGAAGCGATGCCTGGAGATCGGCGAGCGGCCGGAACTCGACGGCTCGATCGCCGGCCGGGGGAGCCATCTGGCAGCCCACAACCTGGCGGTCTTCTACGGTACGCTGGGTCTGACGGCCGAAGCCGCGGAGTACGAGGCGCTGGCCGCCAGGCTTGGCTGACCGCTTGTGGTCCAAGTCCGTTGAGATACAATATGTTGCGGTGAACAAATCCCGAATCGGCCGAGGTCGCTGATTCGGTCCTGATTCGTTGCGCCCGTGTTCCGGCTGCCGCCATGCCGTCAGCCGGCCTTCGCGCCGCTGCCCCACCCTCATCCTGCTCGTTGCAACCCAGGCGCCTTGCGGAGCGTTGTTATCAGAGTTACTGACTTTTGGGTCAGTTGTTTTGAAGGGTCCGCCATGCTCGACCCGGGCGAGCCGAAGTTCCGCCGCCGCAAGGCCAATCGGCCGGGCGAGATCGTCGATGCGGCGATGGCGGTCTTCGCCGAGCGGGGGTTCGCCGCGGCCAGACTGGACGAGATCGCGCGGCGGGCGGGCGTCTCCAAGGGCGCGCTCTACCTCTACTTCGAGACCAAGGAGGATATCTTCCGCGCCGTGGTCGCCCAGGCCATCGCGCCCAACATGCAGGCGATCCGCGCCATCATCGCGGCGCACCCGG
>NZ_JAQGIZ010000098.1 GCF_028290885.1 Phenylobacterium sp.
CGCCCAAGGAGCCGACGCCGCGCATCACCACGTCAGGGGTGTTGTCCGCCCGCTTGGTGATGTTGACGTTGGTGACCAGCGAATTGAAGTCATCCAATCGCGTCAGGTGCGCGGCGGCGATTGTCCGGGAATCGATTGCCGTGACCGACTCCGGAATGACTTGGATGTCTTCGATCAGCTTTCGTGCCGTGACCACAACAGTCTCAACTGTGTATTCGGCTGTCGACGAGGACTTCGGTGGGATCGAGGACTGGGCAAGCGCAGGATGAGTGAGGAATGTACCGCACAGCAGCGTACCTAAAGGCAGCAGCAATCGAGCCGAAGTCCTTTGGACCACCATCGTTTCACTCCCCAATTCAAGTCATTCTTGTTTGACTGTCGCCAGCGCCTCGGTACTTGGGTCCGACGCGCCGCTTGTCCGGAAGGCTCCCGTTGATTGTCCCGAGGAGGACGGACTCGTAAACGCGCGACCGCGGTTAAATAGACCGCTTCGGTCAATCTCGTGTCAAGATAAATTGACCGATGCGGTCAATACAGTGGCTATGCGGCGGCAGCGGCCGGGCCGAGCTGCGCGGGACCTAGCCGTTCCCTCACGGTGGTCCGGAAAGCGCGCAGGGTTGCGGTCAGGGTTAGGGCGGCCAGGATGCAGACCACCACCCCGACCAGGCCGAACGACAGATTTAGCTTGGCCTTGTCGTGGAACACGAAGTCGGTGAGCAAGGCGACCGTCGTCGCCGCCAGACCGCCGCCGACCAGGTTGGTCACCGCCACATAGACCGCGGTCGCCTGGCCTCGCATGGCGTTCGGCATGATCTCCTGCAGCGCGCCGGGGCCAAGCGGCAGGCTGAACGCGCCGAAGAACATGAACGCTCCGAGCGCCGCGATGAGCAGGCTAGGTATCGGATTGATGGCGATGACCGTAGCGGCCGCGGCGCACATGCCCGCTGAGCCGATGCAGACGATGAGCTTGCCATCGGTGCGGCCGCGGATGGCGAGCGCGTCGGCCAGGGCCCCTGCTGTCGCCGCCCCGATCGGTCCGAGCACCAGCGTCATCAGCCCGATGGTCGCGCCGGCCTGGGCGATGCTCCAGCCCGCGGTACGCACCAGCAGGGTCGGCAACCAAGCGGCGCCGGCATGCAGCGCAAAATTCTGCAGGCAGAAGCCGACGTTATGGCCCGCCAGGGTTCTCGCATGGGTCTTGTAGTAACGCGCGACCGCGGCCAGAGGCACGCCGCCCACCACCGCTGGCCCGCCGCCATCAAGCCGCCTCGGCTCGGGGATCAGCAGGGTGAGCGGGGCGACGATGAACCCCAGGCTGCCGACCAGGATCAGCACCACCTGCCAAGAGTGGAGCGGCCCGACGAGCGGTAGCGCCATGAGGCGATCACCCAGGCTGCGCCAAAGGAACCCGCCGAGGACGAGCGCGCACCCGCCGCCGACGAAGGTCCCGGCGTAAAACAGGCCCATCGCCCGGCCGCGGCGCTTCGGCGGGAAGAGGTCGGCCAGCAGAGACACGCCCGCCGGCGTCACCGAGGCTTCTCCGGCGCCGAGCGCCACCCGGCCGATGAACAGCTGCCAGAAATTGGTGGCCAGGCCGCAACTTGACGCCGCCAGGCTCCAGACGGCGATGCCAATTGCAGCGATGGTCTTGCGCGGTCCGCCGTCGATCCAACGGGCCACCGGCAGGCCGAACAACGCATTGAAGGCGGCGAAGGCGAAGCCGACGAGCAGGCTGATCTGGGTGTCGGAAAGGTGGAGATCCCGTTGGATCGGGATGATGAACAGGCTGATGACGCCCCGGTCCATGAAGGCCAGCGCACAGCCCAGGAAGAGGATCGTGCAGGCGAACCAGGCGGCCCTCGGCGGCGGGTAGAGGGCTTCGCTCTCGGTGACGTTGCTTGTCGACATGACGCCCACGCCACTCCCCCACACCGCGATCGCGCCGCCGCTCGTTCATATTTTTCTTGACCATATCGGTCAATA
This sequence comes from Phenylobacterium sp., assembly GCF_028290885.1. Lineage (GTDB taxonomy): Bacteria > Pseudomonadota > Alphaproteobacteria > Caulobacterales > Caulobacteraceae > Phenylobacterium. The sequence continues at coordinate 1,984 of NZ_JAQGIZ010000098.1, forward strand.
TTATTCGACTGAGCGGCGCCGACCGCGCCCCCGCGCGGAGTTCGCCGGCTTGGAGTTCCGATTTGAGCGAGAGTTTCGACTACATCATCGTCGGCGGCGGGACGGCGGGGTGCGTGCTGGCCAACCGCCTCTCGGCGCAATCGCGCAACCGGGTGCTGCTCATCGAGGCCGGGATGGACACGCCGCCGGGGCGCGTCCCGGCCGACATCCTCGACCCTTACCCGCTGTCCTACGGAAACCCGCGATACCGCTGGGCGCTGGCCGGGCACGCGCTGACCGAGCACACCTCGCCTGCCAACCCCCTGCTGCATGCCCGGGTCATGGGCGGGGGGTCGTCGATCATGGGCATGATCATGCTGCGGGGGACACCGCAGGACTACCACGGCTGGGCGGATCAGGGCGCCGCGGGGTGGAGCTGGCGCGACGTCGTGCCCTACTTCCGGCGGCTCGAGCATGACCTGGACTTCGGAGGCGAGTTGCACGGGGCGGATGGGCCCACCGAGATTCGGCGTCATCGCCCCGAGTATTGGCCGCCGATCGCCAAGGCGGCGGGCGCCTATGCCGCTCGCACGGGGATCCCGCTCATCGCCGACATGAACGCGGACTTCCGCGATGGCTACGGCTCGCTGCCGATCGCGGGGCCGGCCACGCGGCGCGCCTCCAGTGCGATCTCCTATCTCACCGAGGAGGTGCGCCGGCGCCCCAACCTCAGCATCCTGGCGGATGCGACGGCGACCGAGCTGATCTTCGACGGCGCGAAGATCGTGGGCGTCCGGGCGCGCGTCGGCGGCGAGATGCTGTCGTTCCGCGCGGCGGAGACCATCCTCGCCATGGGGGCCCTGCTGACGCCGATGTTCCTGCTCAAGCAGGGCCTGGGTGATCCGCAGCAACTGTCGGCCGCCGGCGTTCCTGTCCGCCTGGCTCTCCGCGGCGTCGGAGCCAATCTGCAGAACCACGCGACCCTGCTCGTGCTCGCCCACCTGCGGCCGCCCGCCGTTCAACGCCGGCCGTTCAACGCCGGCCGGCGCGCAACCACAACAACACCATGTTCCGCTACTCGTCCGGCGTCGAAGGGGTCGGCTCAGTGGACATGGCCCTGGCGCTCGGCAGCCGGGCCAGCTGGCACGCGATCGCCGGCCGGATGGCGCACTTCAGCCCGCTGGTGATGGCTCCGGCCTCGCGGGGCCAGGTGCGGCTGCGGCCGGGGCACGGCGGCGATCCAGCCTGCGTCGTCGAGTACAACCTACTCGGCGATCCGCGGGACGCGGCCCGGCTCAGCGAGGGGTTGTTTCGCATTGCGCGATTGCTGAGCTCGCCCGAGGTCTCGCCCCTGGTCGGCGTCCCGGTCGGCGCCAGTCGCCTGGCCAATGCGGCCAGGTTCAGCCTGCGAACCCCCGCCAACGCCCTCCGCGCACAGGCGATCGCGACGCTGCTCGACATCGTGCCGGGCCTGGGAGACCGGGTGGTGGGCTCGATCGGCGGTCCGGGCGGAGCGCTCGCCGATCTGCTGGCCGACCCCGCGCGGCTCGCGGAGTTCGTCCGCGCCAATGTCGCGCCGCTGGCCCATCACTCCGGCACCTGCCGCATGGGCTCGGCCGACGACCCCCTGTCCGTGGTCGATCGCCAGGGCCGGGTGCACGGCGTCTCCGGCCTGCGGATCGCCGACGCCTCGGTGATGCCGAGCGTCCCCCGCGGCAACACCAACCTGCCGGTGCTGATGGTCGCCGAGCGCATCTCGGACCTGATCCTGGGTCGCAGCGCTCCCGCCGCGGCGGCGCTTGCGGGTTCACTCATTTAGGCCATAGTGGTCAAATTATCTGGAACGGATTCCATGACCGTACGCACCCTCGCCAGGCAGACGGCGGAAACCCCGTCGGACAACACCGCTCCGGCGACGATGCGCGCCTGGGTGCTCAAAAATCCGAACGAGCTCGAGCTGGCGACGAAACCCACGCCGCGCCCTGGGGCGGCCGAAGTCCTCGTTCGCATCGACGCCGTCGCCATCTGCGCCACCGACCTGGAAGTGATCGGCGAAGGACCGCCCGCACTGATCAACGGCCGCCCGCCCTTCAACCAGGGTTTCACGCCCGGCCATGAATACATGGGAACGGTCGTGGGCCTCGGCCCCAACGTCGACGAGTACCAGGTCGGCGACCGCGTCACGGTCGAAATCCACGCCGGCTGCGGGCGATGCAAACGCTGTCGGGAAGGCATGTACACCGCTTGCCACAACTACGGCGCCAACTACCCCGGCAACGACAAGGGCCACCGGGCCAACGGCTTCACCACCAACGGCGGCTTCGCGCAGTACGCCGTCAACCACATCAACACCCTGGTGCGCGTCCCGGATTCGATGACCGACGAAGAGGCCGCCTTGGTCGTCACGGCAGGAACCTCGATGTACGGCTTCACAGAGCTCGGCGGGCTGCTGGCCGGAGAGTCGGTCGTGGTCATCGGGCCTGGGCCCATCGGACTGCTGGGCGTGGCCACCGCCAAGGCCCTGGGCGCGAACCCGGTCGTCCTGACCGGAACGCGCAACGATCGCCTGGCCATTGGCGCGAAGCTTGGCGCCGACGTCACGATCGATTCCACCGCAGAGGATCCCGTGGCCTCGGTCATGCGCCTCACCGGCAAGGGCGCTGACTATGTCCTCGACTGCGCCGGCACCGAGGAGTCGGTCAACCAGGCGATCCGGATGACAAACCGCGGAGGCAAGATCTGCCTTGCGGCCTTCCCGCACGGTCCGGTGAAGATCGACCTAGCCTATGCCGTCCAGAACAACATCTACCTCTACGGCATCCGCGGTGAAGGCCGCAGCGCCACGCACCGCGCCTTGGCCTTGATGGCGTCCGGACGGTTCGACGCCACGTTGATCCACACCCACACCTTTGGCCTCGCGGACCTACCGGAGGCCCTGCGCTATGCGCGCGACCGCGTGGACGGTGCGATCAAGGTCATCCTCAAGCCGCAACTGTAGCGCCCTGGATCCACAACAATGCGCCACGAGATCGTCGAGATAGCCCCTCCGGGACCGGCGGCCGATCCGCGCCGGGATTGGCCGCAAAACCTGCGGGAGGAGTTCGAACGCCATCAGTTCAACGGGGCGGTCGGCAACATCCTGGTGTCCGAGACCGAACGCGTGCGCGTCTGGCACTTGTCCCTCCCGTCGGGCGGCTGGCTCACCTTCCACCGCCACGTGCTCGACTATTTCTGGACCACGCCGACCGCCGGCGTCGCGCGCGGGTACTACGAGGACGGGCGGATCGTCGACGTCCACCACTATCCCGGCGAAACGCGGCACTTCCAACACGGCATGGACGAGCATTTC
>NZ_JAQGIZ010000113.1 GCF_028290885.1 Phenylobacterium sp.
TCGATGAGGACACTAGGGAAGTATATGTTTCTAGTGTGCTTTTTGGATTTGAAGTTCGCTCGGCGCGCGGCGCGTGAATGAGGCGAACTTCAAATCCAGCACACTAGCGCTCGAAGACGCCCATCAGCATCGGGCGGGCGAAGACCGCCGGCGCCGCCTTCTGGCTGACGCCCGGCACCCAGACATCCAGCTCCGCGCCGGCGTTCAGGGTGGCGTTCAGCATCTGGGCGGCCAGGAATGGATCGACCGCGCGCAGCGACCCCTCGGCGATCCCGTCGCAGATCATCGCGGCGAAGCGGTCGGAGACCCGGTCGGAGTGCTTGACCATCTCCGCGCGGATCGGCTCCGGCAGGGCGGCCAAGGCCGAGGAGCGCAACAACGGCCCATTCTCCGACAGCTGGTACTCGGCGAGGGCGGCCGCCGCGCTGGTCAGCCGCGTCCACTGGTCGCCCGGCAGTCCCATGGCCAGACGCTGGACGCGGGTCATCACATCGAAGGTGCGGCCGAAGCAGGCCACCACCAAGTCATCCTTGGCGCAGTTGTGGTGGTAGAAGCTGCCCTTGGTGACGTTGAGCTCGGCGGAGATCTTGTCCACTGAGGCGCCGCGGTAGCCGCGGGCGTTGATCAGCTTGGTGGCGGCCATGAGGAAGGTCTGGCTGCTCAGCTCCTGCCGGGTGCACGGCGCAAGCTGGACCATGGGCAGCGGCAAGGGCTTCCAGACGTGGCCGGGCGTCGCCAGGCCGCCAACCAGGATGTCGCACATCCGTTCGCCGATGCGGTCGTAGTCCTCCGGATCGTATTTCGGCAGCCAGGCGGCGGCCCAGGACAGCTGCTCCAGCAGCATCTGCGTGCGGGCCGTCCGCCGCCCGCGCGACAGCCACGCCAGGTCCGGCGTCTCGAAGATCTGCCGCAGGCGCCGGAACAGCTTCATGTAGGCCGCCGCCACCTCGCCGCGCTGGGGCATGTTCAGCGCGCGCAGGTCCGAGAACACCGGCAGGGGCGGCGCCTCGCCCACCGCGGCGCGGCGCATCCGCTCCAGATATAGCCGCAGTAGGCTGCGTAGCCTGGCCTGGGGTGTGGGGGCCTTAAGCGCTGTCTGGACGATGTCCAGCAGAACATAGATGCCGCGCAGCATGCAGGCCGCCGCCAGGTCGTCCTTGCGCTTGAAATAGTAGGTGACGCTGGTCGTGGAGAGGCTGACCGCGGCGGCGGCGTCGCCCAGCGTCAAGCCTTTCACCCCGCGACGGTTGAGCAATTCCGTCGCCGCGTCGAGGATCGCCTCGCGCTTGCGCTCGAACCGGTCCGTGGACTGGAGCGCCACCTGAACCATGTTTCATCCCCAGCGTTTTTCCGGGAACGTATTTCATTCCCGATATTTTCGGGAATTAGCGCACGGAAATCGGTGGTACGCCAGTGGCTTAGATTGCAGATCGGTCAACGCAATGGCGTAACGCGTTCGGTGAATCCCCGAGCCTCAGGTGTCCGAAAACCCGAACGGCAGGCTCGTGCGGCGGATGTCGTCGGGCAGGATCTGGCGGCCGATCGGCGGCTCCGACCGGGCGGCGCATTCGGTGCGCTGGCAGAGGCGGCAGGTGACCCCGATCGGCGTCGCCGCCTCCGCGCCAGGTCCCGGCTGATCTTGCGTGTAGACCAGGCGGCCGGCGTGTTCGGCTGCGCAGCCGAGCGCGATGGCGCGCTCCACACGCGGCGCGCCGAAGGCGCCGCCGCCCGCGGTCACCGTGCGGGCGATGGAGAAGAAGCGCTGGCCATCCGGCAGCTCCAGCCATTGGGTGACCACCTCGCGCGGGGTGCGGAACACATGATGCACGGACCAGAGCGGGCAGCCGCCGCCATGGCGGGCGAAGGGGAAACCGGCGCCGTCCAGGCGCTTGGAGACGTTGCCGGCCGGATCGACGCGGATGAAGAAGAACGGCACCCGCTCCTGCCCCGGCTTCTGCAGGGTCGTGAGCCGGTGCGCCGTCTGCTCGAAGCTGGCGCCGAACTGGCGGGCCAGCGCCTCGACGTCGTAGCGGCGCGCTTCGACCGCCCGGGCGAAGGCGGAATAGGGCATCAGCAGGGCCGCGGCGGCATAGCTCGCAAGCGCCCGGCGGGTCAGGCGCTCGCCGCTTTCGCTGGCGAAGCTGCCGGTCTCGAGCACCGCGTCGATCTCGGCGCCCATCTCCAGATAGGCCAGCTGCAGCGCCAGCTGGAAGGCCTGACTGGCCGCGTCCAGCGCATCGTCCAGCAGGACCTCGCGGCGGTGCCGGTCGAGCCTGCGCATCGAGCCGACCATCACGCTCGACGGCAGGCGCCGAACCCGCAGGTCGTGGCGGGCCTTCAAATAGCCGGCGCCGCCGCCCTGGCCGCTCACGGCCTGGGCCAGGCGTTCGGCCGCGTCGTCGAGGCTGGGGAAGCTGTTGCGGCGGGCGGCCAGGAAGCGCCTGGACTCCGCCACCGGGTCGGTCGCCTCCGCCCCCTGGCCGTCGGCCTCGCGCGTCTCCGCGCCCCGGTCGGCCAGCGCGAGCTGCTCCTCCTGGTAGGTCGTGTAGAGCCGCAGCAGCGCCTCGCTGATCCCCGGATGGTTGGTCACCATGTCGGCGACCTCCAGCGAGGCGCGGTCGATGTCCGCGAACAGCGGATCCTTCAGGACCGCCTGCAGGCGGGCCGTCTCATCAGCGCCGGCGTTCCCGGCCAGGGCGGCCATGTCGACGTTGTAGGTCTGGGCCAGGCGCACCAGCAGGTCGGCGGTCAGCGGGCGATTGTTGCGCTCCAGCAGCGCGATGTAGGAGGCCGAGACCTCCAGGTCGGCGGCCATGTCGGCCTGGGTCAGGCCGAGGTCGCGGCGCAGGCGCCTCAGTCGCGGTCCGATGTAGAGGCGGCGATCGGTCGGCATCGTGCTTCAGGCTCGTGGAAGTGCGGTCCTTACAACATTACAAATCAGTTTTGTAAAGTTTGACAGCTAAACCTCGTGGTCACTCCACAGGTGGAAAGCCCCGCGCTACGGCGGTTCCAGGTTCCGGGCGCGTCGCATGTCCGGCCAATCGCGGAAGAGGCAGATGGCTTACCAGGACCACATCATCGAGATGAGCCAGCTCATCAAAAGCAAGAACGGCGCGTGGGACGGCATCGACGCCGATGGCGTGGCCCGCATGCGCCTGCAGAACCGCTTCAAGACCGGCCTCGAGATCGCCCGCTACACTGCCGACATCATGCGCAAGGACATGGCCGCCTACGACGCGGACCCGGCCAACTACACCCAGTCGCTGGGCTGCTGGCACGGCTTTGTCGCCCAGCAGAAGATGATCTCCATCAAGAAGCACTTCGGCTCGACCAAGGGCCGGTACATCTACCTGTCCGGCTGGATGGTCGCCGCTCTGCGGTCCGACTTCGGCCCGCTGCCCGACCAGTCGATGCACGAGAAGACCTCGGTGCCGGCGCTGATCGAGGAGATCTACACCTTCCTGAAGCAGGCCGACGCCCGCGAGCTGGGGATGATCTTCCGCGACCTCGACGCCGCCCGCGCGGCCGGCGACAAGAAGCGGGAAGAAAAGCTGCTCGACGCCGTCGACAACTTCCAGACCCATGTGGTGCCGATCATCGCCGACATCGACGCCGGCTTCGGCAACGCCGAGGCGACCTACCTGCTCGCCAAGAAGATGATCGAGGCCGGGGCCTGCGCCCTGCAGATCGAGAACCAGGTCTCCGACGAGAAGCAGTGCGGCCACCAGGACGGCAAGGTCACCGTTCCGCACGAGGACTTCCTCGCCAAGGTCCGCGCCTGCCGCTACGCCTTCCTGGAGCTTGGCGTCGACAACGGCGTCATCGTCACCCGCACCGACTCCCTGGGCGCGGGCCTGACCAAGCAGATCGCCGTCAGCCATGCGCCGGGCGACCTGGGCGACCAGTACAACAGCTTCCTCGACTGCGAGGAGATCACGCCCGACAAGCTCAGCAACGGCGACGTGATCCTCAACCGCAACGGCAAGCTGCTGCGGCCCAAGCGCCTGCCCTCGAACCTCTTCCAGTTCCGGCCCGGCACCGGCGAGGACCGCTGCGTGCTCGACAGCATCACCTCGCTGCAGAACGGCGCGGACCTGCTCTGGATCGAAACCGAGAAGCCGCACGTCGAGCAGATCGCCGGCATGATGGACCGCATCCGCGCGGTCATCCCCAACGCCAAGCTGGTCTACAACAACTCGCCCTCCTTCAACTGGACGCTGAACTTCCGCCAGCAGGTCTATGACGTCTGGGTCGCGGCCGGGAAGGACGTGTCTGCCTACGACCGCGCCAAGCTGATGAGCGTCGACTACGACACCACGGACCTGGCCATCGAGGCCGACGAGCGGATCCGCAACTTCCAGGCCGATGGCGCGAAGCGCGCGGGGATCTTCCACCACCTGATCACCCTGCCGACCTATCACACGGCGGCGCTGTCCACCGACAACCTGGCCAAGGAGTACTTCGGCGCGGCGGGCATGCTGGGCTACGTCCTCAACGTCCAGCGCCAGGAGATCCGCCAGGGCATCGCCTGCGTGCGGCACCAGAACATGTCGGGCTCGGACATCGGCGACGACCACAAGGAATACTTCGCCGGCGAAGCGGCGCTGAAGGCCGGCGGCGTCCACAACACCATGAACCAGTTCGCTTGAGCGGAGAGATGACCATGGAACGCTTCTGGGTCGTCGGCGGCGAGTACAGCTGCCTGGACTTCAAGGCGCTGAAGAACGGGCCGCCGCAGGTGCTTGGCCCCTTCGACAGCCGCGACGAAGCCCGCGCGGTGTGGCGGCGGATCTCCGAGGAGACCCGCAGCTGCGCCACCACCCGCTACGCCATCGCGTCCGAACAACTCGTACTGCCGAACTAGGTCGCCCGAAGACCAGGGCTCCCCGTCGCCACATGGCCATGGCGGG
>NZ_JAQGIZ010000152.1 GCF_028290885.1 Phenylobacterium sp.
AGGCGCGCCAGACGCTCCAGCAACCGGCCGCCTTGCCCGATGGGACGACGACGACCTGGATGTTCGAGCTGCCGGTCGCCACGCCGCAGGGAACGGCCGTCGCGCAATTCGAAGTCGACCGTGACGCCCCGGAGGCAGGCGTCGCCGAGGGGCCAGAGTCCTGGCGTGTGCGGTTCTCGGTAGACATCGAGCCGCCCGGCCCGGTGCACGTTCACCTGGGGATGAAGGGCGGTCGGGCCGCGGTCACGATCTGGGCCGAACGCGAGGGTGGCCTCGATCTGCTGCGCAGCCAGGGCGCCGAGCTCGCCCGGGCGCTGCCGGGGGACGTCGTCTTCCGCGTGGGCGCCCCCAGGCAGTCCGTACCGGCGCGGGGCCGGTTCGTGGACCAGACCTCATGACCGCGACCGGCAAGACCCCGCTCGCCGTGGCCCTCAAGTATGAAGGCGCCGGCGCGCCAAAGGTGGTCGCCGTCGGCCGGGGAGACTTCGGCAAGCGGATCATCGACACCGCCCGCGAGCACGGCGTGCCGCTCGAGGAAAACGCCCCGCTCGCCGAGGCGCTCGCGTCCGTAGAGGTGGAGAGCGAGATCCCGCGCGAACTCTACGAAGCGATCGCCACCATCCTCGCCTTCATCCTGCGCGCCACGACGACGCGGGCGGCCGTCCCGTTGAAACCCTAGAGCCGATCCTCCGGCACGGGCTGCAGCGCCGCCTCGCGCGGCGTCACCAGCCGGGCCAGCTTGGGCCGCAGCCACTGCTCGAAATCATCAATGAATTCATAGACAACCGGAACCAACACGAGGGAGAGGACCGTGGACGTCATCAGGCCGCCGATCACCGCCACGGCCATCGGCTGGCGGAATTCGGCGCCCTTCTCCAGCGCCAGCGCGGTGGGCAGCATGCCGGCGGCCATGGCCATGGTGGTCATGACGATCGGCCTCGCCCGCTCGCGGCAGGCCTCGATGATGGCGTCGTGCTGGCTCATGCCGTCCCGCTCGCGCTCGATGGCGTATTCGACCAGTAGGATCGAGTTCTTTGCGGCCAGGCCCAGCAGCATCAGGAAGCCGATCAGCGAGGGGATCGACAGCGAAAGGTGGAAGATCAGCAGCCCCAGGAAGGCGCCGCCCACCGCCAGCGGCAGGGCCGAGAGGATCACCACCGGTTTGAAGAAGCTGCGGAACAGCAGCACCAGCACCCCGAAGATCATCGAGACCCCGGCGAAGATCGCCAGCAGGAAGCCGCCGAACAGTTCGGCCATGGCCTGCTGGTTGCCGATCGCCGCCGGACGCACGCCGGGCGGCAGATGCTTCATGATCGGCAGGTTGTTCACCGCCTTCTGCGCCTGGCCCATCTGCACGCCGTTGAGCTCGGCCCGCACCGTCAGCTGACGTTCGCGGTTGAGCCGGTCGATGCGCGCCGGCCCGGCCTGGAAGCCGATGTCGGCCACGCTGTCCAGCGTCGTCGAACCGCCCGAAGCGATGGGCACGCGCAGCGCGCCGATCCGCTGGATGTCCGCCCGCGCGGTTTCCGGCAGGCGGATGCGGATCGGGATGCGGCGCTCGCCCTCGTTGAACTTGGCGACGTTGGCGTCGATGTCCCCGACCGTCGCGACGCGCACGATGGTGGCTAGGGTGTCCGCCGAGACCCCCAGCCGCGCGGCCACGTCGGCCTTGGGCCGGATGACGATCTCCGGCGCCTCAGGCGGCTTGGACGGGTGCGGGTCGGCCAGTTCGGGCAGCTGGCGCATCTCGCGTTCCAGTTCCCGGGCCGCGCGCTGCAGGTTGTCCGGGTTGTCCCCGGTGAGGATCTGCTGGAAGCCGGCCGCGCCTTGGAAGTCGAGGAAATTCAGGCGGGCGTCGGGGATCGCGCGCAGCTGCTCGCGCAGCCGGTTGCGGATCTCGTTGCCGGTCGCCTTGCGCTTGGACTTGAGCAGGATGGTGGCCGTGCCGCTGCGCAGGTCGCCGCCGCCCGCGCCCGACATGCCGGGCCCGAAGCTCGAGACGGTGGAGCCGATCTGGATGAAGACGCCGGTCACCTCCGACTGGGCGCCGAAAAGCCCGTTGATCCGCTGGGCCGTGTCCTCCATGTCGGCGACCGAGGCGCCGGGCGGACCCTGGATGTCGACGTACATGAAGTCGGGGTCGCCGGCCGGCTGGAAGCCCTGCGGCAGCAGCGGGAACAGCATCACCGACCCGGCGAACATCGCGAACCCCAGGATCGCCGCGACGATCCGGTGCGCCAGCGCCCACTCGAGCGCGTTGCGGTAGAAGCCCGTGAACGGCTTGCGGTCGTGCGGTTTCAAGGTCGGCTTAAGCAGGTAGGCGGCCATCAGCGGCGTCACCAGCCGCGCCACCAGCAGGGAGAACAGCACCGCCACCGAGACCGTGAGGCCGAACTCCTTGAAGAACTGGCCCGGGATCCCCGGCATGAAGCTGACCGGCGTGAACACCACGACGATGGCCATGGTGGTGGCCACCACGGCCAGGCCGATGGCATCGGCGCCTTCGAGGGCCGCCTGATAGGGCCGCATGCCGCGGGCCACCCGCTTCTCGATGTTCTCGATCTCGACGATGGCGTCGTCGACCAGGATGCCGACCACCAGGGTCAGCGCCAGCAGGGTGACCACGTTCAGCGAGAAGCCCATGAGCTTCATCACGAAGAAGGTCGGGATCAGCGAGATCGGCATGGCGACCGCGGTGATCATGGTGGCGCGCCAATCGCGCAGGAAGAAGAACACCACCAGCGCGGCCAGGAACATTCCCTCGCCCAGGACGTGCTGGGTGGCGTGGAAGGCGGCGCGGGTGTCGTCGACCGACGAGAAGATCTTGGTGAACTTGACGCCCGGTTGAGCCTTCTCGAGCTTGGCGATCTCGGCGGCTACCGCGTCCTCGGCGACCACATCGCTGGCTTCCTTGGTCTTGGCGACCTGGAAACCGACCACCGGCCGGCCGTTGAGCCGCGCGAAGCCCCGCACCTCGGACGCCCCGTCGCCGACGTCGGCCACGTCGGAAAGCTTCACGAAACGGCCGGCGCCGGTCGGGATGTTCAGGTTCCGCAGCTGCGCCACCGTGGCGACGTTGGAATAGACCCTGAGCGTCTGTTCGCGCCCGCCGACGTTCACCCGGCCCCCCGGCGCGTCCACCTGGACGCCGCGCAGGGCGGCGTTGACCTGGCTCGCGGTCAGCCCCCGTGCGGCCAGCCGGTCGGGACTGATCACGACGTTGATCTCGCGCGACACGCCGCCCACGCGGCTCACCTGGGAGACGCCCCTCGCGGCCTGTAGATGGCGCGAGACGGTGTCGTCGATGAACCAGGAGAGCTCGTCGTCGGTCATGCCGGGCGCGGCGACCGCGTAGGTCAGGATCGGCGCGGCGTCGTCGATCTCGACCTGCTGGACGATCGGCTCGTCGATATCCCGGGGCAGGATAGCCCGCGCCTGGGCGATCTTCGAGCGGACCTCGTCGGTTTTCTTCTGGAGGTTCTCGCCGATCTCGAACTGCAGCGAGGTGGTGGACACGCCCTGCGTCACGGTCGACTGGACGTTCTTGACCCCGCTGATCCCCGCCAGCGCGTCCTCGACGGGCCGGGTGATCTGGGTTTCCATTTCGCCGGGCGCCGCGCCGTTCTGGGTGACGGTGACGGCGATGATTGGGAACTGGATGTTCGGGTACTGTTTGATCGGCAGGCCCATGTAGGCGATGACGCCCGCCAGCACGAGACCGATGAACAGCACCGCCACCGGAACCGGGTTCCGGATGCCCCAGGCGGATATCGCGAAGCGGCGTTGTTCGCTCATCGCCTGGCCACCTTGGCGGGCGCCGGCGGCGCGCCGTCGGCGGGCTTGACCAGGTCGCCGTCCAAGAGGAAGGCCGCGGCGTTCTCGACGACCCGGGACCCGGCGGGGGGTCCCTTGATCAGCTGCACGAGGCCGCCGCCGCGCTGGCCGGCCTGGATCACCACGTGCCTCACCCGGTTGTCCGGACCCACCACCATCACGCTCGCCCCGTCGGCGTCATAGCGAACCGCCGTCTCCGGCGCAGCCAGCACCATGCCGCTGACGTCGGAGAAGACGGCGCGGCCGAAGCCGCCGGCGCGGATCTCGCGGCTGACCGGCAGGTGCACGCGCACGACGCCGAGCTTGCTCTGGGGGTCGATCTGCGGGCTGACCAGCCGCACCACGCCAGCCACCACCGCGCCGCTGGGCAGGGTCACCTCGGCGCGCTGGCCCGGGCGGACCTTCGCCAGGTCGTCCTCGGAGAGCTGCGCGGCCAGTTCGATCTCGCTGTCGCGCGCGATGCGGAACCAGGGCGTCGTCCCGACGCCCGTCGACATGTCGCCCGGCCGCACCGTCCGCTCCAGCACCAGTCCGCCGACCGGGGCGGTGACCGCAAGCTTGGCGTTGCGCGTGCGGATGTCCCGCAGCATCGCGGCCTGGGCGTTGGCGGTGGCGCGCGCGGCCCGAGCCTGGAAGCGCCGCTGGTCGATCGCCTCCTGGGAGATGACGCCCTGGTTGTCGAGGTCCTTGACGCGGCTGGCCTGCTCTTCAGCCTGCAGGGCGTTGGCCTCGGCCTGGGCGGCGAGCGCCTGTTGCTGGGCGAGCTGGCCCTGGATCAGCGCCGGGTCGAGCTGCACCAGCGTCTGGCCCTTCTTCACCGTGTCGCCGACATCGACCAGCACCTTGGCCACGCGGTAGCCGCTGACCTCGGGCAGAACGGCGGCTTCTTCACGCGGCAGCAGGTCGCCCGAGGCGGCCAGGGCGCCGGAGATCTCGCGCGGCTCCAGGCGCACCACGCGCACGGCGCGGGCGTTCTGGGCCTCGGTCGTCTTGGCCGCAGGCTTCTGGCAACCGGCCAGGGCGAGGGCCGCGATCAGCGGCAGGAGGGGCAGGTATCGTCTCATGATCACGTCTCAGCGGGCCTGCGCCTGGGTTGGGAAGCGTTCGGCGGGCCAGCCGCCGCCGAGCGCCTTGTAGGCCTGGACGGTGCGGCGGAGCGCCTGCACCTGGGCGGCCGTGAGTTGCGAGCGGGTGGTCCGCCACGACTGCTCGGCGCTGAGCGCCGTCTGCAGGTCGGTCAGCCCGCGGTCGTAGCCGATCTTCGAGGCGCGGTAGCCGCGCGCCGCGCGGACCTCGCCGTCGGTCAGCAGCGCCACGCGCCGGCGGTCGGCGTCGAGCCGCACCAGCGCGCCTTCGGATTCGGAAAACGCGGTCTGCACGGCCTTCTCATAGGCGATCACCGCCTGCTCGGTGCGGGCGTTCTGCGCCTTCAGCTCCGCCAGCAGCTTGGGGATCGACAGCAGCGGCTGGGTGAAGGTCCCGCCGGTGACAAGCGACTGGGCCGTGACCGAGAAGCCCGGCTGCGACTGCTTCTGCCAGCCGAGGCCCGGCGTGAAGTTGAGCGTCGGCAGGAAGGCCAGGATATCGGCGTCTGAGCGGCCGGCCTGGGCCGCCACGCGCGCCTCGGCCTCGCGCACGTCGGGACGGCGCTTCAGGAGTTCGCTGGGGATCGCCTCCGGCACCGGCGGCAGCGTGCCGACGTTGGGCTCGACCGCGACGTTGGCCGTCGGCTCGATCGTGCGTCCGGCGAGGATCAGGATCGTGCGGCGCTGGGCCTGCAACTCGGCCTCGAGGCCGGCCGCCTGGGCGTCGGCCTGGGCCAGGTCCCCGGCCACCCGGTCGGCGTCGGAGGAGGCCCCGATTCCCACGGCCGCTCGCTTGGTGGCCGTGTCGTAGAGCTCACGCTCGATGCGCGCCGTCTCCCGCGCGTCGGCGAGTTGGATGGCCAGCCCGCGGGCCTGGAAATAGGCGTCGGCGACACTGGCCGCGAGGCTGGCCCGCGCGCCCTCGTAGTCGAAGCGGGCCGCGGCGAGATCGCCGTTGACGGCCTTCCGCGCCGCCAGGAAGCGCCCGAAGATGTCCACCTCCCAGCTGACGTTGAAGTTGACCGCCGAGGCGTCGGACACGCCGCTCGAGGAAAAGCCCGGGAAGTTGAACACCGTCCCGGCCAGCTGGTGGGTGTCGGTCCGCCGCGTGGAGCCGGTGACGTCGCCCTGCGGCAGGAAGTGGACCAGGGCCTCGGTGCGGTTGGCGCGCGCCTCGGTGAGCCGCGCGGCGGCGCTGCGCGCGTCGGGGTTGGCGGCCAGCGCCTGGTCGATCAGGCCGGTGAGCTCCGCGTCGCCGAACGCCAACCACCAGCGGTCGAGCTCGACGGCGCCAGCCGGTGCGCCCCCCCCTGAAGTGCTATGGGGCGCCTCGTAGGCCGCCGGCAGGCGCAGGTCCGGCGTGCGCACATGGGCGCACGCGCCGAGCGCAAGGCATGCCAGAACGGCGATCGGTAGTGCGGAACGCATGGATGGATTTCGTGAACTGGCCACGTGACGACGCGACGACTTTCCCCTAGTCGCCGCGTGGAGCCCCATTGGATGCAGGGGCCGAAACCGCACGTCTAGCGACATGAACACACAAGCCCAGTGATGGCGACGCCCCGCCGGCGCCTCTCCGGCCACCCGGGCGGACCCTCCTCTGAGCTAAACTCCGTATGTTGTAAAGTGTTATCTGGCGTGTAAATTGGCGCATGGCGACGGAATTCATCGGGCGTGGCGATCCGGGGCGCAGTATCGCCCTGCTGTGGGGCGTGGCCGGCCCCCGCCGTCGCGGTCCCAAGCCCCGCCATTCGGTGGACGAGGTCGTCCAGGCAGCCATCGCGCTTGCCGACGCCGAGGGACTGGCGGCGCTGTCCATGCGCCGCGTGGCCGAGGCCCTGGGGGTCTCGCCCATGTCGCTCTACACCTATGTGCCCTCGAAGGCCGAGCTCATGGACCTGATGCTGGACCGGGTGGCGGCCGAGGTCGCCGCGCCCACGGCCGCGGACGGCGATTGGCGCGGCCAGCTGACCCGGCTCGCCCGCCAGCGCTGGGCGCTTGCCCAGCGCCATCCCTGGATCATGCAGGCCGGAATGCACCGCCCGCCGCTGGGCCCCAACGTGCTGGCCAACGTCGAGGCGAGCCTGCGCGCCATCGACGGCCTGGGGCTGACCGAGATGGAGATGGACCAGCTCTCCGCCCTGATCGGCGACTATGTGCGCGGCGCCGTACGCGCGGCGCTGGAGGCCCGGGAGGCGGAGCGCCAGAGCGGCATGACCGACGAGCAGTGGTGGACGCTCAACACGCCCCTGCTCGCCGATCTGGTGGATCCGGAGCGCTACCCGACGACGGTGCGGATCGGCGAGGCCTACAAGGCGGGCCGGATCTCGGCGCCTGACCCGGCGCGCAACTTCGAATTCGGCCTGCAGCGGGTGCTGGACGGGATCGAAGTGTTCATCGCCGGCCGGCGGAGCGCGGGAGCCAGCGCCGCCTAGCCGTTTCCGCCGGGCCCCACTAGGGTCCCCCATTCCAAACAACCACACCGCGGAACGGAAACATGGCGGCAGGACGCATAAGGGCCGGCATCGGCGGCTGGACCTTCGAGCCCTGGCGCGGGGTCTTTTATCCGGCGGGCCTCAAGCAGGCCGACGAACTCGCCTACGCTGCGTCCCACCTCACCGCCATCGAGATCAACGGCACCTACTATTCCAGCTTCAAGCCGGACAGCTGGGCCAAGTGGCGCGCGGCGACGCCGGAGGGTTTCAAGTTCGCGGTGAAGGCCTCGCGCTTCTGCACCAACCGCAAGATCCTGGGTGAGATGGGCGAGAGCATGGAGCGGTTCCTGAGCCAGGGCCTTGTCGAGCTCGGCGACCGGCTGGGGCCGGTCCTGTGGCAGTTCATGGGGACCAAGAAGTTCGATCCGGACGACTTCGAGGCCTTCCTCAAGCTGCTGCCCGCGGCCCAGGAAGGCCTGCCGTTGACCCACGTGGTCGAACCGCGGCACGCCAGCTTCAGGACGCCGGAGTTCATCGCGCTCGCCCGCAAGTACGGGGTCACCATCTGCCTGGCCGACCACTCCGACTATCCGCTTATCCCCGACGTCACCGGCGAGGTGGTCTACGCCCGCCTGCAGACCGGGTCGGACGACATCGAGACCGCCTACGCGCCGGCCGACCTCGACCTGTGGGCCAGGCGCTTCAATACCTACGCCGAGGGCGGACAGCCTGACGACCTGCCCGCCGTCGATTCCGCGAGCGCCGCGCCCACGGCGCCGCGCGACGTCTACGCCTTCGTCATCCACGAGGGAAAGGTCCGCGCCCCCGCCGCCGCCATGGCGCTGATCGAGCGCGTCGGTAGATAGCCAGGCGCCGGACGCAGGCGGTTGACCTACCTAGGGTCAGAGGCGTCCGATCGGCGGAGAAAAGAAGAAGGAAGGAAGCACCGCGATGGCCGAACTCTCGTTGGACCAGCTGATGTTCCGTCCCGGCCTGATGCAGGGCCAGCGGATCC
The DNA here is from genome assembly GCF_028290885.1 of Phenylobacterium sp. Classification (GTDB taxonomy): domain Bacteria; phylum Pseudomonadota; class Alphaproteobacteria; order Caulobacterales; family Caulobacteraceae; genus Phenylobacterium. The sequence goes on from NZ_JAQGIZ010000152.1 coordinate 8,370, forward strand.
TGATCACCGGCGGCGGCACCGGCCTTGGCAAGGTGATGGCCGAGGCCTGCCTGATCCTGGGCGCCGAGGTCTACATCTGCGGGCGGCGCGGCGGGGTGGTGGAGGCCGCGGCCAAGGAACTCACTGACGCCCATGCCAGCCAAAAGGGGGGCGGCAAGTGCGTGGGGCTCGCCTGCGACATCCGCGTGCCGGAAGCCATCGCCGAGATGATAGACACGGTCTGGGCTGACGGCGGAGCGCTCACCGGCCTGGTCAACAACGCCGCCGGTAACTTCATCAGCCGCACCGAAGACCTCTCCGCCCGCGGCTTCGACGCCATCGCCAACATCGTCTTCCGCGGCTCGTTCTTCGTGACGCTGGAATGCGGCAAGCGCTGGCTGGCGGAAGGCAAGCACGCCTCGGTGGTCTCGATCCTCACCACCTGGGTGTGGAACGGCGGCCCCTTCACCGTGCCCTCGGCCATGTCCAAGGCCGGGCTGAACGTGATGACCGCCTCCTTGGCCGTGGAGTGGGGCAACCGCGGCATCCGCTTCAACGCCATCGCGCCCGGCCCCTTCCCCACCGAGGGGATGACCGCGCGGCTGAACCCCGGCGGCCAGGACCGCGGCGACGAACCCGCCGATCCGACCATCCCGCTGGGCCGCAACGGCGAGATGCGCGAGCTGGCCAACCTCGCGGTCTTCCTGCTCGATCCCGGCTCGGCTTACGTCAACGGCCAGACCATCGCCATCGACGGCGGCTCCCACCTGCAGGGCGGCGGCTTCTCGCGCCTGGCCAGCTGGGGCGACGCCGAGTGGGAGGCCGCCCGCGACTCGATCCGCGCCGCAAACGAGAAGGACCGCGCCCAGCGCACGGTCTAACGAAAAGGACCGTCCGGGGAACGGTTTGGAAGGCATAACCGGCGTATGTTGGCTTTCCGCGGTGGCGCCCGTAGGGTGACGCGCGTCACTTTTTTTGAGTCTCCGTAAGGGTTCATGTCCCAGGTCGCCTATCTCAACGTCGGCAAGCGCGAGCAGACCAAGGTCGCCAACCGACAGGCGATCCTCGACGCCGCCCGGGAGGTGTTCGGCGAGCTGGGCTATGAGACCGCCACGGTGCGCGACATCATCCGCCGCACGGGCCTCGCGGCAGGCACCTTCTACAACTACTACCGCTCCAAGGAGGAGGTGTTCGCGGCGCTGGCCGACGACGGCGCGCGGCGGTTCGGCCCGATCCTCAAGGGCCTGCGCGGCCACGGCCACAGCTTCGAAACCTTCGTCGAGCTGGCCATCGGCGCCTACTTCGCCTTCATCGCCGACGAGCACAGGAACTGGGCGGCCCGCCGCCCTCCCGGCGAGCCGCACCTGCACGTCCAGGGCGAGACCCCTGAGATGGCCGCGGTGTTCGCCGAGGTGCGCGACGCGCTGGCCGAGGCGGTCGCCGAGCGCACGGGGCCGATGGCCGACCCCGACTACATGGCCGCCGCCTGTATCGCCATCGCCCGCGACGTCGGCGACAGGATGCTGGAGCGCCGGCCCATCGACACCGCCGGCGCCGCGGAGTTCGCCATCGCCATGATCCTCGGCGGTTTGAAGGGCCTGCCCAAGGCGCCGGCCTGACCATGCCCAGCCCCGCCACCCAGCGCATGGTCGTCCGCAAGCTGCTCAGCCTGCCCACGCCGGTGCTGCGGCTGATGTCTGGCGGCGGGGTGGTCTACCAGGGCGGCCGCACCCTCGATCCCCGGCTGCAGTACCTGGCGGCCCAGGCCCGCGGCGCGCCGCCGATGACCACGCTGACGCCTGAGGAAGCCCGGCGCGGCGCCGCCGCCACGCTGGCCAGCATGAGCGGCGACCCGGAGCGCGGCGTTCGCTTTGAGCCCCTGAGCATCCCGGGACCGGCGGGGGATATCCCGGCCCGGCTTTATCGCCCCGACGCCCAGGATCCCGAGGCGCCGCTGATGGTCTTCGCCCACATGGGCGGCGGGGTGATCGGCGACCCGGAGATCTGCCACGCCTTCTGCACCATCCTGGCCAAGGACGGGCGCGGCCCGGTGCTTTCCGTCGACTACCGGCTGGCGCCCGAGCACCGCTTCCCGGCCGGCCTCGAGGACGTGCTGGCGGCCTATCGCTACGGCCGCGACAACGCCGAGCGGTTCGGCGCGCCGCTGGCCCAGGCGGCCATCGGCGGCGATTCCATGGGCGGCAATTTCGCCGCCATCGCCTGCCAGGAACTGAAGCGGGCCGGCGAGCCGCAGCCCGTGCTGCAGCTGCTGATCTACCCCTGCGTCGACGTGGCCTGCGAGAGCGCCTCGATGACCACCTACGCCGACGCCTTCCCGCTGAACCGCGCGACCATGGACTGGTTCATGGGCCACTACATGGGTCCGGGCGACAGCCCCGCCGACCCGCGCCTGTCGCCTTTGCGGGCCAAGGACGTCTCGGGCCTGGCGCCGGCCGTCGTGGTCACCGCCGGCTTCGACCCGCTGCTCGACCAGGGCGAGGCCTATGCGCGGCGGCTGAAGGATGCCGGCGTGCCCACGGTCTACCGCTGCTACGACGGCCTGGCGCACGGCTTCACCGCCTTCACCGGCGCGGTGCCCTGCGCCGACGTCGCCTGCCGCGAGGTGGCGGGCCTGGTGCGCGAGGGCTTCGAAGGCCGCATCGCCTGATGCGCGCGCCCGGCTGATGCGCGCCCTGGTCGTCGAGCGGTTGGCGGCCGACTACGCGGGCTGCGTCGTCAAGGACATCCCGACCCCCGAGCCCGGCCCCGGCGAGGTGCGGATCAGGGTCCGCGCCGCGGCGGTGAACTTCCCCGACCTGATGCAGACCCGAGGCGAGCACCAGCACAAGCCGCCGGTCCCCTTCACCCCCGGCATGGAGCTGGCCGGCGAGGTGGACGCGGTCGGCCCCGGCGTCTCGGCCTTCGCGCCGGGCGACGCGGTGGCCGGCGGCGGCCGCGGCGGCATGGCCGAATACGCCGCGCTCCCCGCTTCGGGACTGCGCCGCAAGCCCGACACCCTGACCTTCAGCCAGGCGGCCGGCTATGCGGTCGCCTACCTTACCGCCTACGTCGCCTTCGAGCGCTGCGCCCGGCTGCAGGCCGGCGAGTGGGTGCTGGTGCACGGCGCCGCCGGCGGCGTGGGCCTGGCCGCCGTCGACCTGGCGCAGATCATGGGGGCGCGGGTGATCGCCGCCTCTGCCTCCGACGCCAAGCTCGCCGTCATCGCCGACGAGTACGCCCCCGACGCCACCGTCAATGTCACAGGCGGCTTCCGCGAGCGGGTCAAGGCGCTCACCGGCGGCAAGGGCGCCGACGTGATCTACGACCCCGTGGGCGGCGACGTGTTCGACGAGAGCCTGCGCTGCATCTCCTTCGGCGGCCGCATCCTCTCCATCGGCTTCACCTCCGGCCGCCTGCCGGTGCTGCCGGTCAACATCGCGCTCATCAAGGGCTTCTCGGTGATCGGCGTCCGCGCCGGCGAATACGGCCGCCAGTTCCCCGACAAGGGCCGCGAGAACCACGAAGCCATCTGGAAGCTCGCCGAGGAGGGCAAGGTCCGCCCCCGTGTCGACGCCGAATACCCCCTGGCCGACTGGCGCGCCGCCTTCGACTCGCTGGCCGACCGCAAGGTGATCGGCAAGACGATCGTGCGGCCGGATCTGTAGGGTGCGCCCTTCTCCCCTTGTGGGAGAAGGTGGCCTGCGAAGCAGGTCGGATGTGGGGTCTCTCAGAAACCTCGGCTTCACCCGATGCTCAGTTTCGCGCGGATGACGGAGAGCGACCCCACATCCGTCAGCCTTCGGCCGACACCTTCTCCCACAAGGGGAGAAGGGGCGCGCCAAACCTCGGCTTAGATTTCATGGCGGCCAGTTTGCCTTCGGGCCCGGGCAACTCAAGGACGCGCCGCAGGCGCGCCGCAGGCGCGCCGCCACGCGGGCGGCCAAGGGCCGCTCCTTGACTTGCCCAGGCCCGAAGGCTCCCATCATCCGTGAAATCTATGGACGGGAGACATCCCTACGGATGCTCCCTTGAGGGGCTCCTTCTCATGACCATCGGCAGCGAAGACGAGCTGGAAAAGCTGAAGGTCGCAGGGCGCGTCGTCGCGCGTACGCTCAAGGCCATGGGCGAAGCGCTGGAGCCCGGGATCACCACCCGGGAGTTGGATGGCATCGGCCGGCGTCTCTTGGAGCTGGAGGGCGCCCGCTCGGCCCCGGAACTGACCTACGGCTTCCCCGGCGCGACCTGCATCTCCATCGGCCCCGACGTGGCGCACGGCATCCCCGACGATCGCGCGATCGCCGCCGGCGACCTGGTCAACATCGATGTCTCCGCCGAAATCGACGGCTTCTACGGCGACACCGGCGCGAGCTTCGCCGTCCCGCCGGTCGCGCCCAGGGTCGAGCGACTGTGCCGCGACGGCCGCCGCGCGCTCTGGACCGGCATCCGCGCCGTGCGCGCCGGCGGCGAGCTCGGCGCCATCGGCCGCAGCATCGAGGCTTTCGCAGACCGCAACGGCTACAGCCTCATCAAGAACCTCGCGAGCCATGGCGTAGGGTCGGCCCTGCACGAGGAGCCCAAAGAAATCCCCACATGGTCCGAGCCCGGCGACCGCCGGCGCATCGGCGAGGGTCTGGTCTTCACCATCGAGCCCTTCCTTTCCCTCGGTGATGACTGGGTCGAGGAAACCGGGGACGGCTGGACGCTGCGCCCCACCAACGGGCGCCCTACTGTGCAATATGAGCATACCCTGGTCGCCACCCGCCGTGGTCCCGTGGTGCTGACGCTGGCAGACTGAGGCTCAGCAGGTTGACACCGCCCTCCCCTTCCACTATCCACCGCCGCTCGATTTTCGACCCCCGGAGCCTCCCGTGAAGCGGACTTTTCAACCGTCGCGTCTCGTTCGCGCCCGCCGCCACGGCTTCCGCCTGCGCATGTCCACCAAGAACGGGCAGAAGGTGCTGGCGCGGCGCCGCGCCAAGGGCCGCAAGCGCCTGAGCGCCTAAGCCGAGCGCTTAAGCTATGGTGTCGGTGTGACCGACGCCCCCCTTGAAATCGCCCCCTTCAAGATCGAACGCCTCAGGAAACGCCCGGACTTCCTGGCCTGCGCGCAAGCCGCGCATTGCGCGCGTGGCGCCGTCCTCATCCAGGCCCGACCGCGCGATGCCGAGCCCCTGGTCCGCGCCGGATTCACTGCCACCAAGCGGATCGGCGGGGCGGTCCAGCGCAACCGCGCGAAAAGGCGGATGCGTGAAGCCGCACGCCTCTTGCTTCCTGGCCTGGCGTCCCCAGGTTACGACTATGTGTTCATCGCCCGCGGCGGTGTGACCACCCGTCCCTGGCCGCGTTTGCTTGACGATGTGAAAAGCGCGCTGATAAGGCTCGCCGCCGATGGCGACGCCCGCGCGCGCCACCCTGCACGCGCGCCGCCCTCTCAAGATTGAGCAGCCTCCCCTCGATGACTGAAGACAATCGCAACCTGCTCATCTTCGGCGTGTGCGCCGCCGTGCTGTTCGTCATCTACCAGGTGTGGGTGGTCGAGCCGGCGAACAAGCGCCGGCAGGCCGAGCTGAAGGCCCACCCGCCCGCCGCCGCCTCGGTGATGCCCAGCGCCCCGGCGCTTGCCGCCCCGCCCGCCGTGACCCGCGCCGCGGCGCTGGCCGCCAGTCCCCGCGTGCCGGTTGCGACGCCGGCGCTGAAGGGCTCGATCTCGCTGCGCGGCGCCCGCCTCGACGACCTCTTCCTCACCCAGTACCGCCAGACCACCGATAAGAACTCGCCGGCGGTCGAAATGCTGCGCCCCGAGGGCACGGCCTTCCCCTGGTTCGTGGACTTCGGCTGGGTGGGCCAGAACGTGCCCGGCCTGCCGGGGCCCAACACCGTCTGGACCCTGACGCAGGGCTCGACGCTCAGCCCGGGCCAGCCGCTGGTGCTGACCTACGCCAACGGCCAGGGGCTGACGTTCACGCGGCAGATCGCCGTGGACCCCAACTACATGTTCACCCTCACCGACACCGTGGCCAACACCGGCGCCCAGCCGGTGACGCTGGCGCCCTACGGCTCGGTGCAGCGCCAGGGCGTGCCCCCCGACGTCGGCAAGACGGGGGTCGTGCATGAGGGCACGGTCGGCTACCTCGACGGACGCGTGCGGGCGTTCAAGTACAAGGACCTGTCGAAGGGCGCTGGCCAGACCGAGGACTTCAATTCCACCGGCGCCTGGACCGGCATCACCGACAAGTACTGGTTGGCCGCCCTGATCCCCAATCCCAGCGAGCATGTCCACGCGGTCTATCGCGACGCCAAGAACGGCGGACTGGATGTCTACGAGGCCAACTACACCGGCGCCGCGCGGACCATCGCGCCCGGGACCCAGGTGACCGCGACCCAGCACCTGTTCGCCGGCGCCAAGACCGTGCCCCTGCTCACGAGCTACCAGTCCAAGCTCGGCATCGCCCACTTCGACGACGCCGTCGATTGGGGCATGTTCTGGTTCCTCACCCGGCCGATCTTCTCGTTCCTGGAATTCATCTTCCACTACGTCGGCAGCTTCGGCGTCGCCATCCTGCTGCTCACCGTCTGCGTGCGCCTGGCCTTCTTCCCGATCGCCAACAAGCAGTACGAGTCGATGACCAAGATGAAGAAGGTCCAGCCGCTGATGGAGGACCTTCGCAAGCGCTTCAAGGACGACCCGGCCAAGCAACAGCAGGAGATCATGGCCCTCTACCAGCGGGAGAAGGTCAATCCGCTGGCCGGCTGCCTGCCGATCCTGCTGCAGATCCCGGTGTTCTTCTCGCTCTACAAGGTGCTGTCCGTCACCATCGAGATGCGCCATGCGCCGTTTATGGGCTGGATCAACGACCTCTCGGCGCGCGATCCGACCACCATCTGGAACCTGTTCGGCCTGATCCCCTGGAACCCGGCGCACGCCCCGCTGATCGGCCCAATCCTCGACGGCACCCTGCACCTGGGCATCCTGCCGCTCGCCTACGGGATCACCATGTGGCTGACCACATCGATGACGCCGCAGACCGGCATCGATCCCACCCAGCAGAAGATCTTCCAGCTGATGCCGTGGTTCTTCATGTTCATCATGGCCCCCTTCGCCGTGGGGCTGCTGGTCTACTGGACCTGGTCGAACGTGCTCACCACCCTGCAGCAGTACGTGATGATGCGCCGCTTCAAGGTGGAGAACCCGATCGACAAGTTCCTGGCCCGGGTCACGGGCAAGGCTACCGGGTGAGCGAGGTCTTCGACGCGGAGGCTGTGGAGGCCGCCCGCGTCCTCTTCGCCCACGAGGTCAGCTTCATGATGGGAGCGGTCGCGATCGCCGGCCTGCCCCCCGCCGACCTGCCGGAGGTGGCCTTCGCCGGCCGCTCAAACGTCGGCAAAAGCACGCTGATCAATGCGGTGGCCGGGCGCCTTCACCTGGCGCGGGCCTCGAACTCGCCGGGCCGCACTCGCGAGGTGAACTTCTTCGTCGCCGACGGGAAGCTCAGGCTGGTCGACCTGCCGGGCTACGGTTTCGCGCGCGCCTCGCGCGGCGATGTGAAGAAGTTCCAGAACCTCGGCCGCGATTACCTGCGGGGCCGCCCGAACCTCAAGCGCGCCTACCTGCTGATCGACAGCCGCCATGGTTTGAAGGACGTGGACACCGAAGCCCTCGACGCCTTCGACACCGCCGCCGTCTCCTACCAGATCGTGCTGACCAAGGCCGACAAGCTGAAGCCCGCCGAGGTCGAGGCGGTCACCGCCCGCACCCTGGCCGCCATCGTCAAGCGCCCCGCCGCCTTCCCCCGCGTGCTCGCCACCTCCGCCGAAAAGGGAACCGGCATCCCCGAACTGCGCGCCGAGATCGTCGCAGCCTGCGCGGTCTAGGCGGAACCCGCGTCAGGGGGCTAAGACATCCCCATGCTCCAGACCGACACCCGTACCGTCTTCGACGATGATCTCAACCTCTTCCGCGACCAGGTCCGCAAGTTCTACGACAAGGCGCTGATCCCCAACCTCGACCGCTGGGAGGAGGAGGGCGTGGTGGACCGCGGCTTCTGGCTGGCGGC
>NZ_JAQGIZ010000158.1 GCF_028290885.1 Phenylobacterium sp.
AGGGCGCGCAGGCCGGCGGGCGAGCCGATGTCGAGGTCGGCAAAGCTGACCACCGCGGTGGGCGCCTCAGCGCCGGCGAAAGGTTGCGCGGCGGCGCTCCCCGCAACGGCCAGAATGGCGAAAGCCGCCATAGATTTGGTGAGTGTCAGCATCTCGTGGCTCCCTCGTTTGGATGACGTGCTCATCCACGCCTGGAAGCTACGGCGGCGCCGGTTCGGGCAAAATGACAGATCAGACGCCGATTGCGCCAAGGTCCATGTCGCCGGCTGAAGGCCCGCATCGGTCGAAAGCCACCCAAGACCCGAGCCCAAGAGCGGACCCGCCAAATGGCCGCGAAGGGGGGCAAAGAGGACGCGAACTCCACGCGTCGGCGCCTTCCGAGCCGAGACCTAGGCGCAGGTGCGCGAGGGTCCGCTGGCCCTAGGCGCTCTTCTGGCCGCAAGGCGGGAACTCCTGGCCCGGCTGCGGCTTCCGCAGGGAGAGGCAGGAGGAACGCCATGCCTCCTCACAATGAATACTTCTGGGCGGCGATCGTGCTGGTCGCGGTGCTGGCGGTTTTTGCACTGCTGCGGCTGCTCCCCAAGCGGACCAACCTTTCCGCCGCCGAGTGCGCCCGGCGGGACAAGGGCGGCGCGCCGCCGGACGAGCTGGACCAGGCCCCGCCGAAGCCGCCGCCGGACGAGGCGGCCTGAGGGGCGCGGTCGTGGGCGCTTTGCTCAGGCGGGGGCGGGGGCGAGGTCCGGGGCCAGATCGCTGAGCAGGCGGGCGAGTTCGGCCTGGCTGTAGGGCTTGGCGAGGCGGGGCATGCCGACGCCGGCGCCCGGCGGCAGCTCGGCGAAGCCGGTGGCGAGCGCGACGCACAGGCCAGGCCGCAGGGCCTCGATCTCGCGGGCCAGCTGCAGGCCGGTCATCTGCGGCATGGCGTAGTCGGTGATCACCAGGTCGACCGGGTTGTCGGCGAGCAGCGCCAGGGCCTCGGCGGCCGAGCCCGCCACCAGCACCCGGTGGCCGAGGTCCTCCAGCATGGCCGCGGTGTTGTCGAGCACCAGGCTGTCGTCGTCCACGGCGAGCACGGCCAGCGAGCGGACGGCCTCCCCGTTCAGGTGGGTGAACTCCGGGCAGGCGGGTTCGCGCGCGCCGACCACGTCGGTCTGGGGCAGCCAGATCTCGATGCGGGTCCCCCGTCCGGGGCGGCTGTAGAGCTTGAGCCGGCCGCCCGACTGTTCGGCCAGGCCGTGCACCATGGGCAGGCCAAGCCCGGTGCCCTTGCCGACGCCCTTGGTGGTGAAGAACGGCTCGGCGGCGCGGGCCAGCGTCGCCTCGTCCATGCCGACGCCTTCGTCGCGCACGACGAGCCGCACGTAGCGCCCGGCCGGCAGGCCGACGTCGGACAGGGTCTCCAGCGTCTCTTCCGAAGCCTGGACGGTGAGCTTGCCGCCCTCGGGCATGGCGTCGCGGGCGTTCACCGCCAGGTTAAGGAGGGCGATCTCCAGCTGGTTGGCGTCGGTCAGCGCCGGGGGCAGGTCGCGGGGAAAGCGGGTGGCGACCTCGATGCCGGGGCCGAGCGTGCGTTGCAGCAGGCCCGCCATGCCGTGCACAAGGGCGGCCACGTCGACACCCTGAAGCTTGAGCTCCTGCTTGCGGGCGAAGGCCAGCATCCGCTGGGTGAGCGCCGCGCCGCGCTGGGCGCCCTGGACGGCGTTGTCCAGCAGCCGCTCGGCCTGCGGGTCCGGCGGCAGGCGCTTGCGCAGCAGCTCCAGGCTGCCCAGCACGGCCATCAGCAGGTTGTTGAAATCGTGGGCGACGCCGCCGGTGAGCTGGCCGATGGCGTCGAGCTTCTGCGACTGGAACAGCGCCTGGCGGGTCTGGTCGAGCTCGCGCTGGGCCTCGCGCCGCTCGGTGATGTCGCGGGTGATCTTGGCGAAGCCGACGATGCCGCCGGCGTCGTCGCGGATCGGGTCGATCACCACGTGGGCCCAGAAGCGGCTGCCGTCCTTGCGCACCCGCCAGCCCTCCCGCTCGAAGCGGCCCTCGGCGGCGGCGATGCGCAGCGCCTTGGCGGGCTCGCCCGCGTCGCGGTCGTGCTCGGTGTAGAAGCGGCCGAAGTACTGGCCGACGATCTCGTGCGGCCGGTAGCCCTTGATCCGCTGGGCGCCAGCGTTCCAGTTGCTCACCCGGCCTTCCAGGTCGAGCATGTAGATGGCGTAGTCGGTGACGCCCTGGACCAGCAGGCGGAACTGCTGCTCGCTGCGCCGCAGGGTCTCCTCGGCGCTCCGGCGCTCGGTCAGGTCGCGGGTGATCTTGGCGAAGCCGAGCAGCTCGCCCGAGGGGCTGCGGATCGGGTCGATCAGCACATGGGCCCAGAAGCGCGAGCCGTCCCTGCGCACCCGCCAGCCCTCGGTCTCGAACCGGCCCTCCTGCACCGCGGTGCGCAGCGCGTGGGCCGGGACGTCGGCGGCGCGGTCCTCCTCGGTGTAGAAGCGCGAGAAGTGGTCGCCGATGATCTCGCAGGCGTCGTAGCCCTTGGCGCGCTGGGCGCCGGCGTTCCAGCTGATCACCCGCCCTTCGGTGTCGAGCATGAAGATGGCGTAGTCGGTGATCGCATCGACCAGCAGCCGATAGCGGCCGTCGCCGCGATCGTCGGTTTGGGACATTTCGATCTTGCTCGGGCGATTCATCGATTCCCCTGTCGCCCGCGCAACTGCGCACAGCCCCGTAGCGCGAAGCGCACGGAAGGGTGGAAGGGTTCCATCCGGGACACAAGGGCGCGCGAGCGTCTCAGGCGAGCCCTGCGCATCAGAGGCGAATGCCATTGCAGGGCGAGCGCAGAGGATTATCGTGCTCGGCGGGCGCGTTCAGCGGGCGCGTTCGGCGAACGGGTTGTCGCCTTTAGAGGGGAATGTCATGCGACTTGGGATTGTGTTGGGAGCGGTGGCGCTGTTGTCGATCGCCGCGCCGGCGGGGGCGGTCGTGCTGAACAGCTGCGCGAGCGGCTGCGCGACCGACTTCGGCATCATCTTCAACGTCGACTACACCGTGCCGCCCGACGGCCTGACCTACCGCTGGGATCTCTGGACGGACCCGGCGAACCCCGGCGTCACCATCAATCTGCCCTCGCCCAACGAGAACTTCGCCCTGACCACGGTCAGCAACGGCGACGGCACCTTTCATCAGGATTTCTCGGGCGCCGCGTGGACCTGGGCGGAAACCATCGATCCCGGGCACACCACGATCATCACCCGCAGCGTCGGCGCCAACTACAACAACTGCACCGGCTCCACGCCGCTCGGCGTGGCCTGCGCGGCGTCCTACAACGTCTGGGGAAACGGCGTCACTCTGACCGTAAGCACCCTCTCGCCGGTGACGGTGTTCTTCGCCCAGAGCCTGGTCCCGGAGCCGCGGAGCTGGGCGCTGGCGATCCTGGGGCTGGGGGCGGCCGGCGCGATGCTGCGGCGCCAGCGGCGGGCGAGGGCGCTCGCGACCGCCTAGTGTGCTGGATTTGAAGTTCGCCGCATTCAGGGCCATGCGCCGAGCGAACTTCA
>NZ_JAQGIZ010000180.1 GCF_028290885.1 Phenylobacterium sp.
TCGTCATCATCGGTTCGGGCCCCGGCGGCTACGTGACCGCCATCCGCGCCTCGCAGCTCGGCATGAAGGTCGCCATCGTCGAGCGGGAGCTGCTGGGCGGCATCTGCCTGAACTGGGGCTGCATCCCGACCAAGGCGCTGCTGAAGTCCGGTGAGATCTACGAACAGCTGGACCACCTGGCCGACTACGGCCTCTCGGTGGAGAAGCGCGGCTTCGACTTCGGCCAGGTGATCGCCCGCTCGCGCACGGTGGCCGGCCAGCTGTACGCCGGCGTCGCCTTCCTGATGAAGAAGCACAAGGTCGAGGTGATCGAGGGGTCGGCGTAGCTCGAAAAGGGCAGCCCTGCGCCCAAGGTCGTGGTGGCGCTGAAGGCCGGCGGCTCGCGGACGGTGCAGGCCAAGCACGTGATCCTCGCGACCGGCGCGCGGGCCCGCACCATCCCCGCCGCGGGCCTGGAGCCCGACGGCGAGCGGGTCTGGACCTACCGCGAGGCGCTGGCGCCCAAGTCCGCGCCGAAGAGCCTGATCGTCATCGGCTCCGGCGCCATCGGCATCGAGTTCGCGAGCTTCTTCCGGGCGCTGGGTTCGGACGTCACCGTAGTCGAGGCCCTGCCGCGGATCCTGCCGGTCGAGGACGAGGAGGTCTCCAAGGCCGCCCACAAGGCCTTCGAGAAGCGCGGCCTGAAGTTCCGCGTGCCGGCCAACGTCAAGAAGCTCACCAAGACCAAGTCGGGCGTCGCCGTCGAGATCGAGGCCGGCGGCAAGACGGAGACGCTGGAGGCCGACGTCGCCATCGTCGCGGTCGGCATCGTCGGCAACGTCGAGGACCTGGGGCTGGAGGCGCTGGGCGCCAGGATCGAGCACACCCACGTCGTCGCCGACCAGCACGGCGCGACCGGCGTTCCCGGGCTCTACGCCATCGGCGATGTCGCCGGGCCGCCGTGGCTGGCGCACAAGGCGAGCCACGAGGGCGTGCATTGCATCGAACACATCGCGGGCCTCAAGCCGACCAACATCGAGTCCCCGATCCCCGGCTGCACCTACTCGACGCCACAGATCGCCTCGGTGGGCCTGACCGAAGCCCAGGCCAAGGAACAGGGCCGCGAGCCCAAGGTCGGGCGCTTCCCGTTCCGCGTGAACGGCAAGGCGATCGCGGCGGGCGAACTCGAGGGCTTCGTGAAGACCGTCTTCGACGGCAAGACCGGCGCGCTCATCGGCGCCCACATGATCGGCGCCGAGGTCACCGAGATGATCCAGGGCTTCACCCTGGCCATGACCCTGGAGGCCACGGAAGCCGAGCTTCAGGCCACCGTCTTCCCGCACCCGACCATGAGCGAGGCCATGCACGAGGCCGCCCTCGATGCCTACGGCATTGTGCTGCACATCTGAATCGCAGTGCTCCCCTTTTGGGGGAGCTCCTGCGAAGCAGGTGAGGGGGTCCGCTCAAACGCCGCTGAGGACCCCCTCCGGCGCGTCGCGCCACCTCCCGACGGGGGGACTTAGGGCCGCTTCCTCACCAGCGCGTCCAGGCTCCACGGGCCGGGGCCCGCGAAGATCAGGTAGAAGAACATGAAGCAGAACAGGATCGCGGCGTCGCCCTGATTGACTCCGGGCCAGGGGTTTTTCGACGCATGGGCGATGAAATAGCCCACGGCCATCTCACCCGAGCAGATGAAGGCCGCGATGCGGGTGAAGAGGCCGAGCGCAATGAGTGCGCCGCCAATCACCTCGATGTAGGCGGCGGCCACAAGGATCGTCGGCAGAGGATCTGGGGCGCCAGGCTGCGGCGCAGGGAAATGCAGCAGCTTCATCAAGCCATGCTCCATGAACAGCAAGGCGGTGATGATCCGCAGGATCGACAGCACGCGTGGCGACCAGGCGTCCAGATTAGGCATGTGACAGCTCCCAAACCCCGCCGGTGCGGCCGGCGTCCCTTAAGCGCACTCGCCGCCGGGGCTCACGCCGCCCGGCGCATCTCCGCGTCGACAATCCGCTGCAGGGCCACGTAGTCGGTCTTGCCCGTTCCGAGCACCGGGATTTCAGGTACGCGGATGATCTTGCGTGGCACGGCGATCTCCGGCGCGCCGATGGACTGCGCGTGGGCGATCAGCGGGGCCGCGTCGGCATCGCGGCGGTCGGTGACCAGCACCAGGCGCTCGCCCTTCTTGGAGTCGGGAAGCGAGATGACCGCGTGGCGGCAGTCCGGCCACACCGCGCAGGCGAGGTCCTCGGCGGCGGTGAGCGAGACCATTTCGCCGCCGACCTTGGCGAAGCGCTTCACGCGGCCCTTGATCTTCACCCAGCCGTCGTCGGTGATCGAGACCACGTCGCCGGTGTCGTGCCAGCCGTCCACCGGCGGCTCCAGTCCGCCGCCCAGCGCAAGGTAGCCGGCCATCACGTTGGGCCCGCGCACATAGAGCTTGCCGCCTCCCGGAATGCCTTCCACCGGCTCCAGCCGCGTCTCCATGCCCGGCAACAGGCCGCCGACGGTGCCGCGGCGGTTGTCCAGCGGCTTGTTGACCGCGATCACCGGCGAGGCCTCGGTGGCTCCATAGCCTTCCAGGACCGGTACGTCGCCGAACCGCTCGGCGATCAGGTTGTGGGTCTCCTCGCGCACCTTCTCGGCGCCGCAGACGATGAACTGCAGGCCTGAAAGTTCGTCGCGTTCGGCGGAGCGGGCGTACTGGTTCACGAAGGTGTCGGTGGCCAGCAGGATGGAGGCCTTGGCGTCCTTGATCAGCGGCGGGATCTGCTTGATGTGCAGCGGAGACGGGTACTGGAAGGCCTTCATGCCGGTGAGGATCGGCAAGAGCACCCCGCCGGTCAGGCCGAAGCAGTGGAAGGTCGGCAGCGGGTTGAACATCACCCAGGCCGGATCCAGCGGGATGTGCGCCTCTATCTGGCGGACGTTGGCGATCAGGTTCTGCTGGCTGAGCATCACCCCGCGCGGCGCGCCGAAGCTGCCGGAGGTGAACAGGATGACGCCGGCGTCGGTGGGCCTGGTTGGCGCGCGGAACTGCTTAGGGAAGGCCCCGGCCGTGGCGGCGAACAGCTTGTCGGCCACGCCCACGGTGGCGCGCACGTCCTCCAGGTAGGTTACGGTCGTCAGCGTCTCCAGCGCGTCGACGAGGTCATGCAGCTTGCCCTGCTCGATGAACCGGTGCGCGGTCAGCACGCGTTTGACCCCGGCCAGCTCGCAGGCGGCCTTCAGGTTCCGGATGCCGGAGGTGAAGTTCAGCATGGTGGGAACCCGCCCGAAGGCGTGCAGGGCGAAGAATGTGACCACCGTCGCCGAACTCGCCGGCAGCATCACCCCCACCCGCTCGCCGGGCCTGGTGAACGCCGCGATCTTGCGCCCGAGCGCGAAGGCCGCCCGGATCAGGTCGGTGTAGGTCAGCGGGTTGCGTTCCTGGTCCTCCAGGATCGGCTTCTTGGCGCCGTAGGTCTGGCGGGCCTCCACCAGGGCGTCGAACAGGGTCGTCTGCGCCTGGTGGGCGTCGAAGGAACGCGACAAGAGCCAGCACCTCCCGTTTGTTATCGTTACCGCAAGCCTATCGCCCGGCTGCAGGGATGAAAAGATTGGTTACACAGCGTGAGCTGGGCGGCTTGGCCATTCGCGACTTGATCCGGAGCCCGCGACCGCCGATTTAGGGCCCATGGCCGTGGTCATCGACAATCTCTCTGGCGCCATCCGCCCCCGCCATCCGGAGAAGCAGGCGAACCCTGAGACGCCGCTCTTGCGCAAGCCCGAGTGGCTGCGGGTGCGCGCGCCCGGCTCGGCCGGCTACAACGCCACCCGCGATATCGTGAAGGCCCACGGCCTGGTCACCGTCTGCGAGGAGGCGGCCTGCCCGAACATCGGCGAGTGCTGGTCGAAGAGCCACGCCACCATGATGATCATGGGCGACGTCTGCACGCGGGCCTGCGCCTTCTGCAACGTGGCGACCGGCAAGCCGCAGGCGCTCGATCCGACCGAGCCCCCCCGGGTCGCCGACGCCGTGGCCAAGATGGGCCTGAAGCACGTGGTGATCACCTCGGTGGACCGCGACGACCTGGCCGACGGCGGGGCAGGGCACTTCGCCGCCGTGGTCCGCGCGATCCGCGCCGCCGCGCCCGGTACGACCGTCGAGATCCTGACGCCGGATTTCCTCAGGAAGCCGGTGGCCGCCGCCTACGAGGTGATCGATTCCAAACCCGATGTCTTCAACCACAACCTGGAGACCGTGCCGCGGCTCTACCTCTCGATCCGGCCGGGCGCGCGCTACTACCATTCGCTGCGGCTGCTGGAGCGGGTGAAGGAGCGCGATCCGGAGCAGTTCACCAAGTCCGGCGTGATGGTCGGCCTCGGCGAGACCAAGGAAGAGGTCATGCAGGTGATGGACGACATGCGCTCGGCCGGCGTCGACTTCATCACCATCGGCCAATATCTCCAGCCCACTCGGAAACACGCCCCAATCGACCGTTTCGTGCATCCCGACGAGTTCCACGCCTACGAGGAGATCGCCCGGGCCAAGGGCTTCCTGATGGTGGCGGCGAGCCCCTTGACCCGCTCGTCGCACCACGCCGGCGAGGACTTCGCCCGCCTGCAGGCCGCCCGGATCGCGCGGGAAGCCGCGGCCTGAGGGCCCTTGAAACACCACGTCTCAAAGCATCTGCCCTACACGCCGGACCAGCTGTTCGCCCTCGTGGGCGACGTCATGGCCTATCCGGACTTCGTGCCGTGGATCACCTCCATGCGCATCTGGAACGCCCGCTCGCTGGGCGATGGCGTCGAGACCGTGGACGCCGAAGCGGGGGTTGGCTTCTCGTTCCTGAGGGAGCGGTTCTCGACCCGGGTGCGCCGCGACGCCGCCAACTGTCAGATCGACGTCACCCTGCTCTCCGGCCCCTTCAAGCGGCTCGCCAACCGCTGGCAGTTCTTCGAGGCCGAAGACGGCGGAACCCGCGTCGAGTTCGACATCGACTTCCAGTTCAAGTCCCGCCTGCTGGAAGCCCTGCTCAGCGCCAACTTCGCCCATGCCGTCGACCGGCTGATGAGTTGTTTCGAAGCGCGGGCGAAGGCGCTCTATGGCCCTTCTCTACCGCTCATGCCCGCGAAGGCGGGGGCTCAAGCTGAATCCGCAAGTTCCGCGTCCAAGCCACCGGGAAGCTGACACCCCGCTTGGGTCCCCGCCGGAGTTTATCCTCGGGTCGGCCCCTGGCCGAGCCCGGGGCGGGGAGGAGCGGAATTTGTGGCCCTCAGGTCATCCGATCCCGCAGCATCTCCAGCGCCGACTGCACGGCGGCCAACTGGATGCCGATGCGGTCTTCCACCTCGAAGAATTCCTGGCGGTGCATCAGGCCGTGGTTGGTGCGCGCGGTGGCGATGTGGACGGTGCCGACCGGCTTCATGGGCG
>NZ_JAQGIZ010000221.1 GCF_028290885.1 Phenylobacterium sp.
GCGAATCCGTTTCGAAAGATACGCGCGGCCCAACGTGGGGACTTGCGGAGAGGTTCCACGGCTGGAGGGTTCAACGCCCCGTCGCGACCGTGCGGCCGTCCAGGCGGCGCGGCGGCCAGCACCGCCGCGAGCGCCAGCGGCGCCAGTTGAGCCCTTGCCAATGCCGCGTCCCAACCAGCCCAGCCGCATTTGGCGTACCACCGTTCGCCTAACGTGATAGGTCCGAAAAAGAGGTGCGTTCTGATTTTGTTCTCGAACGTGGTGGGCAGCCGGCGCGGCGATAGTTTCCGGACTGAAAAGCCGGTTTACTCGGCCGAAATGAACCGAAGTTTCACCCTAGCCGGGCAGGATGAGGGTCCGCGGAAGGACCGAGGCGAATGGACGAAGTACAGGACAGCGACCGCGGCGGATATGCCGGCGGCGGGGGCTTCGGCCTCATGGTGCTGTGGATGCTGGCCTGCTCGGCCGTCATCCTGTTCGGCCTGAGCCGGATGCATCCCGAGATCGGCGCGCGCGTGGCCTACGCCTTCCGCGATCCGGCCCTGGACCTGACCAAGCCGTTCCCGAACTGCAAGGCCGCCCATGCGGCCGGCTTCTACGACATCCCGCGCGCCTCGCCGGCCTATGTGCAGTGGCAGGACCCGGGCAACAACGGGATTGCCTGCGCCCCGGCGCCCGATGGCCCGGGGCCGGACGCGTCCGTCCGCACGGCGCTGATCTGGAAGCGCCTGTCCGGCCGCTGACCTTCGCCCCCCTCCCCCGCCCGGAGCGGAGGAGGAGCGCGGCGGCGCTATTTCTTCACTGGGGCCGCGGCGGCCGGAGCCTTGGCTTCGGCGGCGGGAGCCTTCGCGTCGGCGGCGGCGGCCGGCTTGGCCGCATGCTTCTTCTTGGCCTTATGCATCGGCTTCGCCTTTTCGGGCGGGTTGGGGATGGGCTGCATCGTGCCCGTCTGGGCGAGCGCTGTGCTCGCCATGAAGCCTGTGGCGACGAGCGCCAGGCCGATCGTCTTGAGTTTCACGTCTGTCTCTCCCTGTCGCGGCCCGGACCCCGTCTGGGCCAGACTCACTTAAGAGACGGTAATCCAGAGCGGGGCCGCTGTGGAGATGGCGCGCGCGCGGCCTATAGTGAAGCCATGAGTCGACCGCTTGCCGCCGCCCTCGCCCTCGCCGGTCTTGTCGTCCTGGGCGGGACGCCGGCCGCCTCCGCCGAGCCCAGGGGCAAGACCGTAGCCCTGCCGGGCCTGCGCTACGAGGTGCTGGCTTCGGGGCCGGCTGCGGGCGCCCATCCGACGCGGGCCGACAGCGTGGCCATGCGCTACGTGGGCCGGCTCGAGGACGGCGAGGTGTTCTCGACTTCGCCGGACGACGGGAGCGGGCTCTCGACCTTCGCGGTGAAGGAGGTGATTCCCGGGATGAGCGCGGCCCTGCAGCTGATGCGGCCGGGCGACCGCTGGCGGATCACCATGCCGCCGTACCTCGCCTACGGCCCCGGGCGCCCGTTCACCCCCGGCCCCCAGGCGGCCAGCGCCCAGGTCACCCAGAAGCGCGGCATCCCGCCGAACGCGACACTGGTCTTCGACGTGGAGCTCGCGGCGGTGCTTCCGGCGAAGGCGCCGTAGCGTCGTCAACGTCTTGGGCCGGTGCGTTCGAAGCGTAACCGCAGACCCTTGCGCGGCGCGCCGGGACGTGGCCCCTTAATCCATGACCGCCAGCGCTCGCGAACCACAGGGTCTCGCACTTTCAACAAAGGCGGCGGGGCGAGGTGGCGTGGACGGGGATGGGACGAAACCACCGGTGGAGGACAAAGGCCACCGCCCGGCCCACCGGTCGGGCCGCGTCTTCGGCCTGCTGGCGGCTGTCGGCTTCTCGATCGCCATGTGGGTCTTCCTGGCCATGGCGGTGTTGGGCCTGATCCTGAAGATCATGGGCTAGAGTTTTTGCGTGCTCGCTCTTCCTGATCGGCCGACTTGTTCCACGCCAGCCGGGAAACCAATCTTTGCTCGGCGCGGCCGCCCGCACAGGGTGTAGGGTCGGCGGATGGACGACCTGAACGACGCCCAACTCAACGCGCTGCAGAACCTGGCCCTCAAGAAGGCCGGCAAGGACGCGCCGTTCATCAACATCGGCGCGGCGCGCGCGCTCACCGAGCTGGGCCTGGCCGAACGCAGCCGCGAGGGCTGGGACATCACGCCGGAGGGCTCGGCCCTGCTCGCCCGCCGCGCGGGGCCGCCAAGCTGAGGCTACGGCACAGCTCTTGAAGCGTCTCCGACGGATTGAACCGAAACAGAACAGGTTCGCCGAACGCAGGAGACACGAGCATGGCATTCGCCGCAGTTGTCGCGCGTACCAGCCAGAATGGGCTGGAGTACCTCGTCCGTGAGACCGGCCGCGACGAATGGGCGGTGAGCGCCCAGGCCGCCGCCCGGTTCCAGAACCTGCGGGAAGCCACCCGCGCGGCGCTGCGCCTGCCGGGCAGGTTCAGGGCCTTCGCCTTCCCCGCGGACTCCATCGCAGAGCTCTAATCCGCGTTTTGGTTTGCCGCCGCGCCCGCCGATAGGCGAGGATCGTCCGACGGGCCCCTGAAGAGGCCGCGAGGAGACGATCCGCATGGCCGAAGCCATTCTGGAGCCCGATCTGCCGATCGTGGATCCGCACCATCACCTGTGGGACCGCCGGAACCAGGCCGCGCCCCCCAGCGGATCCGGCGCGCCGGAGCATCCGTTCATCACTGCCATCGCCGACGCGCGGCGCTACCTGCTGGACGAGCTCCTGGCCGACACCGGCAGCGGCCATAACGTCATAGCCACGGTCTTCGTGGAGTGCGGCGCCTTCTACAAGGCCGAGGGGCCGGTGGAGATGCGGCCGGTCGGCGAAACCGAGTTCGTCAACGGCGTCGCCGCCATGAGCGCCAGCGGGATGTACGGCGAGACCCGCGCCTGCGCGGGCATCGTCAGCCGCGCGGACCTCACGCTAGGCGATGGCGTGGCGCCGGTGCTGGAGGCGCACGTCCGGGCCGGCGGCGGCCGCTTCCGCGGCATCCGCAACTCGGCCTCGTTCGAGGCGGATCAGGAGGTGCTGGGCCCGCTCAACCGGGTGGAGGCCGGCCTCTATCTCTCGGACCAGTTCCGCAAGGGCTTCAAACACCTGGCGCCGATGGGCCTGACGTTCGACGCCTGGCTGCTGGAGCCGCAGCTGCCGGAGGTCATCGACCTCGCCCGCGCGTTCCCCGACACCACCATCATCCTCGACCACGTCGGCACCCCGGTCGGCCGGGCGAGCTACCAGGGGCGGCTGGAGGAGCGCTTCCCGACCTGGCGCAAGAACATCCATGAACTCGCCAGGTCGCAGAACGTGGTGGTGAAGCTGGGCGGCCTGGCCATGGCCTTCTGCAACTTCCCGTCGTTCCTGGCCGAGCCCCGCTCACCGTCGGGAGAGCTCGCCGCCGAATGGGCGCCCTATATCGAGACCTGCATCGAGGCCTTCGGGCCGCAGCGGTGCATGTTCGAGAGCAACTTCCCGGTGGACATGGGCAGCTGCACCTATGCGACCCTGTGGAACGCGTTCAAGCGCATCGCCAAGGGCTACAGCGCCGACGAGAAGACCGCGCTGTTCAGCGGCACGGCCGCGAAGACCTACCGTCTGGAACTGCCATGAGACGCGCGATCCTTCTGGCGGCGATCCTGGCGCTGGGCGCGTCGCCGGCACTCGCCCAGCCCGCGAACATCCCCGCCGCCGTCTACACCGACCCGGCGCCCGACGCCGCGCACCCGCCGCGGATGGAGGTGCTGCACATCCCGAGCGGCGGGGTGCTGATCAACGGCGTGGCCTACCTGGCCGGCGGCGCAGGGCCGCACCCGACGGTCGTCCTGCTGCACGGCCTGCCCGGCAACGAGAAGAACCTCGACCTGGCGCAGGCGATCCGGCGCGCCGGCTGGAACGTGGTCACCTTCAACTACCGCGGCTCCTGGGGCAGCCCCGGAACCTTCAGCTTCGAAGGCAACCTCGCCGACGCCAAGGCGGTGCTGGCCTTCGTGCGCGACCCGGCCAACGCCGGACCCCTGCAGGTCGACACGAAACGGCTGGTGCTGGCCGGCCACAGCATGGGCGGCTGGGTGACGGCGCTGACAGCGGCTCAGGACCCCGGCCTCGCGGGCGCGGTGCTGATCTCGGCCGCCGACATGGGCGGTCGCGGGGCTGTCCCCGCGGCCAGGCCGATCGTCGCCAAGTCGATGGCCGGCGACATGGAGAGCCTGGCAGGGACCTCGCCCGAGAAGATGGCCGACGAGATCATCGGCTTCTCGCCGAGGCTTTCGTTCGACGCGGCGGTGGCCAAGGGTCTGGCCGGCAGGCCACTGCTGGTGCTGACCTCGGACGACGGCCTGGCGCCGAACGCCGAGCGGCTGGCCAAGGCGGTGCAGGACGCGGGCGGCAAGTCCGTCACCGTGCGGCACGAGGCGACCGACCACAGCTGGAGCGGCCGGCGCGTCGCGCTGGAGGCGGCGGTGATCAGCTGGCTGCAGGACCTGAAGTAGCGGCCGCGTCGGTGTCGCGGCGGCGGTGCTGGCGCATGTCGCCCTGGACGATCTGGCGGTAGCGGGCGAGGTAGATCGGGACCGCGGCCATCAGCACGCCGGCCATGTCGGCGAACATATGTGGGGCCGAAAGCTCGCGGCCCTCGACGCAGGGCGCCACGCCCACCGCCAGCACCAGCCAGATGGCCACCATGGCGATGTCGCCGCGCCGCACGAAGGGCAGCACGCCGTAGGCCCCGGCCGTCACGCCGTAGAAGATCAGGCCGCCGATCACCTCGCTGCCGGGCGATACCGCGGAGGCAAGTGACAGGGGGGCGACCAGCATGACGGCGCAGCTCAGCACGAGCAGGGCGGAGACGAGACGCGTGATCCTGACGGGAATGGTTGGAAACACCTTGCGGGACCCCGATTGGCGACATCGCTGTCTTACGCCCCTCCCGGTCAATCCACGGTGAACTTACGTGGTTAGCGGGGACTGAAGCTTGAGCGTAAGCCATCAATGGCCGGTTTTACGAAGCCGGCGGCGGGTTGTAGGGGTAGCCGCATGGCCGAGGTGTCCGACATCGCCGTCTACCAGAAGCTCTCGGCGATCGCCGACGAGCTGGACCAGATGGCCTCGGAGGGGGCGACCCTGGTCGGCGACGCCGCCCTGACCACCGCAGCCCGCACCGTGCGCGGCATGGCGAGCGCGGTCTACCAGCACATCATGAACAACGCCGACGAGACCCAGGACAGCTAGGGGCCATGACACCGCCCGTCGACCGCCTCGTCCCGCTCGTACTGGTGGGCTTGCTGATCTGCATGGAGCTCTACGCGAGCCGGGTGCGCCGGGCCGAGGCCAAGACCCGCGACGGCGGCAGCCTTATTCTCGTCTGGGGGTTGGTGGGCGCCAGCTACTGGGTCGCGTTCGGGCTCTGGGGCCGCCATACGCCCGGGCCGCTGTTAGGCGAGTGGGCGCTTTGGACCGGCGCGGCGGTGGCGCTGGCCGGCATGGCTTTGCGGGTGTGGAGCGTCACCACGCTGGGGCGCTACTTCACCTATGTGGTCAAGGTCACCACCGACCAGCCGGTCGTGGAGACCGGGCCCTACCGGCTGCTGCGCCACCCGTCCTACGCCGGCGCGCTGCTGACGGCGCTCGGCATCGGGCTTTCGCTCCGCTTCGCGCTGGCGCCGCTGATCCTCGTCGCGGTCCAGCTCGTCGCCTACTCCATCCGCATGGGCGTGGAGGAGCGGGCGCTCGCCGAGGGGATCGGCGAACCGTATCGGGCCTACATGACCCGCACCAAGCGGATCATCCCTTACGTCTGGTGAGGGGCGTCCGGACGTCTGGTGAGGGGCGTCCGGCGAGGGACGCTTGGCGAAGAGCGTCCGGTGAGCGCCGCAGGGCGGTCACACAAGCGCCGAACTCGGGCGTGAGGGTCGCCAGACATCGGGGACCTCGCATGACGCCTTTCCGGAACGACGACGCCAATCCGTTCGCCAGGAAGAGCCCCTGGCCGAGCCTGCCCCAGGCGCCGATCCGCCTGGGCGCCCTGCCGAGGGCCACCCCGCCGCCCAGCGCGCCGGCCGCCGCGCCCGTCCCGCAACCGGAGCCCGAACCGCGGGCATTCTTTGTCGCCGCCACGCCGGCGCCCGCTCCGGAGCCCCTGCCGGAACCGGAGCCCGACCCGGTCGTCACCATGACCCCGCCGCTCTCGCCCGAACCGCCTTCGGAACCCGAACTGGTCGCGGCGCTGGAACCCGTTGCGGCGCGAGAGGACCCACCGCTGGTCATGCCCATCGGGGGACGGCCTGCCCGCGCAGGGCGCGCGCCGGCCCCGCGCGAGGGGGCGCCGCG
>NZ_JAQGIZ010000233.1 GCF_028290885.1 Phenylobacterium sp.
CGCGGTGATCGTCCTGCCCTTGTTCGTGCCGCCGGTGATCTTCGGCGGCGGGGCGCTGGCCGCCTTCGCGGGCGGCCTGCCGTGGAGCGCCGGCTTCGCCCTGCTCTGCGCCTACGCGGCGGCCGCGGTGGCGTTGGGTCCGTTGGCCATGGCCGCGGCCTGCCGCAACGCGCTCTCCTGAGCCGGCCTAGGCCCCCGCCGACATTACCAAAGCTTCATTTCGCATGGCGCCGTTTCGCCAATATCCGGCCTGACGGTGAAGCTCGACCTTTCGGAACAGGAGACACCGATGTCACGGCCATGGATGGGTTATCTCGCCGGGGCGGCCTTCGTCCTTTCTGCGGCCACCGCCGCGACGGCCTATGCGCAGGCCGAGCCGGACGACCACGCCCGCGCCGAGCGCCAGGACCGCACCGTGATCATCCGCCACGGCGACGGAGACGACGCCAGATGTACGTCCGCCACGGCGGGGCGCACGTGGACGCCGCCGAGCACCTGCGGACCATGCTGCAGCTGAAGGCGTCGCAGGAGCCGGCGCTCGCCGCCTACCTGGCGGCGGTCAAGCCGGCGCATGAGCACGAGCACATGGTCGAGATGTCCGACCACCACGACGCCAAGACCACGCCTCAGCGGCTGGCCGAGATGGAGGCGCAAATGGCCGCCCACACCGCCGCCATGCACGTCCGGATCGAGGCCACCAAGCGCTTCTACGATCAGCTCGAGCCGTCGCAGAAGAAGGTGTTCGACGAGCTGCCCATGCTGATGATCGGACCGATGGGGCCGATAATGCCCATGGGGCCGATGAAGGTGATGGTGAACATGGAGCGCAGGCCGCCGATGCCGCCCATGCCCCCAATGCCGCCCAAGGCTCCGCCGCCGCCGCATTCCTAGGCGGCTTGCCGGGGTTTCGCCCGCGGTCTAAGCCCGGCGAGTGTGGCAGATCTGAAGTTCCCACACAGTTTGCCCAAGCGCCGCTGGGAACTTCAGATCGGCAAGCCACACTCGAAACGAAGGCTTGCTGGTGTCCTTGTCGCTTCCGAAGTTCGAACGGGGTTGCAGCTTGCGCTGTCGAACTTCGGAAACGGGACACTAGATGATCCCGGCGCCC
Organism: Phenylobacterium sp.; assembly: GCF_028290885.1. Lineage (GTDB taxonomy): Bacteria > Pseudomonadota > Alphaproteobacteria > Caulobacterales > Caulobacteraceae > Phenylobacterium. Next base: position 1,109 of record NZ_JAQGIZ010000233.1, read on the forward strand.
GCCTTCCTGACGAACCCCGAGCGGTTCATGGCGTTCTCGCGCTGGGCCGCGCCGCTGTTCGGGGTCCTGGCCCTGGTGCTGGGCCTGGCCGGCCTGTGGCTCGGATGGACCGCGCCGGAGGACTACCAGCAGGGCGCGACGGTGCGGATCATGTTCATCCACATCCCGGCCGCCTGGCTGAGCGAGTTTGTCTACGCCTGCCTGGCCGTCGCCAGTTTCCTGGCGCTCGTCTTCCGCCACGCGCTGGCCGACGCCGCCGCCCAAGCCGCCGCTCCGCTGGGCGCGGGCTTCACCCTGCTGGCGCTGGCCACCGGATCGCTCTGGGGCCGCCCTATGTGGGGGACCTGGTGGGTGTGGGACGCCCGCCTGACCTCGGTGCTGGCGCTGTTCCTGATCTACATCGCCTACATCGCGCTCCGCGCCTCGCTGGACGACGAGACCAAGGCCGCGCGCGCGGCGGCGATCCTGGCGCTGGTGGGGGCGGTCAACCTGCCGATCATCCACTACAGCGTGACCTGGTGGAACACGCTGCACCAGGGCGCGTCGGTATTCCGCGCCGGCGGCTCGGCCCTGGCGCCGGTGTTCTACTGGCCGGTGATCCTGATGGTGCTGGCCTATATGGCGGCCTTCGGGTCGCTGTGGCTGGTGCGCATCCGCGGCGAGGTGTGGCGCCGGCGCGCCGAGGCCGCAGCGCTCCGCGCGGCCAGGGCCTGAGGACGACCTTTAGGATGTTGCACCTGGAAACCGGCAAGTACGCCCTCTTCGTCTGGCCCGCCTATGGGCTGACGGCGCTGGTGTTCGCGGTGCTGATCGCAACGTCGCTCGGCCATGCCCGGCGCTGGAGGAAGCGCGCCGAGGCGCTGGCGCGCAAATGAGCCGCTGGCTCGCGGCCCTGCCGCTGATCGCGCTGGCGGCGCTGGCCGTGCTGTTCGGCGCCTACGCCCTGCACCGCAACCCGCAGGTCCAGCCGCAGGCCCTGGTCGGCAAGCCGATGCCCGACCTGAGCCTGCCCAGCCTCGATGACGGCGCCACGGTGCGGATCCGCGAGGCCACGCGGCAGGGACCGGTGCTGGTGAACTTCTTCGCCTCCTGGTGCGCACCCTGCGCCGAGGAGCATCCCGTTTTGATGGAGATGCGCGCCCGGCGCATGCCGATCGTCGGCGTCGCCTACAAGGACGCTCCGCAGAACACCCAGGCCTTCCTGTCGCGGCTGGGCGACCCCTTCGCGCGCCGCCTGGTGGACCGCGACGGCCGCGCCGGCATCGAGTTCGGCGTCACCGGCGTTCCGGAGACCTACCTGGTGGCGCAGGACGGCCGTGTGCTGGCCAAGCACACCGGCCCCCTCAGCGAAGACGACGCTCGCGCGCTGATGGCGCGGGCGTTAACCGGGCGTTGATCCAGTGGCCGCAGATTGAGCGCGCGTTAACCATAACCGAGCCGCCCCGCTGTGACGCCGATCCGCCCCAACCCGCTACCCGTCCAGCCCGCCGCGAACCCGGCCGCCGACGCCGCGCGGCAGGCGGCGCAGAAGGCGTTCTTCGCCGCGGCCATGGGCCGGAGCGGCGCGCCGGCCGCGCCCCAGGCGGCGGCGGTCTTCACGCCCGCGGCGCCGATTCAGCGGGCGGAGGTTCGGCCCGATCCGGCGGCGGAAGCTCCGGCCAAGCTGCTGCGCCCCGGCTCGCTGCTCGACATCCGAGTATGACCTCAGGTCAAGCTCTACTTAAGCTCCTAATATAATTAACCTTCCTAAACCCGGAACGCAGCGCGTATCACCGTGTTTGCTCACTCATGGTGAGTCGCGAACAGCGAATCTACGAGGAGGCTGCTGCGCTCTGGCGTGAGGTGTTCGATGAGCCCCCGCCGGCCCGCACGAATGGGCGCGCAATGCTTGAGATCATCACTCGCAGGCTCGGCGACGTCAGCTATGACCGCCTGCGCTCACCCCACCTGCGGCCCTCGACGATCGCCGGGCCCGGCCAGCCGAAGGCGCGGGACCAAGGCCTACACTAGTGTCCCGATTCCGAAGTTCGCAAGCGCTTGCGGCTGGCTTTGGCGAACTTCGGAATCGATAAGGACACTTGCAAGTATATATTTCTAGTGTGCTTTTTGGATTTGAAGTTCGCTCGGCGCATGGCCCGTGAATGCGGCGAACTTCAAATCCAGCACACTAGGCAAATTTCTTCTTCGCCTTCTTGCCGCCCTTGTGGGCCTTCGCCTTCGGGGCCTTGACCTTGGGCGCCTTGGGCTCGGCCGGGCCGCTGGTCTTCACCAGGTCGCGCAGCAGGCTGACGAAGGTCGTCCGGCGGCCGCCGCCGGAGATCAGCTTCAGGAGCCGGCCGTCCGCCGCCGCCATCTTCGGCCGCGCCTCGGCGAGCGCCGCACGTCCGGTCTCGGTCACCCGCACCGCATTGGCCCGGCCGTCGAGCGCCGAACGCTCCCGCTCCAATAGGCCCTTGCCCATCATCCGGCGGGCCATGTCGGCCAGCGTCGAGCGGTCGATGCCGGTGATCCGCACGAGATCGGCCTGGGTCGCGCCGTCGCGTTCGTCCGCCGCGGCGAGGACCGCGAACTGCCGCTGGGTGATGCCGGCGTCGCCGAATTCCTCCGCATAGATGTCGAGCGCGCGCTGCAGCGCGCGATGCAGCAGGTGGCTTGGCGACTGATCCAGCGCGGCGATGCCGCCCTTCGCGCCTGACTTTGTCTTGGCCATCGGTGGTCCCCGCAAGGCTTACCGCAAAGCTAGAGGACGATTGCGTCTATTTGATTACAGACGATCCGTGGGCGTCGCTAGTGTCCCGATTCTGAAGTTCGCTCAGCGGATGGTCGTCGATGAGGCGAACCCAGCACACTAGGGGACGTCCGTCGGGGGCTTGCCGTCCGCGGGCTCCTCGTCCGGCATGTGCTTCATCATCAGGGGCGCCTGGCTCAGCGCGAAGAGGAAGATCAGGATCGGCGTGCCCGGGAACTTGAACACCCCCCAGGTGAGCGTGCTCTGTGTGCGCCACACCGCCTCGTTGGCCAGCGCCAGGGCGAAGAAGAACAGGGCGTAGCGCAGGGTGAGCGTGCGGACCACCGGGTCCGGCAGGTGGAAGGCGTCGCCCATCAGGACCTTCAACGGATTCTTCCCGCGCAGGGCGCCGGTGATCAGGAACAGCCCGAAGGCCGTGTAGAGGATGGTCGGCTTGACCTTGATGAACCGCTCGTCGTGGAAAAAGATCGTCAGGCCGCCGAAGATCAGCCCAAGCACCGCGGTCACCAGCGGCATCGGCGCCAGGCGCCGCTCCAGGACGAAGCCGACCAGCAGCGCCAGCACCGATCCGGCGACGATGGCCCAGCTGGCGGTGACCGCGCTGCGGGTGATCGCGAGCGTCGCCAGGAAAGCGGCCAGGCCTGCGTAGTCCACGAAGTAACGCACTGCCTTGATGGCCTTCGGGCTCATGCGGCAGGTTCCGTCAGGCCCACCAGCGAACGGGCGAAGGCGCGCGCGTTGAACGGCTGCAGGTCCTCGATCCCCTCGCCTACCCCGATCAGCTTTATGGGACTGTCGGAGGCCTGCGCCACCGGCACCAGCACTCCGCCGCGGGCGGTGCCGTCGAGCTTGGTCATGACGATGCCGGAGACCCCGATCTGGTTGCCGAAGATGTTCTCCTGGGCCAGCGCGTTGCGCCCCACCGTGGCGTCCAGCACCAGCAGGGTCTCGTGCGGCGCATCGGGATCGATCTTCTTCACCACCCGGATGATCTTGTGCAGCTCGTCCATCAGGCCCTGCTTGTTCTGCAGCCGGCCGGCGGTGTCGATCAGCACCACGTCGTAGCCCTGGGCCCGCGCCCGCTCGACGGCGTCGAAGGCGAGGCCCGCCGCATCGGAGTTGGGCGGCCGCGACATGAAGTCGGCGCCGGCGCGCTCGGCCCAGACCTTCAGCTGCTCCACGGCCGCGGCGCGGAAGGTGTCGCCCGCCACCACCAGCACCTTGGCGCCGCGCCCAGTGAGATCGGCCGCGATCTTGCCCAGCGTGGTGGTCTTGCCCGAGCCGTTCACCCCGATAAACAGGACGATGTAGGGCCGCGGGCCGGAAAGCGCATCGAAGTCGCCCTGTCGGGCCGAGAGCTCGTCGCCGATCGCCGCGGCCAGGGCCTCCTTGATCTCGGCTTCATCGACGCTCTTGCCGAACTTCTCGTCGGAGAAGCGCTGGGTGATGCGGGCGGCGGAATGCGGGCCGAGGTCGGCCTCGATCAGCATCTCCTCCAGCTCGTCGAGCTTGGCCTGGTCGAGCGGCTCCTTGGCGACGAAGGCCTGGGTGATCTGCTCGCCCATCTGCTTCGAGGAGCGCGACAGGCCTTCCGTGAGCCGCTGGAACCAGCCGCGTTTGGGTTCGGTCATGCGGGCGCTTCTAGCCGCAGGCTTGCGTCCCGTCACGTCCGCTTGCGAGGGTGCCGCGCATGGATCGCCTGGCCGCCACCCTCACCGTCCTCGACTATGCCGCGGTGGCGGTGTTCGGCGCGACCGGGGCGCTGGCCGCCGCCCGGCGCAAGCACGACATCGTCACCTTCGGCTTCTTCGCCGCGGTCACCGGCGTCGGCGGTGGCACGCTGCGCGACCTGCTGATCGGGGCGCCGGTGTTCTGGGTGGCGCGGCCGCAGTACCTCGTCGTCTGCCTCGTGGCGGCGGCGGCGGTGTGGATTCTCGGGCCCAAGCGCTTCCGCGGCAGCATCCTGACCTGGCTCGATGCGGTCGGGATGGCCGCCTATGCGGTGGTCGGCGCGCTCAAGGCGAGCTCGCTCGGCGTGCCGCCGTTCTCCGCCGTGGTGATGGGCGTGCTCACCGCCACCTTCGGCGGGGTGATCCGAGACGTATTGGCCCACGAGCCGTCGGTGCTGCTGCAGCGGGAGCTCTACGTGACACCTGCGCTCGCAGGGGCGGCGACCTTCGTTGTGCTGGGGCTGATGGGGACGCCCACCATCCCTGCCGGAATTGCCGGGTTCATGGTCGCCCTTTGCATCCGCGCGGGCGCCATCCTCTGGAAATGGTCACTGCCCGGGTTTGGCGGGCCCGTCGACGCCGACAGCTAGATTTCCTGGAGCCCGTGATCCAAGACAGTCCGGAAACGCTCCAGCCTCATTTTGGCGCCAGGGGCGCCGCAACTGCTGGCTGATCATGCTCAAACGCCTCGTGCCCCTGCTGATGATTTGCCTGGTGGCCGCAAGCGCCGCGCAGGCCCAGGGCGGCGGAGGCCGCGGGCGCGGTGGCGGTGGTGGGGGCGGCGGCGGCAAGGGCGGCCCGCCCGCTGGCGGCTCGGCGCCGTCCGCCAAACCCGCCAAGCCGTTCACCGAGCCTGAAATCGTCGGGGTCGTGAAGGTGATCGACCCGGACACCGGTCGGGTCACCATCGCCTACGAGCCGGTGGAAGCGCTGAACTGGCCCGCGGGAACCCAGCCTTTTCTCGTCAGCAAGACGGCCTTGCTGAAGGACCTGACCGTCGGCGAGAAGGTTCGATTCAAGCTCGAAAGCCAGCAGATCGCCACCATCCGGCCGTTCTGAGACGAGCGCCTGCTCGGCGGCGTCCGGAACGAAACCGGGATGACGGCTAGGTGGAGGAAATGCGCGGCGTCCAGGCCTCGGTCTCATGATCCGGGTGCTGGTAGCTCACGAGGTCGGAGAGATAGGCGGCGGTCCTCGGCTCGTCCTGCTCCCGGCTCGGCAAGGCGGGCAGTTCGTCCACCCAGGGCAACCGGTCCGGACTGCCGAGCTGCACGTCGGGCTTCAAGGGCGCCGGGTCGTCGAAGACGCCGATCGCCAGGTCGATGACGCCTGGCTGGTTCTCGAAGGTCAGCGGCGTGCCGCAGTCGCCGCAGAAGCCACGCCAGACCTTGTTCGAACTCTGGAAGCGTTTGCGCGCGCCGCGGGTCCAGGTGACGTCGGCGATCTGCGCCGGAACATAGGGCCCGAAGAAGCCGCCGGTGGCCTTCTGGCACATGCGGCAGTGGCAGATGCTGGGCTTGCCCAGCTCGCCGTCGATGCGGAAGCGCACCGCCCCGCACTGGCAACCTCCGGTCCAGGTCACTCCGCCGCCTCCAGCACGCGGACGCCGGCCAATGCGCGGCGGCCATCGTGGTCGGTGACCTTGAACGCAACGATATCGCCGATGGCGGCCGGCCCCGTGAAGGCGATCTCGGTGAAGTCCTCGGCGCGGGCGATGCCGTCACGCTCGACCAGCCCCATCAGCGTGCGTCCGACCTGGCGCTGCAGGTGGCGGACGAGCGCGGCCTCGCCGGCGGCGCGCAG
>NZ_JAQGIZ010000241.1 GCF_028290885.1 Phenylobacterium sp.
GACAGCGGAACCCGAAAGCGAGAACAGCCGGGTTTCCGCGCCGATGAAGATGCGCACGCCGGCGCCCTCGCGCACCCCGTCCAGCAGCTGGATCAGCTGCTCCTTCTGCTCCAGGTCTTCGAACAGCGAGCGGACCCGCTCGAGGTCCTCTGCGGCGCCGGCCTCCTCCAGAAGATTGGCCCGGCCGCGGACGATCAACGCGCGGTCCTCCGCCTCGCCGCCGCCCCAGGCCGCCAGCCCGTCCTCCACCAGCCGCGCGGCGGTGGCGTCGAGTTCGCGCCGGGCCTGGTCGAGGTCGGCGCGCAGGTCGACCTTGGCCTCGCTCAGCGTGCGGCCGCGCAGGCGCGCGTTGAGGAAGTTGGAGGCCTCGGTGAGCGCCGAGGGGGTGACCCCGGCCGGCGGGCGGATCAGCCGGTTCTCCACCGTGCCGTCGGCGAAGACCATGATCGCCAGCGTCCGCTCGACGCCCAGCGAGACGAACTCCACATGCTTGACGCCCGCGTCGCGGTTCGGGGTGACCACCACGCCCGCCCCGCCCGCCAGGCCGGAGAGGATGGCGCTGGCCTCGTTGAGCGCGTCCTCGAAGTTGCGCCCGTGGGCGTGCAGCCTAGCCTCGATGGAGCGCCGCTCCTCCTCGCCGACGTCGCCCACTTCCAGCAGGCCGTCGACGAACAGGCGCAGGCCCGCGTGGGTGGGCAGGCGGCCGGCGCTGACGTGCGGCGCGCCCAGCAGGCCGAGCTGCGTCAGGTCCTGCATGGTGTTGCGGATCGAGGCCGGCGACAGCGGCAGGCCGCCTTTGGAGAGGGTGCGCGACCCCACGGGCTCGCCGGTCTCCAGATAGCTCTCCACGATGCGCCGGAAGATATCGCGCGCGCGTTCGTCGAGCTCGGCCAGGGAAGGGCCGCGGGCGAAGAGGGGGCTGCTCACTTAGTTCGTCAGGCGATGCGTCTTGCTGGCGTCCATGGACTGGACCTCGTCGATCTAGGATAAGCGCCGCCTCAGTCGGCGCAAGCCGCCCGACATCTTCAGGAGTTCCCGCCATGCGTCCGTCCGAACGCCTCGCCGACACGCTGCGGTCCGTGACCCTGGAGACCGGCGTCAACCGCTACGCGGAGGGATCGTGCCTGATCTCGTTTGGTCATACGAAGGTGCTGGTGACCGCGAGCCTGGAAGAGGGGGTGCCGGGCTTCCTGCGCGGCAAGGGCCAGGGCTGGGTCACCGCCGAGTACGGCATGCTGCCGCGCGCGACCCATACGCGGGGCCGCCGCGAGGCGGCGCAGGGCAAGCAGTCGGGGCGCACCCAGGAGATCCAGCGGCTGATCGGACGCAGCCTGCGCGCCGTCGTGGACCTGAAGGCGCTGGGCGAGCGGCAGATCTCCGTCGACTGCGACGTGATCCAGGCCGACGGCGGCACCCGCACGGCCTCGGTGACCGGCGCCTGGGTGGCGTTGCGGCTGGCCACGAAATACATGCTGGACGAAGGCCTGATCACCAGCGACCCGATCCTCGACCAGGTGGCGGCGATCAGCTGCGGGGTGTTCAACGGAACCCCAGTGCTCGATCTCGAATACGAAGAGGATTCCAACGCCGAGGCGGACGCCAACTTTGTCCTGACCGGTCACGGCGACATCGTGGAGATCCAGGCCACCGGCGAGAAGCGCGGCTTCTCGGAAGCGGAGTTCGAGGCCCTGTTCGCCCTGGCGCGAAAGGGCATCGGCGAACTGATCGCCCTGCAGAAGGCGGCGACCGGCGGGTAGGAGCCCGGCCGGCCGCGCCCAATCTTGCTAAAGTCGGTCTTCGTTAGAGGCCGGCCAGCAGGTGGCGGAAGGCCGACGCGGGCATCCGCTCCAGCTCGCGGGCGAGCGGCGCGAACAGGGCGTCGAGGAAGCGTCCAAACGCAGCGATCATGAGTGACACTCCTTTTGTGCAACGCAGCATTGTGCGGCGCATATATGAGCGAAGCTTTGAGATTGCAGGGCTTCCCACTGTGACGCTGATTAGTTGCACCGCAGCGCGAAAGAGAGATGTCTACGTCGTCCTTCTCCCCCTGCGGGAGAAGGGTCCTTAATGACCGTCACTCGTCGCTGTCGTCGTCCGGGAGCTCGTCGGCGGGGCCGGGTTCGTAGAGCAGCAGGTCGCCGGGCTGGCAGTCCAGCTCGCGGCACAGCGCCGCCAGGGTGGAGAAGCGCACGGCGCGGGCTTTGCCGGTCTTCAGGATCGAGAGGTTGGCGATGGTGACGCCGACGCGGTCGGCGAGCTCGGTCAGCGACATGCGCCGTTCGAGCAGGACACGGTCGAGGTGGACCCGGATCGGCATGCGGCTCAGGCGTCCCTCAGATCGTCAGCTCGGCTTCGCGCCGAAGCCGCGCGCCCTCGCGGAACACCTCGGCCAGGACGAAGACGACGAAGACGGAGAACCAGGCCGTCAGGTTGAAGTCGGCGTCCTCCCGCTTCATGGACGGAAGCATCGGGCCGAGCCACCAGATCACGTACCGCCAGATTTCCAACGCGCCCAGCATCACGCCGATCAGGCGAAGGCGCTGGACATTGCGCGGATGGAATGGATCGCCGGCCGTCAGCGTCATGAAGATCCGCCGCAAGGCGTCGACGATCACCAATACGCCGCCAACGAAGATGCCGAAGGCCAGCAAGGCCAGGGCGAACAGCGGCCCGCGGCTCGCGACCTGGGCGACGTCGGCGCTCATCACGCCGGGGAAGATGTCGGGATTGAAGCTGAACAGGAGGGCGGCGAGCACCGCTAGCCCCACCGCGCCCAGGCCGATCCACAGGGCGGCGAAGACCACGTCGAGGATGATCTTCAGGAAGCTGGAGACCGATCCCGGTCCAAGCGCGCGCATCCAATGTCCTCCCCGGCCGCTCGCGACGCCAAAACCCGCTCGGGCTGCGCCTTTGGGGATGGCGGCAGCGGGAGCGGGTCGGACGAACCGCAAGGCTTAAAGCCTAGTGGATCGCGGCGGCGGCGGCGACTGCCAGCATCGGCGTCAGGGCGAGCGCCATGAAGATGCCCAGGGAGGCGCGGTCGAAGGCTTTCATCATCGTCGAAATCATCGTCGTATCCTTTCGTTCGATTTGCTGCAGTGCAGCGGATTTTTGGGGCGGTGTTCCGTCCCGATGTCGACAGTCAATATTCCCGCATCGATTAGCGATCAAATTAATATCGAGTAACGATATTAAACTTTCGCAATGCAACAGAGCGGGCCGGCGCTATGGTCCCTCCCCGATGAAGAAGGGGTTAAGTCCATGGCGTTGAAGCTGGAGCCTGGAACCCGGCTGGTGGTGGCGACCCACAATCCCGGCAAGGCCCGCGAGCTGGCCGAGATCCTGGAGAACCGCTTCCCTCTGGTGACCGCCGGCGAGCTCGGCCTGGCCGAGCCGGACGAGACGGAAACCAGCTTCGCCGGCAACGCGCTCTTGAAAGCGCGGGCGGCGGCCGAGGCCAGCGGCCTGGTGGCGCTCGCCGACGACTCCGGACTGTCGGTCGCGGCGCTGGACGGGGCGCCCGGCATCCATTCGGCGCGCTGGGCCGGGCCCGGCCGCGACTTCACCGTCGCCATGGCCAAGGTCGAGGAGCGGATCGAGGAGGAGGGCGGGGCCGGCGACCTCGCCGCCTGGTTCACCTGCGCACTCGCGGTCGCCTGGCCGGGCGGCCCGGCCGTCGTCGTCGAGGGCCGGGTGGACGGGAGGCTGACCTTCCCCCCGCGCGGCGACCGGGGCTTCGGCTACGATCCGATCTTCATTCCCGAGGGCGGCGGGCAGACCTTCGGCGAGATGGACCCCGCCGCGAAGGACGCCATGAGCCATCGCGCGCGGGCCTTCGCCAAGCTGAAGGCCGCGCTCTTGTGACCACTCTGGCGAAGCTGGGGGTCTACATCCACTGGCCCTATTGCGCGCGCATCTGCCCCTATTGCGACTTCAACGTGTTCAAGGACCGCAAGGGCGAGGAGCCCGCCGCGCTCGCCCGCGCCATCGTCGCCGACCTGGCGGCGCAGGCCGCGCTGACCGGCCCGCGGGAACTGGTCTCCATCTTCCTGGGCGGCGGGACGCCCTCGCTGATGGACCCGGCCTGGGCGGCGGAGATGGTGGCGGCGGCGCGGCGGCTCTGGACGCCCGCGCCGGACCTGGAGGTGACGCTGGAGGCCAATCCCACCGACGCCGAGGCCGCGCGGTTCGACGCCTTTGCCGCCGCCGGCGTGAACCGGCTGTCGCTGGGCCTGCAGTCGCTGGACGACGCGCAGCTGAGGTTCCTCGGCCGCAACCATGACGCCGCCACCGCGGTCCGCGCCGCCGAGGCGGCGACACGGGCCTTCCCGAGGCTGTCGATCGACCTGATCTACGCCCGCCCCGGGCAGACGCCGGCGAGCTGGGCGCAGGAGCTCGGCCGCGCCCTCGACCTGGGCGCCGAGCACGTCTCGCCCTACCAGCTGACCATCGAGGCCGGCACCGCCTTCGACCGCGCCGTGCGCCGCGGCCAGTTCACTCCGCCGGGCGCGGAGACCGGCGCCGAACTCTTCGACACCACTCAGGCGGTGCTGGAGGCCGCGGGGTTCGAGGCCTACGAGGTCTCCAACCACGCCCGCGGCGCCGCGGCGCGCTCACGCCACAACCTGATCTACTGGCAGGGCCAGGACTATGTGGGCGCGGGCCCCGGCGCGCACGGACGGATCACCATCGGCGGGGTGCGCGAGGCGACCTATGCGGCGGCGAGGCCCGCCGACTACATCGCCCGCGTCGCCGAGATCGGCCTCGGCTTCGCCACCCGCGAGATCCTCGACCCGCGCGAGGCCGCGCAGGAGCGCCTGCTGAGCGGCCTGCGGATCGTCGAGGGCGTGCCGTTGGCGGAGGTCGCGGCGTTGGAGATCCCACCCGGTAAGATCGCCGACCTGGTGGGATTGGGGCTGCTGGCGGACGACCCGCTGCGCCTGCGCGCGACACCGGCCGGGCGGCTGGTGCTGGACCGCCTGACGAGTGAGCTGGCGACCTAGCGTCTTCCCCCGGTACGGGGGAAGTGGCCCGACAGCCGCAGGCTGGAGGGTCGATGGGGAAGTCGAACGGCAGAAGACACTTCCCCCATTGTCGCCCGGCTTCGCCATTGGCGACATTTCCCCCGTACCGGGGGAAGGCGCTTGCGTTCTGACGACTCTCCGGCGAACCCTCCGCCATGGCCCGACGCCCTCCGCCCCCCGCCCTGGACGATGCGCCGCTGGCGCCGGGGCTGTATGTGGTGGCGACGCCGATCGGCAACCTGCGCGACATCACGCTGCGGGCGCTGGACGTGCTGGCCGCCGCCGACCTGGTGCTGGCGGAGGACACGCGTGTCGCCGGCAAGCTTCTCTCCGCCTACGGACTATCGGCGAAACTGGAGCGCTACGACGAGCACGGCGCCGAACGCACGCGGCCCCGCGCGCTCGCCGCTCTGGCCGAGGGCAAGCGGGTGGCGCTGATCTCCGACGCCGGGACGCCGCTGGTGTCCGACCCCGGCTACCGCATCGTTCGCGAAGCGGCGGCCGAGGGGTTCCCCGTCTTCCCGATCCCCGGCGCCTCGGCCCTGCTGGCCGGGCTGTCGGCTGCGGGCCTGCCCACCGACCGCTTCCTGTTCGCGGGCTTTCCGCCGCCGAAGAGCGCCGCGCGGCGCAGCTTCCTGGAGGAACTGGCGCCGATCCGCGCGACGCTGGTGTTCTTCGAGGGCGGCTCGCGGCTGGCGGCCAGCCTGGCCGACATGGCCGCCGTGCTGGGCGCACGCGAGGCTGTGGTCTGCCGTGAACTGACGAAACTCTACGAGACCATCGTGCGCGGGCCGCTGCCCGACCTGGCCGCCGACCCCCGCTTTACGGCGCCGAAGGGCGAGCTGGTCATCCTGGTCGGACCCGGCCACGCGGTCGAGGCCAGCGCCACCGACGTCGACACCGCGCTCGCCGACGCGCTGGAGCGGCTGCGGCCCGCCGAGGCGGCGGCTGAGGTGGCCAGGGCGCTGGGCCTCTCGCGGCGCGAGGTCTACCAGCGGGCGATGGCGATGAGGGCGGGCCGATGAGCAGCGTGCGGCAGGCGCGCGGCGCCGCGTCCAGACTGTCGGGCCGGCGCGCCGAGGTTTGGGCCGCGCTCTGGCTGATGGCCAAGGGCTACCGCATCCTGGGCTTTCGCCTGCGCACCCCGCAGGCGGAGATCGACCTGCTGGCCCTGCGCGGCAAGGTGCTGGCCGTGGTCGAGGTCAAGCAGCGGACCAACCTGCTGATCGCGCTCGAGACGGTGACGCTCGACCAGCGCGAGCGGCTGCGGCGCGCCGGCGCGGCGCTGGCCGCCGGTCGGCCGAGCCTGGCGGGTGCGTCGGTTCGCCTCGATCTCATAGCCCTCGCGCCGGGCAAGCTTCCTAGGCATATTCCCGACGCCTGGAAGGGCCGTTGAGGGACGAATTAAGGCACCATGAGCCGCGATGAGGCTGAAACCATCCTGCTGGACGCCGGCGGCGCGGCCGACGGAGACTTCCCGTTGCTGGAAGCCGCGATCGCGTGCGCCATCCACGAGGATCCCAGCCGCGACCCGCAGGCCGCGCGCGACCTCGGCGCGGCCGGCGTCGAACGGCTCGCCCAGCGGCTGAAGCAGGAGAGCGCCGAGGAGGCGCTGGCCGAGACCATGGCCGGTGACCTGCGCCTTGGCGGCGACCTCTTCACCTACGAGGATCCGGAGAACGCCGACATCATCGCGGTGACCGAGCGGCGCAAGGGCCTGGCCGTGGCGCTGGGGGTCTTCTACCTGCACGCCGCCCGCAGATGCCGCCTGACCCTGCAAGGCGTCGACTTCCCGGGGCACTTCCTGCTGAGGATCGAGACCGACGAGGGGCCGCTGGCGCTCGATCCGTTCTCGGAGGGCCGGGTGGTGCTGCCGTCCGAACTGACGCGGCGCGCCCTGCACGCGGGCCTGACCCCCAACGTCGCCGACCGGCTCGACCGGCTGATGGCGCCGGTGAGCGACCGCGCCGTCCTGGTGCGCCTGCAGAACAACATCTACGCCCGCGCCAGCCTCGCCCGGGACTATGAGCGCGCCGAACGCTCGGCGCTGCGCCGCGCGCTGCTCGACCCCAGCGACCACCGC
>NZ_JAQGIZ010000277.1 GCF_028290885.1 Phenylobacterium sp.
ACCGCACTGGCCGCGGACAGTGCCCTAGGCGCAAGACCGCCGCCGCCCGATCCCGGGTGACCCGGCGCCTTGCAAAGGAATGGAGCGACCCCATGGCCGAGCTCTGTGATCTGTGCGGCGCGCGTCCGGCGACGGTGCGGGCGCGGGTGACCCGCGACGGCGAGACCGAGGTTCTCAACCTCTGTGAGGTGGATTATCGCCGCCTGGCGGCGCGCCAGCGCTCCGCCTCGCCCCTCGAATCCCTGTTCGCCGGCCGAAGCAGCCTGTTCGACGACTTCTTCGGCGAGAGCGGCGGCTTCTTCAGCTCTCGACCCAGCCCGATGGAGGACCGGTCCTTCAGCGAGGTTCCCGAACGTCCGCCGACCCGGCGGATCGGCGAGCCCGAGGACCGCCTGAGCGAGCACGCCAAGGAGATCCTGCACTCCGCCGCCGAACGCGCCCTGCAGTTCGGGCGCCGCGAGGTCGATACCGAGCACCTGCTCTTCGCGCTCACCGAGAGCGATGTGGTTCGCACGGTGCTCGATCAGTTCAAGGTCTCCACCGATGAGCTTCGCCAGCAGCTGGAGCAGGAATCGCCGCGGGGCGACGCCGGCGACGAGGCCAAGGAGATCGGAGTCACCCCCCGGGTGAAAAGCGCACTCGGCCGCGCCTTCGCCGCCTCCCACGAGCTCGGCCATTCCTACGTCGGTCCCGAGCACCTGCTGATCGGCCTGGCCGAAGAGGGAGAGGGCATCGCCAACGACGTTCTGCGCCGCTACGGCCTGACGCCCCAGGCGCTGCGCCAGCAGATCGTCAAGGTGGTCGGGCGCGGGGCCGAGGAAGGCCGGGTCGAAACCCCGACCAACACGCCCAACCTCGACAAGTACAGCCGCGACCTCACCCAGCTCGCCCGCGACGGCAAGCTCGACCCGGTGATCGGCCGGGCGGGCGAGATCGAAACCACCATCGAGGTGCTGGCCCGGCGCAAGAAGAACAACCCCGTGCTGATCGGCGAGCCCGGCGTCGGCAAGACCGCCATCGTCGAGGGCCTCGCCCAGCGGATCGTCGCCGGCGAGGCGCCGGACGCCCTGCGCAACAAGCGGCTCGTGGAGCTCTCCATCAACTCCATGGTCGCCGGCTCGAAGTACCGCGGCGAGTTCGAAGAACGCGCGCAGCAGGTCCTGCAGGAGGTCGGCGAACACAAGGACGCGCTGATCCTGTTCATCGACGAACTCCACACCATAGTGGGCGCTGGCCAGGGCGGCGGCGAGGGCGGGCTGGACATCGCCAATGTATTCAAGCCCGCCCTCGCCCGAGGCGAGCTGAACCTGATCGGCGCCACCACCCTCAACGAATACCAGAAGTACATCGAGAAGGACGCGGCCCTGGAGCGCCGCTTCCAGCCGGTGTTCGTGGCCGAGCCGACCATTGCCCAGACCATCATGATCCTGCGCGGCCTGCGCGACACCTTCGAGGCGCACCACAAGGCCACGATCACCGACGAGGCGATCGTCGCCGCGGCCGAGCTTTCAGAGCGCTACATCACCAACCGCTTCCTGCCGGACAAGGCCATCGACCTGATCGACCAGGCGGCGGCGCGAGTGAAGATCTACGCCACCGCCCGGCCGGCCGAGGTGCTGGAGCTGGAGTCGGAAGTGCGCCAGCTGAAGCGCGAGCTCGACAGCGCCAAGGCCCGCAAGCGCGAGGACCGGGTCAAGGACCTCCAGTCGCGCTGCGAGGAGAAGAACAAGGCGCTGGAGGAGGCCTCGGAGCGCTGGCGTCGCAGCGTCGGCACCGGCGCCGCGGAGGTCCGCGTCGAGCACATCGCCCAGATCGTCTCCAAGCTCACCGGCGTCCCGGTCTCCGAGCTCACCGTCGAGGAACGCGAGCGGCTCACCCAGCTGGAGCAGCAGCTCCACAAGCGCGTCATAGGCCAGGACGAGGCCGTCAAGGCGGTCTCCGACGCCGTGCGGCTGGCGCGGGCAGGCTTGCGCGAAGGCCGCGGGCCGATCGCAAACTTCCTGTTCCTGGGCCCCACCGGGGTCGGCAAGACCGAGCTCGCCAAGGCGCTCGCCGAGGCCGTGTTCGGCTCCGAGGACGCCATGGTCCGGCTGGACATGAGCGAATACATGGAGCGCCACACCGTCTCCCGGCTGATCGGCGCCCCGCCCGGCTACGTGGGCTACGAGGAAGGCGGCCAGCTCACCGAGCGTGTGCGCCGCCGGCCGTTCAGCGTGGTGCTGTTGGACGAGATCGAGAAAGCCCATCCGGACGTGCACAACGTCCTCTTGCAGGTCTTCGACGACGGCCGGCTCACCGACGGCAAGGGCCGGGTGGTGGACTTCACCAACGCCATCATCATCGCCACCAGCAACATCGGCTCGGAGCTCATCCAGCGCCGGCTGCGCGCGGGCGGCGAGGAGCCGGCCGATCCCGTGCTGCTGCGCGAGGAGCTGATGGAGCCGCTGCGCCTCCACTTCCGGCCGGAGTTCATCAACCGCCTGGACGAGATCATCATCTTCCACGCCCTCACCCGCGAGCAGATCCGGCAGATCGTCGAGATGCAGTTGGAGCGTGTCCGCCGCACGGCCCACGGCGAGGGCATCGAGCTGGAGATCGAGGACAGCCTCGTCGCCTACATCGCCGACGCCGGCTACCGGCCCGAGTTCGGCGCCCGCGAGCTTCGCCGGCTGATCCGCGCCACGTTGGAGACCGAGCTCGCCCGCGAGATGCTGGCCGGCCAGATCCACGAGGGCGACCGGGTCCAGGCCCGTTGGGACGCAGGCCAGCACCGGCTGGTGCTGGAGCCCCGGCGCGACGCGGCGGCCGACAAGCCGGCCCACAAGCGCGCCGAGCCGCGCAAGGGCGACGGCGCTCCCGCCGAGGGGGCCGCCGGCGATGGGGCGCGTCCGCCGCCGTCGGCCGAACCGCCGGCGCAATCCCCGGCGGGAGTCTGATCGATGCCCAAGCGCGATGCCGAGCCGCGGCCCGACCTGGTCGAGGAAGCCCTTGAGGAGTCCTTCCCGGCCAGCGACCCGCCCGCCTGGGCGGGGCACGGCGCGGTGCGCGAAATTCCTGACGACCCCCCTCCCCGAAAACAAAGGAGACATGCCATGGCGAGGAACCTGCCTACCCCTTTCCGCTTCACCGAAGATCCCAGCTGGGCGCCGCTTGGCCTAATTCAGCGCGAGATGAGCCGTCTGTTCGAAGACGTCTCGCGCGCTGGCGAGGGCCAGGGCGCCCGGGGCGGCCTGATCGCCCCGCGCATGGACGTGCACGAGACCGACAAGGAATTCCGCGTGTCGGTCGAGTTGCCCGGCGTCTCCGAGCAAGACGTCGAGGTCGACGTGGACGACGACCTGCTCACGGTGCGCGCGGAAAAGAAGGAAGAGCGCGAAGTCGAACGGGCCGACCAGCATGTCACCGAACGGCTGTTCGGCGTGTTCCAGCGCTCGATCCGCCTGCCCGAGCCGGTCGACGCCCAGGCCGTCAAGGCGACCCTGGAGAACGGGGTCCTGCAGATCGTCATCCCGAAATCCGAGCGCCAGGCCCGCAACCGGCGAGTGCCGGTGGCCCGGAGCGAAGGGCCCCCCGCCGCCTCCCCCGCCTCCGAGGGGGATGGCGCGCGAGCCGCCGGTCAGGCTGCCTGACCTCGGCAAACTGCGCGGAGCGCGAAGTCCCCACGCGCTCCGCGCTTTCTTTTCCAGGGAGAGAA
>NZ_JAQGIZ010000088.1 GCF_028290885.1 Phenylobacterium sp.
GCGGTGAGCGGCCGCGCCGCGAGATGCGGGTGACGCCGTTGATCGCCGCCGCCGCCGTGGGCGCCGGCGGGACAGCCGCGCTCTTCGTGTTGATCGGACTGGGCGCGTCCAAGGCGCCGGCCCCCCCGACCGTTGCAGCGGGTCCTTCCGTTCCGGCGGGCAAGCTGGTGATAGAGGCCGCGCCGCCCGCGTCACTGCCGATCTCCGACGCCACGCCGCCACCGGCTCCGGTCAGAAGGCTCGCGGCGTCGAGGCGGGCGGCCGACGCCGCGCCTCCGCTATCCCCGGCGGCCGCCGCGCCGGCTGAATCCGCTGAAGCTTCGCCCGCGCCGGTCGACCTCCCGCCGCCGGCCACGGCCATTGCGCCTTCGCCTCAGCCCGCGGCGCCGCCACCGGCCGCGCCCTACGTCCGTCCCCTCGCGCCCGGCGCCGAAACGCCGATCGGCAGCCACGTTCCTGACCCAAGCTGAACTGCCGGGTTCAGCCGAGGTTCACGCCCGCTGGACAGGATGTCGCGGTGGGGGCCGACAACGGAGGATTGGATGAGACACCTGCTTTACGCCGCCGCGGCGCTGGCCGCCGTGGCCGCGCCGATGGCCGCCTCGGCCCAGCCGGGCGATCGTCACGACGACCGGCGGGAACAGAACGACGACCGCCGCGACCAGCGCCACGACCGCCGCGAGTTCGATCGCGACCGGCGCGAGGGCGACCGCGACCGCGGCGGGCTGCGCTATGACCGCGGCCGCGCCGAGAGCTGGCGGGGCCGGACCGAATGGCGCGACTTCCGCGGCGTGCGTCCAGGCTACTGGTACGCGCCGGGCTACGGCTACCGGCATCTGGGACACTACGCCTGGCGCCGCGGCGCCTATGTGCCCCCGCCCTACCGCAGCTACTATGTGCAGGACTGGGCCTACTACGGCCTGCGCCCGCCGCCGCCCGGCTACCGCTGGATCTACGCCGACGGCAACTTCGTGCTGATGGCGCTGGCCAGCGGCCTGATCGCCGACGTCCTGGTCCACGGGTACTAGGAAGCAACGCGGACTCCTCCCCTCCCCCTTGCGGGGAGGGGTCGGGGTGGGGGTGCGAGCTGTGTGTCTGAGCTCCTGCCCCTAGAGCGCCCAGCCGACACCCCCACACCCAACCCTCTCCCCGCCGCAAGGGGGAGAGGGCTTTTCGCGCCTTCCCACCGCCGCCTCGGAAGCTAAGGTGGCGGCAGTTCGGGAGGGATTCATGCGTCGGCTTTCACTTGCCCTAATGGGCCTCGCGCTCGCCTGCGCCCTTCCCGCGATGGCCCAGACGGCGACGGCCGCCAAGGCCCCCGCTGCGCCGCCCGCCGCCCCGGTCCGCACCCTGCTTTCGGTCAGTGAGGTGATGCGGCACATCGTCAATCCGGCGGCGGAGACCTACTGGGCGCACACCGGGGTGATCGACGACGAGAAGGGCTCGAATGACCGCACGCCCACGACCCAGGCGGGATGGGACCTGACGATCAACGCCGCCGCGCAGGTGGCGGAGGCCGGCAACCTGCTGATGATGGACGGCCGGGCTCGCGACCCGGGCGGCCCCTGGATGAAGTACGCCCGGGCGCTCAATGCGGCAGGCATCTCCGGCATGGCGGCGGCGAGCGCCAAGGACCACGACAAGACCTTCGAGGTCGGCGGGGACATCTACGACGCCTGCTTCAACTGCCACGCCAAATACATCCAGCGGCCGAAGAATTCGCTCTACAAGCAGGGTGTCGAAGGCGCCGTTCCGCCCAAGTAGCGGCGGCGCTTGAACCGCGCCGCCAAACGCCTAGTCTAGGCGCTTCCGGGCCTACGCGGGCGCCCGGGCTGAAGACGGTCCGCCGTCCAAGACCCGCTCCTTTCGATCCGGCGCCTGCGCCGGGCAGGAGCGTGGCATGGCTGAAGCCAGATCCCACAAGGTCGCCCCCTATAGGGTCGCCATCGTCTGGCGCGGGGACCGCCAGGCGCGGAACGAGGCGCGGGCCGAAACCAGTCGCCTGAAGGCGGTGTTCGAGGCCCTGGCCCGCCAGGGGATCGCGGCGGAGCCGGCGGTCTGGTCGGAAGACCTCACCGAGGAGGTGCGCGCCCAGCTGGCGGGCATGGACGGCGTGCTGGTCTGGGTGGACCCGATCTCCACGGCCACCGGCGAGCGCCGCGGGGTCCTGGACGACCTGCTGCGCGACGTGTCCCGCGCCGGCGTCCTGGTCAGCACCCATCCCGACGTCGCCGACAAGATGGGGGTCAAGGCCGTGCTCTACCGGACCCGAGAACTGGGCTGGGGATCGGACACCTACTTCTACGAGACCTACGAGGCCTTCGCGGCGGCGTTTCCGGACCGGCTGACGTCCGGGCCGCGGGTGCTGAAGCAGAACCGCGGCAACGGCGGCATCGGGGTCTGGAAGGTCGAGCAGCTGACGGGGACCGATGTCCGGGTGCAGGAGGCCAAGGGCGGCAGTGAGCGCCGCACGCTGCCGCTGAACGCCTTCCTGGCCGAGCGCGCGGCCGATCTCGCGGATGGTGGCAGCCTGGTCGACCAGGCGTTCCAGGCGCGGCACCTGGAGGGCATGGTCCGCTGCTACATGTCGGGCGAGCGGGTGGCGGGGTTCGGCCACCAGCTGGTGCGGGCGCTGGCGGCGCCCAAGGACGGGCCGGCGGGGCCGAGGCTTTACTCCGGGCCGGACGACCCGCGGTTCCAGCGCCTGCGGGCGCTGATGGAGCGCGAGTGGACGCCAGGTCTGGCCCGGCTCCTCGACATCCCCCCGGACGCCCTCCCCGTGATCTGGGACGCCGACTTCCTGCTGGGTCCCAGGACGCCGCAGGGAGATGACAGCTACGTACTTTGCGAGATCAATGTCAGCTCAGTGTTTCCGATTCCGGACGAAGCGCCGGACGCGCTGGCCAAGACTACCCTACGACGGCTTGCAGCTGCCCGGGCGCGGCGACAGGTCGACGTCTGAATGCGCCCAAACGGAGGAATCCATGACTGAATCTGTTCTCGACCGCCGCATGCTGCTGGGAGGCGCGGCGCTCGTCGGAGCGGCCGCGGCCGCAGCGGCGAGCGCACAGCCGGCCGCCCCGCCCGCCGCACCGCCCTCCACGCCGCCCTCCACTGGGGGATTCACGCCGCAGCCCCTGCCGTTCGATCCGAAGGCGGTGCCGGGGCTCTCGGAGAAGCTGCTCGTCAGTCACCACGACAACAACTACGTGGGCGCGGTGAAGCGGCTGGGGGCGATCCGGGCGGCGTTCGGCAAGCTCGACCCGGCGACGGCGCCGGTGTTCGAGATCAACGGGCTGAAGCGCGAGGAGCTGATCGCCTGGAACTCGATGGTCCTGCACGAGATCTATTTCGCGGGCCTCACCCCGCCGGTCGCGCCGAGCGCCGGGCTGGCCCAGGCGGTCGAGCGCGACTTCGGCAGCCACGACCGCTGGGCGGCGGAGTTCTCCGGCATGGGCAAGGCGCTGGGCGGCGGCTCCGGCTGGGTGATCCTGACCTATAGCCGCCACGACGGCCGGCTGGTGAACACCTGGGCGTCGGACCACACCCAGACCATGGCCAACGGCGCGCCCCTGCTGGTGCTCGACATGTACGAGCACGCCTATCAGATGGACTACGGCGCCAAGGCCGGCGACTACGTGAACGCCGTCATGAAGGTGCTGTCCTGGCGCCACGCCAACGAGGCGTTCCGGCGGGCCACGGTCGCCTAAGTCGGCGGCCAGGTCAGGGCGCAGGGCGGAAAATCAGGATGGCGGCGTCGCGATTCCCACCCGCCGCTCGAGCCGCAACGAACAGCCGGTCAAGCTGGGGCGCGAAAAGCCCTGTCCGGGCCCCGTTGCGGCTCGGGATGCGCGCGAGCCGCGCGTAGCTCCTTCCCGCCGCCTCGAACAGGTCCACCGCGCCGCTCCCGCAGATGACGTAGATGCGTCTGCGCTTGTGATCGAAGAACACGTCGTCGGCGTCTGCGCATGTCGCCGCGGTTTGACGGCGCGCGCCGGTGGCGACGTCGAGGATCGCGAGCGTGGGGGGAAGCCGGTAGACAACCGCAATGAGAGCCGCTTGCGGGTCAAGCGCCAGGGAATAGTTGGAATTCAGCCAGCCGTTTGACCAAGCCGCGAGCTGCCGACCGGTCGTGACGTCCAGCAAGTGGATGCTGCGGGCGCCGGGCACATTTACGTAGGCCCGGCCGCCTTCAAGTTGGAAGCCTTCGGGATGCGCCGGAAGCGCCGCCTTGACGATTACCTTGCGGGTCGTCGGATCGATGACAGCAAGTGCGCCGGAACCGAAGCCGACGACGACGTGGCCTGTCTCGGCATCGACGCGGACGTTGTCGGCATCCCCGCCAAGTCCGATCGATCCAATGGGCGCCAGATCCGCCGCGCGGAAGAACCGCACGGAGCCATCCCCGCCGCTGGCCACCACCAATTCGTCTTGAGCCGGCAGGTACGCCAATCCCTGCGGCTCATGCAGTCCCGCGATGCGTCCAAGGACTGCGCCGCTCTTCAGGTCCACGGCCTCAACCGAGCCGTTGCCGAGCTCGGCCACGAACAGCCTGCCGTGCGCGGCATCAACGGCGAGATGATCGATCCGGCCGGCGACATCCTTGAGGACGATGGTCCGTTCGAGCACGAGGGCCGGCGTCTGCCCGTAAGCCGAAGACGCGCCGCATCCGCAGAGGGCAGTCAGCAGGGCTGCTGCCACGATCCGCCCGAAGCCCGCAGGCAGCCTGGTCACTCCGAACACCCGCGCCTCCTGACCTATCGTCCGCCCGGCGTCGCGCCGGTCACGAAGTAATACAGCACCCCCACCGCCGAGCAGGCCAACAGCAGGGGGATCACGCCGACTTTGAAGCGAAACGCCGCCACGGCCGCGGCCAGCGACAGCAGCAGGCTCGGCAGGTTCACCGACGCCAGGACAGGGACGCCAAGCGTCACCGGCCCATAGTGAGCGTCCTGCACCTGCCGGAAGACCACGTGAAGCGCGAACCAGATCGCCAGGTTGAGGATCACGCCGACTACCGCGGCTGTGATCGCGGCGAGCGCGGCATTGAGCGCCTTCGCGCCGCGCAGCGCCTCGACGAATGGCGCGCCCAGGAAGATCCAGAGGAAGCAGGGGGTGAAAGTGACCCAGGTGGTCAGCACGCCGCCCAAGACGCCGGCCAGCAGGGGGCTCAGGCCATGGGCGCCACGGAACGCGCCCATGAAGCCCACGAACTGGGTGACGATGATCAGGGGCCCCGGCGTGGTTTCCGCCATGCCCAGTCCGTCGAGCATCTCGCCGGGTTTCAGCCAGTGATAGGTCCGCACCGCCTCCTGCGCCACATAGGCCAGCACCGCATAGGCGCCGCCGAAGGTGACCACCGCCATCTTCGAGAAGAACACCGCGATCTGCGTGAAGACGTTGTCCCAACCGAGCCCGAAACCAAGCGCCAGCACGGGCGCCGCCCAGAGCGCGAGGACCACGCCGCTTACGGTCAGCGCCCAGCGCAGGTTGGGCCGCGCATGGTCCGGGGTCGCCTCGCCCAGCAGCGTCTCGGCGTCCGGCACATCGGCCCCGGCCCTGCCGGCACGGCCGCCGCCGTTCTGGAACGCCGACAGTCCGGCGCGGCTTCCAACGTAGCCGACCAGCGCAGCGGTCAGGATGATCAGCGGGAACGGCACGTTGAAGGCGTAGATGCCGACGAACGCGGCGGCCGCGAGGCCCACCATGACCGGGTTCCGCAACGAACGTTGCCCGACGCGTATCACCGCCTGGAGGACGACCACCAGCACGGCGGCCTTCAGGCCGAAGAAAAGGGCGCTCACCGGCCCGACGTCGCCGAACAGAGCATAGAGGATGCTCAGGCCCATGATGGCGAGGAAGCCGGGAAACACGAACAGCGCGCCCGCCATGAGCCCGCCCGCCGTGCGGTTCATCAGCCAGCCGATGTAGATGGCGAGCTGCTGCGCCTCGGGGCCGGGAAGCAGCATGCAGTAGTTGAGGGCATGCAGGAACCTCCGCTCCCCCAGCCAGCGCTTCTCCTCGACCAGGATGCGATGCATCACCGCGATCTGTCCGGCGGGCCCGCCGAAGCTCAGGGCCGCGATCCGCGCCCAGGTCCTCATCGCTTCACCGAATGGTACGGCGTCACTCCGGCTCGGCGTCCCGCTCATCGCGCAGCGCCTGCGCACGAAGGCGGCAACAGCGGTGCGAGGGCGGATCGCCGTTGGAGAAAGTTCAGGACAGCGGGGGTGGTCTTCGACGCCATGCGCGGTCTCCATGCGGAGAGGCGCGGTGGTTGGGCCGAAGCCTGACCGGGACACCGCTTCATCCCGATGTCCCACAGCTAGGGCGCCCCCCGGCCCAATGCAACGGGCGCGGCTACTTCCCCCAGGTGGCGAAGAGGCCGACGGCGGCGGCGGCCATGACGGCGGTGGACAGCCAGCCGACGGCCTTCAGGCCGCGGCTCAGCCTGAACTCGCCCATGGCCGCGCGATGGCTGGAGAGGTGCATCATCAGCGCCATCACCGGCACGGCCACCACGCCGTTGATCACCGCGCTCCAGAACAGCGCCTTGATCGGGTCGAGGGAGGTGTTGTTGAGCAAGACGCCCAGCAGGGTCGCCACCGCGATGGTCGCGTAGAAAGCCTTGGCTCGGCTGAGCTTCCGCGACAGCCCCACGTGCCAGCCGAAGGTCTCGCCCAGCGCATAGGCCGCCGAGCCCGCGAGGACAGGGATCGCCAGGAAGCCGGTGCCGATGATCCCGACGGCGAAGATCGTGAACGCCAGCTTGCCGGCGATGGGACGCAAGGCCTCGGCGGCCTGGGCCGAGGTCTGGATGTTCGTGACGCCGTGGGCGTGCAAGGTGGCGGCGGTGGTCAGGATGATGAACAGGGCCACAGCGTTGGAAAAGCCCATGCCGACCCAGGTGTCGATGCGGATGCGCCGCATTTCCTCGGGCGCCTGCTCGGGCGCGCGCTCGAGGGGTTTGGCGTCGGGGCGCTCCTTGATCTCCTCGACCTCTTCCTCCGCCTGCCAGAAGAAGAGATAGGGGCTGATGGTGGTGCCGAGGATGGCGACGACGACCGTCATGTAAGCCGGGGTGAGGCTGATCTGCGGGATCACCAAGCTTTTTGCGACCTCGCCCCAGGGCATCTTCACCACGAACACCACGCCCACGTAGGCGAACAGGGAGAGCGTCAGCCACTTCAGGATCGAGACGTAGCGCGAGTAGCGGGAGAACACTTCCAGCAGCACGGTGACGAGGCCGAACAGCGCCACGTAGACCAGCTGCGGGCCGCCGATCAGCAGCTTCAGGGCCGCGCCCATGGCGCCCAGGTCTGCGCCCAGGTTGATGACGTTGGCGACCAGCAGCAGCAGCACGATCGAATAGACCACCGGCGCCGGATAGTGCTTCTTCAGGTTGCCGGCGATGCCGCGGCCGGTGACCCGGCCGATGCGGGCGCTGATCTCCTGGATGGCGCACATCAAGGGCCAGCTGAACAGCATCACCCAGGTCAGGCCGAAGCCGAACTGGGCGCCGGCCTGGGAATAGGTGGCGATACCGCTGGGGTCGTCGTCCGACGCGCCGGTGATCAGGCCGGGGCCCAGCACCTGCAGCAGCGGCGGCCGCTCCGGCTGCTTGACGTCCTCGTGCGGATTGGGAGCCGCGGGGTCGTTCATGGAAATCCTAGCCCCTGAATTTCCGAGCGTAACGCCGCCGGGCGCTCAAGGCTCCGCTTTATTGCGGGCGGCGGAGATCAGGGTTTGACGGTGAAGGCGAAGGCGCCGTCGGTGGCGTGGCCGTCGGCGGTCTTCATCTTCCAGGAGACCTTGTAGGCGCCGGGCGCGGGGGCCGTGGCGAAGAGCACGTGGACGACGCGCTTGTCCTTGGCGTCGAGCGTGAGCTTGCCGGTCGCGACCGCGGCGCCGCCGGGCCCTGCGACGGTGACGCTGGAGTCGGCGGGCACGATGGTCTCGCTGTACTGCAAACGCAGCTCTTTGGGCGCGGCGACCGTGGCGCCGGCCTTGGGCGCGCCCGCGATCAGGCGGGCGTGGGCGGCGGCCGGGCCGGCGAGCGCGAGGGCGGCGACGGCGGCCGCGACGACGAGAGTGTTGCGCATGGGGTTTCCTCTTTGACGGCAGCTTGGCCGATCGGTGTGGCTGTTAAAAGTCGTAGGTGATCTTGGCCGCCGCCGAGATCGGCTCCAAGGGATGGACCTGGAAGTCGGCGACCCCCTCCGCCGGCTCGCCGGGCAGGCGCGCGGCGTAGAAATAGGCGGCGGCATTGGCTTTGGTGTTGGTCAGGTTGAAGATGGTGAGCTGCGCCTTCACGTGGGCGCTGAATTTATAGCCGACGTCGAGGTTGATCTCGCTGTAGCCTTTGTCCTGCGGGAACTCGTCGCCGTCGCTGATCGGGTATTTGCCGAGGTAGCGCCACTGCAGCCCGCCGAACCAGGGGCCAAGGTTGTCCACCAGGATTCCGAATGAGCCGATGAAGCTCGGCGCATCGGCGATGAACGGCCCGCTGAGGCCGAAGTTGGCCAGCGTGGCGGCGTCAGCGCGGTAGCGGGCCTTGGAGAAGGCGAGGTCGGCGTTCAGCTCCATCCAGCGGAAGGGGCGGTATTCGGCGGAGATCTCGACGCCCTGGCGGCGGCTGGGGGCGCTGGCCTCGTCCTGGCCGGCGTCGGCGTTGTAGGCGAGCTCCGATTGGAAATCCTCCTGGAACACCGCGACCTGGACCGAGAGCCTCGGGATGATGTTGGTGCGCAGTCCGACCTCCTCGCCCGTCGCCGGCGCCAGGAACGGCGTCTTGCCGGCAAGGCCCGGAACGCCCTCCAGCGGCACGGTGCCGAACACGCCGCGCACGTCGTCGGAATGGAAGCCGCGGCCGGCGCTGAGGTAGAGCTCTGTCTGGAAGAACGGGCCCAGCACGATGGAGCCCTTGGGCTGCGCGAGGCTCTGGTGGCCCGAGCCTGAGAAGCCGGAGATCAGGCTGTGATCGCTGGCCTGATAGTACTCCTCGCGCAGGCCCACGACGGTGCGAAGCCACGGCGTCCAGTGCGTGGTGTCTTCCACATAGGCCCCGAGGTCGAGCAGGCGGACGCGATCGGCGGCGCAGGCGCCGCTCACCGCCGCGACAGGCGTGGCGGGTCCGTCGGGCTGCTGGACCTCGCAATAGTCCAGCACCTGGCGCGCCTTGGTGTGGCGGCGGTCGAGATAGGCCCGGTCGCGGCGCGCCTGCAGGCCGACCACCAGCTGGTTGTCGATGGCTCCGAACCGATGATCGAGCGCCAGGGACAGCTGGCCGCCAAAGGTGTCGCGGGTCTCGTTCTGGGCCTCCTGGTCGCCGTTCACCGGATCGTCCAGGAAGTGGGTGAAGTCGTTCCAGAGCGTCATGCGGCTGTGGATGTAGTAGCCGCTGGACGAGAGCTTCCAGCCCTCCCCGGTCGCGCCGTAGCGGCCCGAAAGGCTGATCCGCTCCGAGCTCGAACCGTCGGTGGGATCGAGCGTGCCGAAGCGGTCGATCAGGCCTTCCTGGATCGCGCGGAGCGGCTGGTCGGTCGTGAAATTCCCGTCGCCCTTGTAGTACATCAAGGTGGCGCTGTAGCCGTCCGCGGTGTCGCCATGGCTGTAGCGAAGCTCGCCCGCGAATTTGCGGAAATTGTCCGGGTGGTCGAAGGGCCCGTCCACGTGGCCGTAGTAGAGCCCGCCCACGATCCGGTCGTCATAGCCGAAGTGGTGCGTGCCGCCGGCGAACATGTTGTAGATGCCGAAACTGCCGCCCGCGACGGCGAGCTGGTTGGGGACCTCGTTGGCCAGCTTCAGGTGGGTGGACGCCACCGCTCCGAAATCGCCGATCGCGGCGTAGTAGGGCCCCTTGGTGTAGTCCAGCCCTTGGGCCAGTTCCGGGATCTCGAAGTTGACGTCGGAATAGCCCTGGCCGTGGGTGTTGGTCGGGCGGTTGACCGGCATGTCATCGACGAAGTTGGCGATGTCGGTGCCGTGGTCGAGGTTGAAGCCGCGCACCAGGTACTGGTTGGCCTTGCCCTCGCCGGAGTGGGCGGTGACCACCAGGCCCGGCGTGCTCTCGAGCAGCTGGCCCACGCGATAGACCGGGCGGAGCGATAGCTCCTGCTGGGTCACCGAACCCTGGCTTGCGGTCGTGGCGACGCCCAGCAGGTCCTGGCGAGAGGCGGTGACCACCACCTCGCTGACGGCGGGCGGTGGCGCGGCGGCCTCGTCCGCGGCGCGGGCGGCCGGCACGCCCAGCGCCAGAGCTGAGCCGCAGGCAAGCAGCAGGGTTCGCGCCGCGGCGCGGCGTTGCTTCGGGTCCATCGGGAGGCGTGCGCCTACTTCGGTTGGTAGGATTTCTGCTTGGCCGCGACGTCCGCGGGCCAATCGGGCAGCGGGTCGCCCTTGGCCGGGCCATTGGCCTTGATGCCGGGGTCGATCACGTACTCCTTGTGGCAAGCCGTGCAGATCTCATAGAGCTTGGCGCCCTCCGTATAGACGCCGGCCTTGTCGTGCTTCCCGGCGGCGGCCTTGGCCAGCACCGCCTCCGCGGAAAGCTGCTGGGCGAACCTGTACCAGTCGGCTTCCGGCGCCCGGGCGCGGCCCGGCAGCTGCAGGGCGTTGCCCGCCTCGATCAGCACGGCGGCGGCGGTCTCCATCGCCTCCCAGCCTGCTTCGGTGGTGGGGGCGAGCTCCTTTGTCCCCTTGGCCGTCTCCTCGGTGCCGGACCCCTTCCAGTAGGCGAAGGACGCTGGGTCGACCACGTGGCCCATGAACTCCGGCATCGGCAAGGCGTCGGTGTTGAACTTGGGCGTCGGGCCGGCGGGCGCTGCGGGCTTCTGCGGAGAGCAGGCGAGCAGAAGCGAGATGGGCAGCGCGGCGCAGGCCGCGAAGGTGACAAGGCGCTTCAAGATCGATTCCCCCGGCATTCCAATTGTTCGAAGCCATACTTTGCCAAGCGCGGCCGTGTCCGGTTAAATACGGTTCCGGGGGGTTACAGGAGGTTACAAGTCGGGTGTCCGAGGTCGGCGGCAATGGGAACGACCCGATCGCGGAGCTGGCGGAGCGCCTGCGCGCGCGCCAGGCGCTGGGCCGTTCCGAAGGGCTGAACCGGCTGTTCGACTACCTAGTGGAGAGCGCCCTGGCCGGGACGCGGCCCAAGGAGTTCGAGGTGGCCGTCGCGGTGTTCGGGCGCGGCGCCTCCTTCGACGGCTCGCAAGACGCCTCCGTGCGGGTGGCGGTGCACCGCCTGCGCCGCAAGCTCGACGAGTTCTATTCCGGCCCCGGAGCCGACGAGCCCGTGCGGCTTGCGATCCCCAAGGGCGAGTACCGGATGGTCGCCGAGCCCAGGCCGGCCGAACCCGCGGTCGCGGCGGCGGCGCGCCCGTGGCGTAGGTACGCCGCCGCGGGTATCGCCCTGCTGCTGGCCCTCAACCTGATCGCCTGGGCGGCCTTCTGGACCACGCACGGCGCCGACCGGGCGGTGGCGCGCGCGCAGGCCAGCGCCCCCTGGGCTGGGCTGCTGAAGGCCGAGCCGCCGACGCTGCTGGTGCTCGGCGACTACTACATCTTCGGCGAGATCGACGAGACGGCCGGCGTCAACCGGCTGGTCCGCGAATACGGCATCAACTCCCGCGAGGACCTCGACGCCTGGCTGATGGACAACCCCAAGGCCATGGGCAGCTACCGCGACCTCGACCTCTACTACCTGCCGGTGGGGGCGGCCTTCGCCCTGCGCAGCATCGTGCCGGTCCTGACCCGGGGCGCAGCGCACGGCGAGGCGCTGCACGTGGTGATGGCCTCGGACCTGACCCCGGAGATGCTCAAGCGCAACAACATCGTCTACCTGGGCTATCTCAGCGGCCTTGGCGTGCTGCGTGCGCCGGTGTTCGCGGCCTCCCGGTTCTCGATCGGCGAAACCTATGACGAGCTGATCGACGGGGTGACCCACAAGTCCTACCTCAGCCAGGAAGGCGGCCCGAGCCAGGGCGGCGCAACCCGCCGCGACTACGGCTACGTCACCGCCTTCAAAGGCCCCGCCGGCAACCGCATCGTGGTGATCGCCGGCGACCGCGACACCGGCCTGATGCAGGCCGCCGAGGCGCTGGCCAATCCCGACGCCCTGAAGGCGCTCGCCAGGGCCGCTGGCTCCGCCGACGGCTTCGAGGCGCTCTACGAGGCGCAGGGCATCGGCCGGGCCAGCCTGGGCGGCCGGCTGATCCTGGCTTCGCCCCGCCGCCGCGTGAACCCCTGGACCTCGCAGACCGACCAGAGCTTCCCGGTCGGCTGAGATCCGCCACCTAAGCGTGCACCTTTTTGCAAGGCCTGCGCCCTAGGTTGAGGCCGCAAACTCACCAGCACGCCGAGCATGTCTTCCGGATCTTCCGACAGCCCGTCCGACCGCGTTGCCGCGGACCCGCAACCCGGGGCCGGGCTCAGGCTGCCGGTCGACCCCCGCGTCGCTGCGGCGGCGCTGGTGCTCGTCGGCCTGGAAATACGCCTGGCCATGTGGTCGTACGCGACGGCCGACGTGGGCCGATATCTGTGGCCCTGGTACGCCTTCGCCCGCGACCACGGCTGGCGCGCGCTGGGCGTGGCCTTCACCAACTACACCCCCTTCTACGGCTACCTGCTGATCGCGGCGACCGCGTTCGACGGACACGCGCCAGCGCTCCTGCTGATCAAGGCGATCTCCTTCGTCTTCGAGTTGGCGACCGCGTTCCTCGCCTACCGCTTCGTGTTGCGCGCCACCGGGAGCCGCAACCGCGCCAGCGTGGCGCTGGTCGCCTGCTGGCTGGCGCCGGCGGTGCTCTACAACGGCGCCCTGTGGGGCCAGGCGGACTCCATCTGGACCTTCTTCATCGTGCTGGCGGTCTATCTGTTCTCGACCGCGCGCAACGGCGTCATGCCTTTCGGCGTGGCGTTCGCCGTCAAGGCCCAGGGCGTCTTCCTGGGACCCTTCGCTCTGGGCATGATCGTGCGCCAGCGCCGGACGGTGCTCTGGCTGGGCGCCGTGCCGCTGATCTACCTGGCGATCGCGGCGCCGACGCTGCTGGCCGGGCGGCCGTTGATGGACGTGCTCGGCGTCTACCTCGACCAGGCCAACACCTTCCACGCACTATCGAAGCATGCGGCCAGCCTGTGGGCCTTGACGCCGAGCGTCCCCTACACGGCCGGCGTGGCGATCGGACTGGCCCTGGCCGCCGCCGCCGGCCTCGCAATCACCGTCCTGATCGCCCGCGCCAAGCGCACCGACGTCGAATTCAATACCCTGGCCGCCTGCCTGTCGCTGCTGGCCATGCCGTTCCTGCTGCCGAAGATGCACGACCGTTATTTCTACGCCTTCGAAGTGCTGTCGATCATCCTCGCCTGCCAGAACAGGCGCTACCTCATGGTCGCGATGGCCGCGCAAGTCAGCGCGGTGCTCAGCTACCTCGCCTTCGACCACGGCATTCAGGGCGGCGTGCTCGTCGCGGCGGTTCAAAACCTGATTGTCGGCGGGTTCCTACTGCGGTCCTTCCTGCAGCCCAGCCTGGCGTCGCAACCCCGGCCGGGCGAGGTGTGGGGCTATGTGCTGCTGAGCGCCGCGATGGCCTGGCTGCTGCCGTTCTGCCGGGAGCCACAGCCAAATCCGGTGGCCGAGCGGGCGTTCCTGGGCGTGTCCGTCCTGCTCCTCAGCCATCTCGGACTTGCGTTGTTCCGGCTGGCGCCGGTCCGCGGACGCGGGAGATCGCTCGGGCCCGCCACATCTATCGCCGCCCCGGAAACTCGTTGACCGCTCAGAAGCGGACATCTCTGGCGACCATCACCAAGTGACCTGCGGCCGGCGGAAGCCCATGGCCGCCCATGAGGAAAGAAGCTTCCACATGAACTTGCTTGAACGGGTCGCGTGGTTCGGCAAGTCGTTGTGAAGCGTCACGGCGGCCGGTTTGTCCTCCGTCATGACGCGCATTTCTAGCGCCGGAATCTCCTCAGGCAGGCGATCCCGATAGAACGTCAACCAGTGCCCCTTCGTGAATTCCAGCAACATTGGGGTGTTGCAGCATGTCGCAATCATCCGTCGGGTGGGTGAATCCGGCTTCAATCGGTGTTCGCTCAACCGATCGGCGCCCGCGGCTTGGAAGACACGGTCTTTGCGATAGAGGACCAAGTCGGTCCCACCATCATCGGCAACGACGGGCAGTGAGCCAAGCGTCTGTTCGAACTCACGGCCTGCGGTCCGGCAACTGGTGCAGTAGCAGGCGACATGCATGATGGGCGCCCCTCTGATCGCGAACCCGACCTGCCCACAGCGACAGGACGCGGTCATTGGTTTGGAACTTTTGGCCATGCTTACCTCGGGGTGGAACGGCCATTATAGTACTGTACAGTACCGTACCCGAGGTCAATGGATCATCGCCCTATGATGCAAACGGAGTCACGTGACGCCGCGGCCAACGACGCCGCCGCCGAGCCGCTCGGCCGAACCGAGCGCAAACGACTTGTGATATTGGAAGCGGCATCGGATCTGTTCCTACGCCAGGGGTTTCTCGGCGCCAGCATGGACGAAGTCGCGGCGCTCGCTTCGGTCTCGAAGCAGACCCTTTACAAGCAGTTCGCGAACAAGGAGGCCCTGTTCGTTGGGGTCGTCCAGAGCATGACCGGCGAGGCGTCCAGTCGCGTCCAGGCGGCGATGATTGAGCCCGGCGATCCGGCGCAGGTGTCCGCACAGTTGCACGCCCACGCCTATCGATTGCTGGACATCGTCCTCACGCCCCGGCTGTTGCAACTACGCCGGCTGGTGATCGGTGAGGCCAGCCGATTTCCCGAACTCGGGAGATCGCTCTACGACGGAGGGCCCGGTCGTTCGATCGCGATACTCGCCGCGACCTTCGCCAGATGGGCCGAGCGTGGATTGCTGAACGTCGAAGATCCAGTGATGGCTGCGTCTCAGTTCAATTGGCTGATCATGGGAGAGCCGATCAACCAGGCAATGTTGCGCTGCGATGATCCGCTTTCGGACGCCGCGATGCGGACGGCGCACGTGGTTGGTGGTGTTCGCGTCTTTCTAGCGGCCTATGGGGCGGGATGGAGCGAAACTGACGTCTAACGGGGGGCGGAGCCGACTGCCGCCCAGCCCACGATTTGACAAGCTCGGCCGTCGGCCTATTGTATGAGTGTATGCATACACAGGCGCAAACGTTGGCCGTTCTGCGGCTCGAGGACACCGGAGTCCCGATCTATGTGCAGCTGCGCGAGCAGTTCCTGCGGGCGATGGGCGCGGGCCTGCTGAGCCCCGGCGACCAGATGCCGACCATGCGCCAGGTGGCCGTGGCGCTGAAGGTCGACCTGAACACCGTGCGCCACGCCTATGACGAGCTGGAGCGCCTGGGCGCCGTGGTGCTGGTGCGCGGGCGCGGCAGCTTCGTCGCCGAGCCGCCGCCGGCCATGGAAGGCGCGGCGCACGAGACCCAGACCGACAACCTGGCGCGCCAGACCCTGGCGGCCGCGGCGGCGCTCGGGGTCGATCCCGCAGCGCTCGCCCGACGCATCGCGGCGCTCGCCGCCGATAAGGAGAAGATCCGATGAGCATGCCTGGCTATCCGATGACCACGCCTGGCCCGCGCGCGCGGGGCGGCAACCCCACGGCGGCGCTGATCGCGGTGGTGCTGTTCGGCTTCGCCGGCCTCGCCGCCGAGGAGGGCGTGCGACAGGGCAACTACGGCTTCTTTTGGCTGACCGCGCTGCTCCTGGTGGTGGGAGCGCTGGTTCCAGCATCCCTGAAGATGGCCAACCACTGGGAGCGCGCGGTGGTGCTGCGGCTGGGCCGTCTGCAGAGCATCTCCGGCCCGGGCCTGTTCGTGATCGTGCCGGTCATCGACCAGGTGGTCTACTGGCTCGACCAGCGCATCCAGACCACCGAGTTCAACGCCGAGCAGGCGCTCTCCAAGGACACCGTGCCGGTGGACGTGGACGCGGTCGTCTTCTGGCAGATCCACGATCCCGAGCGGGCGGCGCTGGAGATCACCGACTACCGCAGCGCCATCAGCCGCGTGGCCCAGACCTCGCTGCGCGAAATGGTCGGCTCGTCCCTGCTCTCGACGCTGCTGTCGGACCGCAAGCACGGCGACGAGATGCTGCGCGAGGAGATCGGGCGCAAGACCGCCGAGTGGGGCGTGACCGCCATCTCGGTGGAGATCCGCGACATCGGCGTGCCTTCCGCCCTGCAGGACGCCATGAGCCGCGAGGCGCAGGCGCAGCGCGAGGCCGCCGCCCGGATCCACCTGGGCCAGGCCGAGCTGGCGGTGGCGCAGAAGTTCGTGGAGGCGGCCGACATCTACGCCCGCAGCCCGACCGCGCTGCAGCTGCGCGCCATGAACATCATCTACGAAACCACCAAGGAGCGCGGGGCGACCATCCTGATGCCAACGGCCATGGTCGACGCCATGAACCCGGGCGGGCTGTTGGGCCTGACCCAGGCCGCGCTGGCGGCGCA
>NZ_JAQGIZ010000092.1 GCF_028290885.1 Phenylobacterium sp.
GCCGCCACCGAAGTGGCCACCGCCGCCGCCGACGTGCCCGGCTCCGCCGAAGTGCGCGCCACCGCCGGCCATGGCCATGCGGCCGCCACCCGCGCCGAAGTGCGGCCCGCCGCCGCCGGCCATGGCCATCTGGCCGCCGCTCGCGCCGATGTGCGCGCCGCCGTTGAGATGTCCGCCCGCAAGGCCGGTGTGGCCGCCGCCGCCTCCGTTATGCGCGCCGCCCCGGCCCCCTCGATGCCAGCCGTTCCAGCCGCGGCCCCCGCCCCAACCGAGGCCATTGCGCCACTCGTAGCCGCACCAGTACCAGCCCGGGCCGCTCCAGGCGGAATCGTACCAGCAGAACTGTCTGCCGCCGAACATGTAAGGCAGGAAGCTGGCCTGGGTGAGCGCCGCGCCTTGCGGGTTGATCGGGTCGGCCAGCGCCGTTCCTTGAGCCGACAGGCCGCCTGCGAGCGTCGTCGCGAACACGGCGGCGCCAAGCAATGATAGTTTCATTTCTGTCTCCTGGTTGTGTGATTTGTAATTAAGCGGGATTGATCTTCTATAGTTACGGACGTTCCGGGTGTAGTAAGCGCTCAAATCCGAGTAAGGCGTCGAATCGAGCGTCGATCATCTTTCTCTGGAGTGATATCTCTGGCCGACGATGCTGAGGGTCTTCGGCGCAAAGCCGGCGCCGGCCAGTTTGCCGATCGCCAGTTCCGCCGCCGGGTGGTCGGCGAATGTCGCGATGACGGTGTCGGCGGCGGCCATTGAAGGTCTTTCATATTGCTCTGCGAGTGACACGGCCGGCCCCGGGTGGGGGACGGACGCCGGGGGCCGGCCGCGCCGCGGCCGCCGATGACGCCGGCCGGCCGTAGGTGAGCCCGACGGGGAGGACGGCGGGTTCGTCATGAGCATCCCGCCAACTCGTGGGAGAGTCCTTGGCCGCTGGCTGAGCTATCGTGAGATGATCTGAGTGGGCCCCGGCGGCGCGCGGGCCTCGCCTTGCGCGGTCAGGAGTCGCGCGCTCGCCTCAAGTTGCCGATGATCGCCAGGCCCTGCGGAGGTCGCATCCGGCGCAGATGAAAAAGGCGCGGCCGGCCCTCAGGTGGGGGCCGGCCGCGAGCGACCGGCGGGGGGGCGCCGACCGGCCGCGCACGAACCCGCCAACGGGGGAGGAGCAGGTTCGTATTCGAAGTCGCGATCGCCGCGGCGGTTGCGGACGGGCGGGGCCCCGGCGGACCCTTCCGCCGATCACCACCGCCCGATCATCGCCAGGCGACATGCGAGAACCTAGTGGCGGGACCGCGCCGAAGTCCTTGGCCGATCGCTGAGCTAGCTTGAGAAAAGCTGAGCGGCTTCGGGGCGCGGTCCGACCGTCGGAGACTGCCTGGCGAGCGCCGTCATCCGTCGATGACCTGCATGTCCCGCCCGACGGCGCGGGTCTGGCGGCCAGTTCCTCGCTGATGTTCGGGGAGGGCGGCCAGTCGACTTCGGACTTGGCGGGACGATCCTCGCCCCTTCGAGGCAGGTGTTGCGGACCTGCCGACAACGCCCTTTCGGCGCCCACAGAGACTACTCAGCTCTTCTTACGGAAGCTCAGGTTGAGCGCGGGGATTTCCGCTCAGATTTGGCCGACGCTTTGCAAAGGCTTCGCCCTCTGCTTGTCCGCAGGCTCGGCCGCGCAGGCGAGCGGACTGGGCGCACTGCATAGGCCGCTGGCGGGGCCTCTGCAGCGATCACCCGCCGCCAGCAAGGAGGCCCCGATGGCCCACCAACGCATCATGATCCGGAGCGTGCGCCGACTCCACGAGGACCACCCCGACACCACCCTCCTGGCCGCAGCCAATGCTTGCGCCAATTGCGCGCTGAAGGATGGATCGGCGTGCGCGGACTGCATCGACCACGCCCTCAAGGGCTACGGGCTGGTGCACCGAACGCCCATCGTCCGCCACTGAAGGCGGAAGCCAGCGAGGACCAAAGCTCCCCGTCGAGCCATCCGCCGCCGGCGCGGCCGGCGTCAGCTGACGATGTTCAGTTTTTCCGCCATCAGGACGAGGTCCGCGAGGGATGCAGCCGCCATCTTGAGCATGACGCTGCGCCGGTGGACCTTGACGGTAATCTCGCTGAGGCCGAGTTCGGCGGCGATCTGCTTGTTGAGGCGTCCCCCAACGACCAGGGCCATCACGTCCCGTTCGCGCGGCGTCAGCGTGTCGAAGCTGGTCCGAAGTTTCGCGGCGGCCGCGTCCCGCTGGCGCTGGATGCGATCCTGTTCGAGCCCCGATTGGATCGCATCCAGCAGATCCTGCTCGTGAAACGGCTTGGTCAGGAACTCGATGGCGCCGCCTTTGATCGCCCTCACCGACATGGGAATATCCCCGTGCCCCGTGATGAAGATGATCGGCAGCCGCGCGCCGGCGCTCGTGAGTTCGCGCTGGAAATCCAGCCCGCTTTGACCGGGTAACCTCACGTCCAGGACCAGGCACGCCGGCCCCTCGGGTCGCCCCGCCTGGAGATACTCCGACACCGTGCCGTAGAGGGCGCCCTGCAGGCCCACGGATCGCAACAGCCGGCCCAAGGCCGACAGCACATCGGGATCGTCGTCGATCACAATGACCGTGTCGGCTGCTTCAGCCATTGGGCGCCACCGCGCGCGCGTGATCGCGGCAGCGGCGAACCCCTGTTCCGACACTCCACCTGCGCTTCATGTGATCGACCAAGCGGCTAACCACGGGCCATCGAACCGCGACCCGCGTCTCCAGATAATGTAGAGCAGCCGCGCGATCAAACGTCCCACCCGCGCCGCCGGCGGCCGCTGCCGAAGGCGCGTGGCTGAATGCCGCATTCGGCGATAATGTACTGCCTGCTGGCGATGCTCCGACGTCGAGGTTGAAGATGTCGGTGGGTAAGGTCCGGTCCACCAATGGTTACCGATGAGTCCTTGTCACCGAGTGCAGGCGCTCCACCACGGCGCCGAGAGGCCGCCTGGGTCGGCCAGCGGGTGAATGACCTTTCGAGGTTCCAACGATACGGCCTGGCGATCCTGTGCTGCGCTGTCGCGCTGGCGGTCGCCTGGCCCATTGACGCGCCCGCCTCCAGTTTCCTGTTGGCTGTCACGGTAAGCAGCCTCGTCGGCGGATTGGGACCGGGCCTCCTTTGCGCCGCCCTCTGCGCCATAGCCTTCGACGTCCTGTTTCTGAAGAGGGTCTTTCAGCCCGCTTTCCTCCCGACCGACAGCTTGCGGATCGTGGTCTTCCTGGCGACCGCGTTACTGGTGGCCGGGCTGCTGGAGATGAAACGGCGCGCAGAGGAGGCCGGCAAACGGGCCGAAGAGGATCTGCGGGCGGCGCGCGAGGATCTCGCACATCTCAGCCGAGTGACCGCAATGGCGGAGCTAACCGCCTTTATCGCTCATGAAGTGAATCAACCGATCGCCGCATCCGTGACCAACGCCAATGCCTGCCTGCGCTGGCTTGCCGGCGACACGCCGAATCTTGAGGAAGCGCGTGAGGCCACAAGGAGCATCGTCGAGGCCGGAACGCGCGCCTCCGAAATCATCAGCCGGACCCGGCTCTTCTTCAAAACGGGCATGCCCCAGCGCGAGCTGGTCGACATGGACGAGGTCATCGACGAGACCATTGTCCTGCTCGCCAGCGAAGCAACGCGGTACGGCATATCGATCCGGACGTCGCTCGCGTCAGGCTGGCAGAAGTTCACCGCGGACCGCGTTCAGCTGCAGCAGGTCATGGTGAACCTCATCGCGAACAGCATCGATGCGATGAAGGATGTGGATGGCGCACGTGAGCTCGCCATCGCGTCGGAACGAACAGCCGGTAAGGAGATCCTGGTCTCCGTCAGCGACACCGGCGTGGGGTTGCCGCCGCAGCCGACGGCAGAGATCTTCGATGCGTTCGTGACGACGAAGCGCCACGGAACCGGATTGGGACTGTCGATCAGCCGCTCGATCGTTCAGGCGCACGGCGGCAGGCTCTGGGCGACGCCGAACACCCCCCGCGGCGCGGTGCTCCAGTTCACCCTCGCGATTGAGGATGAGCCGCTCGATCGACATTCCTGAATCCCGGGCCTGAATCCCGAGCCTGAATCCCAGGCGATGGGACGCCTCTCGCGCCGGGGGCGCGCCAGAGCGCTGATCCAAAGGCGCGGCCGTTCTATACCTTGGTGTAGGTTCCATTTGCCTGAATCGACGTCGATCCGTCCTATCGGTCAGTACAAACCGACCAACGTCCAATAGGCGCCGCCCACGGCCCGGACCTATTAATTGGGCCGAGGTAGGACTGCGATGTTGGTCAAGAAGTCTCTGATTTCGATCGTAGATGACGACAGGTTGGTTCGGGAGGCCATCGCGGGTCTTCTGAGAGCCTATGGTTTTCTGCCCGAGGCGTTTGCATCAGCCGCGAGCTTCCTGGGCTCGGAAACTCGTCACCGCACCGACTGCCTGATCGCCGATGTGCAAATGCCCGGCATGTCGGGGATCGAGCTTTTTTGCCAGCTGGTCGCGTCCGGCGAGACGGTCCCGACGATTCTCGTCACCGCCTATGCCGACGAAAGGGAGCGCAGGCGCGCTCTGCGGGCCGGCGTCCAGTCCTACCTGCCCAAGCCGTTCGATGAAAGTCAGTTGCTCGCATGCGTCCAGGCGGCGCTCGAGAAGTGATGGCGAGACGGGAGATCCCGATGACTCACGCACAATCAAACCTTCACCAACACTCGTTCCGGACCTCAGATCTGGGGCCCGCTGGAGTCGCGTGGCCCTCGGTCCTCGGTCAATCCACCCTTGCAGAGGACGCTGACACCGACAGTCGCATGTCCAGCGAGCCCGTTGGGAGCGATGGCGCTCTTCCCCGCGCAATTGGGTTCGGACGCTTCACCCTGCTTACCTATAGCCGCGAGCTTCTCGCCGACGGAGCGCCCGTGCCGCTGGGCAGTCGCGCGATCGACGTTCTCTTTGCTCTGATCGAAGGCCGCGGCCTGCTTGTCACCAAGGACGAGCTTCTCACCCGCGTTTGGCCGACGACCTGCGTCGAGGAGAATAGCCTGCAGTTCCAGATTTCGACCTTGCGCAAGGCGCTTGGCGAAGATCGCGACTTCATCAGAACCGTCTCGGGCCGTGGCTACCGGTTCGTCGCCGAGCTCACAACCCCGGCGCCTCGCGCCCGCACCCACCAGGCCGACGCAGCGTTCGAGGGAGTTGGTCGCGAGGTTGCCGAGGTCCCGGGTTCGAAACCGCACCACAACATTCCGGCGGCCACGTCGGATCTCATCGGGCGCGAGGTCCAGCTTGAGGACATCGCAGCGCTCGTCTCGGCAAACCGCCTTGTGACGCTGGTCGGCGCCGGCGGTATCGGCAAGACGCGGCTGGCCCTCGAACTGGGACGCCGCGTGCTTGAGGACTTCGCCGATGGCGTCTGGATCGTCGAACTCGGACCGTTGTCGGATCCCGCACTTGTGCTGCCCGCGATCGCTTCGACCCTCGGTCTCGACGATACGGCGACCTCGCCAAACGGCCTCGCCAAGGCGCTCGGCTCGAAGCGGATGCTGCTCGTGCTCGACAATTGCGAGCACCTGATCGGCGCCGCGGCCGTGATCGTCGAAGCGCTCCTGCATGCCAACGCGTCGCTGCAGGTGGTCGCAACGAGCCGGGAGCCGCTGCGGGCTGAAGCCGAATGGGTCTACCGCGTGCCGTCGCTCGACGTGCCGCCCGAGGCTGCCGAGGAGATCGCGGAGCTGATGCGGCACAGCGCTGCAAGGCTGTTCATCGCGCGCACCTTCGCGGCCGAGCCGGGCTCGCACGCCGACACGCGCATAGGCGCTGCCGCGGCGAAGATCTGCCGGCGGCTCGACGGCATCCCCCTGGCGATCGAACTCGCGGCGGCGACCGCGGCCGCGCTGGGAGTCGAGTGGCTCGCCTCTCGGGTCGATGACCAACTGAGTCTGCTCACGGACGGCCGTCGCACGGCGCCGACACGGCAGCAGACGCTGCGGGGAACCCTCGACTGGAGTTACGATCTGCTGTCTGAGGCTGAGCGCGCCGTCATGCGGCGCCTTGCGGTGTTCGGCGGTGACTTCACGATGGAGGAAGCGAGCGCCGTCGCGGCGAACGACGACGTGGCGGCGTCGCAGGTCCCGGCCAGCGTCGCGAACCTCGTCACCAAGTCTCTCGTCGTCCGGGACGACTCTCAGCCAACGCCGCGCTTTCGCCTGCTCCAGACGATGCGCGCCTACGCCATGTCCAAGCTCACGGAAAGCGGTGAGTTTGACTCCGTGGCCCAGGTCTATGCTTGACCGCACTGCCTTCGCCCAGCCTACGGAGCGGCTGGGCGCGGGTGGTGCGCTGCGCCGTCACTGGAACGGATAGTAGCGGAAGCTCGTGAGGACCATGTTCTCGTGCGCCTTTGGCGCGCCGCCGACCCCGCTGAAGGCGTCCCGTTCTATATAGGAGTACTGCAGGCCGACGCGCGCCTGACCCCAGAAGCCGGCATAGAAGGTGTCCCAGACGCCTGCGCTCACCTCCTTCAGCACCCGGGTGTTGCCGATGCATGTCGTCGGCGCCGAGCCCTCGATTTCGCAGCCTGTGTTCAGGAAGTTCGGGTTGCCGTAGCCGAACGACGTGCCGTAGGCGGCCCGGCTGGCGCGCTCCTGGCCCCCGTAGGCCCAGACGTCGAGGGCCTTGGTGGCGTGCACGACGCCGCCCAAGAGGAAGACGCTTTCGTGGATCGGCTTGATCTGGCCGTTGGCGGCGAAGGTCACGTCGGGCAGTTGCCCGGTGGCGTAGCGGCCGATACCCTGGCCCCAAAGCCCTGACGCCTGGACGTCGAAGAGACCGGGGATCACCTGGAAGGATAGGCCGGCTCCGAGCCCGCCGCCCCAGACGTCCTTGTTAGTGAGGCCCGTGTATCGCTGATAGAAATCCCGCGCCAGACCCAGAACCTCGGCATGGAGGTGGTGGGCGCCGATGTCGTGCTCCACGGCGACCTTGGCGACGAAGTCCGGGACGTGGTTGAGCGACTGGGTTGCGGGCAACAGGGTGTTGGTGGCCCCGGCGAAGAAGCCTGCGCCGTTGTTGATCGTTACGATGACGCCGGGCGGCACGGCTCCGGTGAAGGTGGTCTGCGGGTTCTCCGCCGAGACCGAGATCCACAGGTGCTTGTCCAGCAGGTCCTTGGTCAGCCGCACGATCGGTTGGCGCGTCCAGGTGAAGCCGACGGTGTATTGGCCGTCGATGGTAACCGGGATGACCTCGTTGCGCGGCGTGATGCCCTTGGAGTCCAGGACCACCAACGAGTAGGTCTGGCCGGCCAGCAGATGCCAGCCGGAGTCTGCCCAGTCGACCGTCCCGTAGAGTTGGCGGATCCGCGGATTGTAGGAATTGGATTCGTTAGAGTTGGCGGTCTGGGCTGCGGCCTGGAAGTCGAACTCGCCGTATCCGCTGAGCGTGATGTCCGATGTGACCTTGCCCTCCACCAGGGCGGCAATCCGGCTTTGACGGGCGGAGAAGCGGTATTCCGCCAGATGGCCCTGCGGGGTAATCGGGAACGGGATGGTGTTGAACGCGGTGGAGATGTCGTTGGCCAGGTTGTGCTCGCGGTAGATCCCGGCCAATTCGAGGTAACCGCCCGGCGTGATCTTTACGCCGCGCATATAGAAGGCGTCGGTCGGCCGCTCCTTCTTCACCTCGGCGGCGACCTGGGCCGGGATGGTCTTGATCTGCGCGTCCTGGAAGGCCGCCAGCTCGCTGCGGGCCGAGCTGGCCGCGGCCTCCGCTGCGTCGGCGCGGGCCGAGGCGG
This sequence comes from Phenylobacterium sp., assembly GCF_028290885.1. Classification (GTDB taxonomy): domain Bacteria; phylum Pseudomonadota; class Alphaproteobacteria; order Caulobacterales; family Caulobacteraceae; genus Phenylobacterium. The sequence continues at coordinate 7,782 of NZ_JAQGIZ010000092.1, forward strand.
CCTGGACCTGGGCCTGCAGCGCCACCCGCGCGGCGGTTTCCGCCGCCAGGTTGTCCTTCAGCGCCTGCACGTCGCTCGCCAGCGTCGTCATGTGATCTTCGCGCGCTGTCCGGGCAGTCTTGTGCGCCGGCTTCTTGTGGGCTGGCGCAGCTTCAGCCGGCGCCACCGCGCCGAACGCCAGAATTGCGGCCAAGGCGCTACCGTGGAGCACCCAATCCCGAGCCCTCATGTCCGACCCTCCCTGTTCGCCGCGCCCCAATGGACGGCGACCGATCCCTGCAGCCCTGGCTCTCCGCTCCCTTCAATGCGCGAAAGGGCCGTTCGGATCAACGGTCGGCGATTCTTGTTCTGTAAAGAGGGGCGGCCGGCCCGACCTAAAGCCCCGGCGCGTGCACGATCGTGAAGACGGCCATGACGGTGGTCAGGCAAATGAGCACGCGAAGGCCGATAAGGGCCGCCTGCGCACCCCGGCTCAGCTGCATCGGCGGAAACGGAATCGAGGCTGATTGCGCCCGCGTCATCCGGTCACGATCGGAGTTGGTGTTGGTCATGGCGATTGTCTCCTAGAACGGGTGAATGTCGAGCGCGCTGAGGAACCCCGCCACCGCATAGGCGGAGCCCGCGAGGGCGACCAACACGGCGATCGCCACACCCAGCACCGTCGTGGTCCGGCTGTTGGCGTCGGCGCCCATGATCTGACGGTCGCTGCTCATGATGAGCAGAAAGACCAGCGCCGCGGGCATCAGGATGGTCGCTAGCAGGTTTGCGTTGAGCGAAAGGGTCAGCAACGGCGCGCCAGGGATGAGGACGACCAGGCCGGCCAGGATCGCGATGCCGATATTTGTCGCGTGGAACAGCGGGGCCTGGGCGAGCGAGGCATTGAAGCTCCTGCCCGCGCCCGAGATCATCTCCGCGATTGAATAGGCGCTGCTGGCGGAGATTGTCAGCATGGCGACCGCCCCGGCTTCCACGAGTCCCAGGGCGAACAGCGCTGCGCCTGGCGCGCCTATGATCGGACGCAGGGCCTCCGCGAAGCCGGCTCCGCCCTGGTAGTGGGACATGTCGATGTGATGGCTGAACAGCGGAGTGGCGGCCACCAGGGCGGCGCATCCCGTCACGGCGGCGATGACCGCCCCGATCGCGGTATTCTGGCGCCCGCGGCGGACGTCCCGCCGGCTCATTCCCTTGTCCACCGACGCGCTCTGCTGGAAGAACAGCATCCAGGGCGTGACCGTGGCGCCGATGTTGGACGCCAGGATCATCAAAAACGCGGCGCCGGCCGCTTTTGGCAGGGGGCTCCAGGTCGCTATGGAGTTCAGGATGTGGTCAGGGGAGGGGCGCGCGAAGATCGCGACCGCCACGAACAGCAGGTTGAAGACGGCCAGGCCCGCGGCGAGCCGTTCCCAGGTCGAGTACCGGCCTCCCCAGGAGCCGATCGCCACGAGGAGCACGGCGCAAGCCACGGCCGCCCAGGGGGGCACGCCGAAGAAGCCCATGCCCAGACGAATGGCGATGACTTCGGTAATCAGGGTGATGAGGTTGGTGAGCGCCAGGTCGACGGCTGAGGTCCAGCCCCACAGACGGCCAAACCTCTGGAAGACCAGTTCACCGTAGCCTCGCCCGGTGACCGCGCCCACCCGCATGGCCATTTCCTGAACGACGTAGGCGGCCGCGAAGGTCAGGAGGATGAACGGAAGCAGGAAGCCAAGACCGTAGGTGGCCCCGCTGGTCGCATAGGACAGCATGCTCGGCCCGTCGTTCTCGCCCAGCATCGCCAAGGCGCCAGGACCGACGAAAAGGGCGGCGACCGCGGGCAGTCGAAGGCCGATCCGCCGCTTCGGCGCAAAGCGGGCGCCCGTGATCGCGGCATCGCCCGCGTTGCTGCGGAGATTCCCGTTTGCTTGGGCGAAGGCGATATCCGAGGGCGGGGGCATGTTCGGGACCCTGCGTTGCTGACGTTGCGCTCGTGCCCGGTTTCTAGGCGGGGACGACGTCCGGCCGGCTCTTGGAGATCTGCTCGATGAGACGCGGATCCATCTTCAAGGTCTCGGCCACCATCTGCCGGGGCGAACAGGCGAGCCATTGTGCGAGGGAGACCTCGGCGAACTGCTTGGCCTTGAAGGTCTCCACCATGACGATGTCGGCGGAGCCGGTGTTCTCGACGTAGTGGCCGAGGCCCTTCTTCACATAGCCGATGTCACCGGGCTTGAAGTCGAGGGTCATCGCGGCAGGGCCGGTGTTGAACACGGTCATGCGACCGTTCCCCTTGATCCAATATTGCCATTCGTCGGCGTTCGGATGCCAGTGCAGTTCCCGCAGGCCGCCCGGCTTGATGGTGACAATGGCCGAGGCGATGGTGGCGGATGCCGGGAAGTTCCTCGTGTCTATGATCTTCACGGATCCGCTGCGCGTCTGCCGAGTGGGGGCCATGTTGCTGGTCGAGAACGTGAACTCGAGGTCCGGCTCGCCGAGGGGGGAAGCAACCTCCCGCTGGACCTGGGCGAGAGGCGGCGGCTCCGCGCCCTGGTAGATCCACAGGTTGTCGACGGGACTGTTCTGGAAGACGCTGACCGGAAGGTTGAAGTTCTCCGCCAGGACCTCCGGCGGAGTGTGGGCGATCCAGTCCGTCAGCAGCAGGGTGTTGAACTCCGACGCCTTGCCGTTATCGAACACCAGGACGAACTCGGCCCCGCTCGGTCCCAGGCCCTGCAGCGAGTGCGGAAGTCCCGCTGGAAAATACCAGAGGTCGTCCGCCTTTACGTCCCGCACGGCGGCGCGGCCGTCGCCGTCCAGCACGGTGACGCGACATTTGCCATCGGTCATGACCGCCCACTCGGCCTGCTGGTGCCAGTGCAGCTCGCGCACGCCGCCGGGCCCCAGCCGCATGTTCACGCCCGAGACATCCTCGGAAATCGCAAAATCGTCCTGGGTGATCTGTCGCGCCCACCCACCGTCCTGGATGCGCTTGTGCGCAATATTGAACGACGACCAGAACGCCGGCATTCCGTTGATGTCGGTGGGAGGCGGATTGCCGGCCGTGGGAAGCTGGCTCGCCAGGGCGGGGTTCTGAGGCCCCGGGTTGGTCAGCGCCTTGGGGTTGGTCACATTGACGGCGCCCTCAGACGGACGGTCCGGATTGCCGAATTGCGCCGCCCTCGCCGCAGTGGAAATCGCCGTTGTCGCGCCGGCGACCGTAGTGGCCGCCAAGATGTTGCGTCGGGAAAATTCGCGCATTTCGGTCCGGTCTCCGTTTGTCACGCCGCCTGCGAAGACCCTTGCGCGCGGCGCGTTTTTCAAGCCTGAGCGCGAACCCCGGTGGGATTGGCCAAGGCAGCTTTACCGTCACGGCCGATCGCTCAGACAAATAACGGCGTTGATGCAGGTCAGCATGTACTCGACGCGCCACGCCAAACTCCTTGGTGAACCCCTGAGTCCTCATGAGTAATTCTGAGCGAACGTGTAGAGCTGAGTGGATCACCCCTTTTCCCGGCCCCAAACGAGATAACGGAAACGCCCAGGCTGACTTGGCCCGTGGTCCTGCTTGCGCGATCTCGCGCGAGGACTAAAATTTGCCATCCCGCCAGATATCGGCAGGTGATCCGTGCCCTGACCCCCTCGACCGGGGCGCCGCCCGGTCGAGGACTTGAAGCCTGCCAACGCCATGACCTGCTCAGCCTTTCTCACAACAACTCAGGGATCGGCCAACGACCCGCGCGCCGGTCGGGCCCTAACCTTGGAACGACGGCCGGGCGGTTCGCTCGGCTCCTCGGTGGCGAACGGGCTTCAGCGGGAGACATGAAATGATTGGAATCGTAAAACTTGCCCTGGCCCGCCCCTATACATTCGTCGTCATGGCGCTGCTGATTCTGATTTTCGGCGTCATTTCTATATTCCGCACGCCGAAGGACATTTTCCCCAGCATCAATATCCCGGTGGTCAGTGTCGTCTTCAGTTACAACGGCCTGCCGCCAGATGACATGGCGGGACGCATCGTTACCTATTTCGAGCGCGCCGCCACCACCACCGTGAACAACATTGAACATCTCGAGTCGCAGTCGATGACCGACTACGGCATCATCAAGATATTCTTTCAGCCGAACGTGAACATCAACCAGTCGATGGCTCAGATCGCTGGCATGTCGCAGACGGTTCTCAAGCAGATGCCGGCCGGCATCACCCCGCCGTTGATCCTGCAATATGATGCGGCGAGCGTCCCGATCCTGCAGATTGCGCTGTCGAGCGATCAGCTCTCCCAGCAGGCTCTGTTTGACCAGGCCACCAGCTTCATCCGCCCGCAGCTTACCTCGGTCCCCGGCGCGGCGATCCCTCTGCCCTATGGCGGCCTGGTCCCGCAGGTCCAGGCTGACCTCAATCAGCAGGCGCTGAGCACCTACGGGCTCTCGGCGAACGACGTCGTCAACGCCCTGGCGGCGCAGAACCAGATCACCCCGGTCGGCGACCAGAAGATCGGGAAGTTCGACTACACCGTGAACCTGAACGACTCTCCCCAGACGATCGCGGCGTTCAACGATCTGCCGGTCAAGACGGTCAATGGCGCGGTCATCTACATGCGCGACGTGGCCTATGTGCACAACGGCGCCCCGCCGCAGACCAATGTTGTCCACGTCGGCGGCAAGAACGCCGTCCTGTTGTCGATCATCAAGGGCGGCGCGAACTCAACCTTGGACATCATCTCCGGCATCAAGGCGCGCCTTCCGAGCGTCCAGGCAACCCTGCCGCCGGGCCTGAAGCTGACGCCCATTGGGGACCAGTCCGGATATGTGACCAGCGCGGTGTCGGACGTCGTCCGCGAGGCGCTAATCGCCGCGGCGCTGACCGCGACCATGATCCTGCTGTTCCTCGGCAGCTGGCGCTCGACGCTGATCATCACGATCTCGATCCCGCTGGCGATCCTGTCGTCGATATCGGCGCTCTCGCTGCTGGGCGAGACGATCAATGTCATGACCCTCGGCGGCCTGGCGCTCGCGGTCGGCATCCTCGTCGACGACGCCACCGTGACGATCGAGAACGTCAACCGACACCTCGACCTCGGTCAGGACATTGAATCGGCGATCGTGAACGGCGCGCACGAAATCATGATCCCGGCGACCGTCTCGCTCACCTGCATCTGCATCGCCTTCGTGCCGATGTTCGCGCTGAGCGGCATCGCCGGCTACCTGTTCCGCCCGCTCGCCGAAGCGGTCATCTTCGCGCTGATCGCATCCTATGTGCTGACCTACACCCTGGTGCCGACGCTGGCGAACCGCCTCCTGGCCCGGTCAGCGCCGAGCGGGGAGGGTGAGGGCGGCGATCCCTCGGCTCACCCGAGCCGAAATCCCCTGGTGCGATTCCAGAAGGGCTTCGAACATCGGTTCGAGGACGTGCGGCAACACTATCGCGGCCTGTTGCAGCTGGCGCTGCAGAACCGGCTTAAGCTGATCGCCGGCTTCCTGATTGTCGCCCTGCTCTCGATGGGGCTCGCCCCGATGCTCGGTCAGGATTTCTTCCCGACGGTCGACGGCGGCCAGATCAAGCTGCACGTCCGGGCCCAGACCGGCACCCGGATCGAGGAGACCACCAGGCTCACCGACCGGGTCGATCTGGCGATTCAGAAGATCATCCCGGCCGATCAACTGGCCGGGGTCGTCGACAACATCGGGACGAGCGTCAGCGGCATCAACATGGCCTACAACAATTCGGGGACCATCGGCACCGCGGACGCCGACATCCTGATCAGCCTGGGGCCGAAGCACGCGCCGACCGCCAACTATGTCCGGACGATGCGGGAGAAGCTTCCGGCCCTCTTCCCGGGTGTCACCTTCTCCTTCCTGCCGGCCGACATGGTCAGCCAGATCCTGAATTTCGGCGCGCCCGCGCCGATCGATCTGCAGGTCATCGGCAACAATGTGCAGGCGAACCGCAAGTACGCCAACGAGCTGCTGTCCCGGATCAGCAAGATCCCGGGAGTCGCCGACCCTCGCATCCAGCAGGCTTTCGAGCAGCCGACCCTGAACGTGAACGTCGACCGCTCTCTGGCGGGCCTGGTGAACATCACCGAGCGCGACGCCGCCACCGCCATGCTCGACACCCTGTCGGGAAGCACGCAGACCAGCCCGACCTACTGGCTGAACCCCAAGACTGGAGTCTCCTACCCGGTCGCCATCGAGACTCCGCAGACCCAGATCGACACCCTGGGGGCGTTGCAGAACATCCCATTGACGGCGGGAACCTCGCCCGCAACCGCAACCGCAACCGGATCCGGAGCCTTAACCGGACCCGGACCCGAAACCATGCCGCAACTGCTAGGCGGGCTGGCCACGATCAATCGGGCGCCCAGCGACGCCCTTGTCACCCACTACAATGTCCGCCCGGTGATCGACATCTACGCGACCCCGCAGGGGCGGGACCTCGGAGGCATCGCCAGCGATATCCGTGGCGCGATCAAGGCGACGGCGCACGACGTGCCACACGGCTCCACCGTCGTGTTGCGCGGCCAGGTGACGACGATGTCGAGCGCCTATATCCAGCTGTTCGCCGGCCTGGCCCTGGCGATCGTGCTCATCTACTTCCTGATCGTCGTCAACTTCCAGTCGTGGCTCGATCCGTTTGTGATCATCACGGCGCTGCCGACCGCGCTCGCCGGCATCGTCTGGATGCTGTTCACCACCGGCACGACGCTCTCCGTCCCGGCGCTCACCGGCGCGATCATGTGCATGGGCGTCGCCACCGCCAACTCCATCCTGGTGATCGCCTTCGCCCGCGAAAAAATGGCCGAGGGCATGGACGCGGTCGCCGCCGCCATGGAGGCCGGCAGCACGCGGTTCAGGCCCGTCATCATGACGGCGCTTGCGATGATCATCGGGATGATTCCGATGGCCATCCTGCCGGGGCAGAACGCCCCGCTTGGCCGGGCTGTGATCGGCGGCCTGTTGTTCGCGACGTGCGCAACCCTGGTCTTCGTGCCGACCATGTTCGCCCTCGTGCACGCGCGCGCGCCGAAGACCGCGCCGAAGAAGACGTCCGCCGAGGCCATAGACCCGTCCGCAGACCCCTCCGCCACCCGAGCCGGCGCCTGAGCCAGGAAGAAGCGGCAGATGTCCGTGGAACCCGTGAGGCCTCCCAGCCGTAACCGTAAGCGCGTCATGACGATCGGCGCTGTCGCGCTTTACGGAGCTCGCGATGGTCATCGGGATGATTCCGATGATGGCCTTGCTGCCCGGGCAGAACGCCGCGGGTGGCCGCGCTGTGGTCGGCCGCCCGTTGTTCGCGACTTGCGCGATCCTCGTCTTCGCGCCGACCATATTCGCCTTCGTGCACGCGCGCGCGCCGAGGACGTCCGCCGGGCCCCAGACCCCTCCGCCATCCCAGCCGGCGCCTGAGCCAGGAAGGAGCGGCAGATGTCCACGGAACCCGTGAAGCCCCCCAGTCGTCGTGGCCTCATGATCATCGGCGCCGTCGCGCTCAGCATCGCGGCCGTCATCCTGGTGACCGGTGTCACGCAGCGAGTCCTGGCGGGACGCGGGCTCTCCAGCGAGATCAGCAAGACAGCCGTTCCCACCGTGTCGCTGGTAAAGCTGGTCCGCAGCACCGCCCCTGAGACCCTTACCCTGCCGGGGACCATCCAACCCTACAACCGTGCACTGATCTATGCGCAGGTCACCGGCTACCTCAAAGGCTGGAACCAGGATATCGGCGCTCAGGTGAAGGCCGGGCAATTGTTGGCGACGATCAACACGCCGGACCTCGATCAGCAGCTCGAACAGGCCAAGGCGGAAGTGGCCACCGCGGAGGCGAATGACCACCTGGCGGCGCTGACCGCGGCGCGCTGGCAGGCGTTGCTGCCTTCGCAATCGGTGGCGCAGCAGGACGCCGACACGAAGACCGCGGACGCTGCGGCGAAGAGAGCGATGCTCAACGCGGCGCGCGCCAATGTGCGGCGCCTGCAGGCGATGGAATCCTTCAAGCGGGTCGTCGCGCCGTTCGACGGCGTGGTGACTGCGCGCAAGACGGACATCGGCGCCCTGATCAATTCCGGCAGCCAGGGCCAGGGACTGTTCGAGGTGGCCGACCTGCACAAGGTCCGGATCTACATCCAGGCGCCGCAGTCGCTGTCGGCCGACCTCCTGCCCGGCCTGAAGGCGACGTTCGATCTGCCGCAGTTTCCTGGCCAACATTTCGACGCGGTGGTGGTCGCCTCGTCCAACGCAGTCGAAGCCACCTCACGCAGCACGCTCGTCCAGCTGCAGGCGGACAACCCCAACGGCAAGCTCTTCGCCGGCGCCTATGCCCAGGTGCATTTCCAACTGCCCGCCAGACCGAACACGGTGCGCCTGCCGGCGTCGGCGATGGTGCCCAGCAACCGGGGCACGCAAGTCGCCGTCCTCGGCGCCGATGGCAAGGTGGCGATGAGGTCCGTCGAGCTTGGGCGCGATCTCGGAGACAGCGTCGAAGTCGTCGCCGGACTCTCGCCGTCCGACAGGGTGATCGATTCGCCGCCCGAGACGCTCCAGAACGGCCAGACCGTAAAGCTCGCAGCGGCCACGCCGCCGCCCGCCAAGGGCAAGTGAGCCATGTCACGCAATCGCCTGTTGGCGTCCGCCGCCCTTCTGGCCTTGACCGCCTGCAATCTCGCACCGCCCTACCGCGTGCCGCTCGTCGCGACGCCCGTGGCCTACAAGGAGGCCGCGCCCTGGCAGCCCGCGCGTCCGGCCGACGACCTGAACCGGGGCGCCTGGTGGGCGCGTTTCGGCGACGAAACCCTGAACGAGCTGGAACCGCAGATCGACACGGCCAATCAGGACCTGGCGGCGATGGTCGCGCGCTATGACCAGGCGCGCGCCCTCGCCGCCGAAGCAGCGTCGGTCCTCTATCCGTTGGTCGACGCCAACGCGCAACTGTCGACAAACCGGCAATCGAAGGACCGCCCGCTGCGGGTCAGCCCGGCCAATACCTACTACGGCTCAAACCAGGCCGGGATCACGGCCTCCTATGAGATCGATTTCTGGGGCAAGCTCCGGAACATCGCGGCGGCAGGCCGGGCCACCGCCCAGTCCAGCGCCGCCGATCTGGCGACGATGCGGCTCAGCCTGCAGGCGGAGCTCGCAACGGACTACCTGTCGCTTCGCGGGGCCGACGCCCAGGACCAGCTGCTGACCGACACGGTCGCCGCCTATCAGAAGGCCTATGACCTCACCGAGCGCCGCTTCGAGGGCAAGATCGTGTCGAGCCTGGATGTCTCGCGCGCCAAGACCCAGCTTCGCACCGCCCAGGCCGCCCTCGCCAACGAGCTTGCGGCGCGGGCGCTGCTGGAGCACGCGATCGCCACCCTGGTGGGCAAGCCCGCCAGCGATTTCTCGATTCCGCCCAAGGTGATCGCCTTCACGGCGCCCGATATTCCAACGGGGGTGCCGTCCGACCTGTTGCAGCGCCGGCCCGACATCGCCTCCGCCGAGCGCCTCGTCAAGGCCGCCAACGCCAGCGTCGGGGTCGCCCGCGCGGCCTTTTACCCCTCGCTGACGCTGAACCTGCTGGGCGGTTTCCAGTCCACCAAACTGAGCCTCTTCAATGTGCCGGACGCCTTCTGGACGATCGGCCCCGGCCTTACGCTGCCGGTGTTCGAGGGCGGTCTGTTGAGGGCGCAGGAATCGGCCGCCTACGGAAGACTGCGGGAGACCGGCGACAACTACCGCTCGATCGTGCTCAAGGCCTTCCAGGATGTCGAGGACCAGGCCGCCCTGTTGCGCCTGCTTGCCGAGGCCTCCACGGACGAAGAGGACGGCGTGACGGCGGCGCAGCACACCCTCGACGTCGCGCTCACCCTCTACAAGATGGGCGCCACCAGTTATCTGGAAGTGGTGACCGCCCAGACGGCATTGCTGCTGGCTCAGCAGACGGCGCTCGACTACAGGACGCGCCGACAGCTCGCCGCCGTCGGATTGGTCCGTGCGCTGGGCGGCGGGTGGGACGCCAAGGACCTGCCGTCCGACCGCGAAGCGACCAAGCTTGCCGCCGACCGCTACTAGGACGACGCGATGCGTCGCGGGGCCTTGCGCTGACGCCGACGGCCGGCGTCTGACTGTGTGAGTTCGAAGCGCGCGTCCGGTCCGTCCCGTCCAAGCTGTCAACAGGCGGGCTTGTGGCATGTAAGGTGCCTTGCGCCGTGGGACCCGTAACCGAACTGAGCCCAGCATGACCCTTCGCCAGATCCATCCAGGTCCATCCATCTCAGTCAGCCGCTCGGCGCCTGTCTTGCGCATTGGCCGAGACGGTGCGGCGCAGGATCACCGCGAGGTCCCGGAGGAGACGCCCGTCGCGCTGGTGCACGACGGCTCGACGACGGCGGTGATGATGGCCACGCCGGCGGACCTTGAAGACTTGGCGTTGGGCTTCAGCCTGACCGAGGGGATCATCGCCGAGGCCTCGGAAATCGAAAGCCTCGAGGTCGTCGAGACCGAGCTCGGGATCGAGGCGCGGATGTGGCTCTCCCGCCCTCGCTCCGAGACGCTCGCCAGCCGGCGGCGCTATCTCGCGGGACCGACCGGATGCGGGCTTTGCGGCATCGACAGCCTGGGCGAGGCGATGCGCGCCACCCCGAAGGCGCCGGAAGGTCTCCGCATCTCGGCGACCGACATCGGCGCGGCGCTCGAGGCGCTGCCGGAGCATCAGACGCTCGGCGCCGCGACGCGGGCGGTGCATGCGGCGGCGTGGTGGGCGATGTCCGGCGGGTTTACCTGTCTGCGTGAGGACGTGGGCCGTCACAATGCGCTGGACAAGCTCGTCGGGGCGCTGGCGGCCTCCGACAAGCCCCAGCCTGACGGCGCCCTGTTCCTGACCAGCCGCATCTCGGTGGAGATGGTGCAGAAGGCCTCGGTCATGGGCGCCCAGGTGCTCGTCGCGGTGTCGGCGCCGACGGCCTTGGCGATCAGGGCGGCGGAGCAAGCCGCGATGACGCTGGTCGGCGTCGCCAGGCGCGACGGATTCGAGGTCTTCACGCGGCCGGATCGGATATCCTGAAGGCCGGCGGCTCTGTCAGTCCGGGTCGGCCAGCAAGCGCAGGCGTTCTTCGGGCGTGTTGGCGCCCCTGAGCCTCGGCCTCGCCTGGTCGCTGCACGGCAGGACGACAAGCTCCGCGGCCTGCACCAGCCGTTTCAGCGGCCACTGCGCCTCGGTGTCGGGGGGGACGGCGGCGAGGTCGATCACCATCGGTAGCGGCAGGCCCTCGTAGGCGGCCCCCGGACCGCCGGCCTCCAGAAGCGGCCGGATATCGGAAGCGGTCACCGTCGGCGCGTCGACCGCGAGGATGAGCGCTCGGTCATATCCGTCCGCCCGCAGCCGAAGCGCCGCGGCGAGGATGCCCCCACACGGACCCTCGCCGGGGGCGGCGTCCAGCACGGCGGGCAGGCCGTGGTCTGCGCCTGCGGTCAGCACCACCCGGATGCCGACTTCCCGCGAGAGCGCCGCCAGATGGTCGAGCGCGGTGACGCCGCGCCAATCGAGGAGCGCCTTGTCTTTCCCCATGCGTGACGACGACCCACCGCAGAGGATGACGGTGGCTATGCGATCCAACATCCCTCTCCCTGCCTTCCGATGAGGGCGGCCTAACCAATCAGCAGGAGCGGGTTGGGCGCGTGGCGCGACCAGCCGGCTTCGGCGACCAAGACATCCAGTCCAAGCGTCGCAAGGTCATCCGCGACGGGATCGACCTTCATGTCTTGCGGCTGATACAGCATCTTGGCGTAGCTGTGGCAGTCACCGCAGGTCTCGGCCTTGACCGCGCCGGAGTCGCCCTCGATCCCCAGCAGGGACACCGCGCCCGACTTGCCGCAGGTGATGCAGACCGCCCGCACATGGTTCCAGGCCGTTGAGCAGAGCGAACAATGAAGATAGCGCGTGCCAGGCGTTGGGCCCGACGCCGTCACCACGCCGGACACCGGCGACGAGCCGCAGCATGGGCACAGGCCGCGCTCCGGCAGCAGCCGCAGGTCTGCGGCGGATAATTGCCCAGCGAGGTAGGTGAAATAGACTTGCAGGGCCGCCGCCACATAGAGCGCCGCGCCCCTGTCGGCTGGGGCCACGCCGCTGCTGAGGAAATCGTCGGCCAGCTTCTCCGCCGCCGCAACGCCGCGCGCGCGCAGGCTCTGCATCACTGCCCGCGCCTCCGCGGGGACCGTCCCGCCGAAAGGCCCCTCGTCGGAACTGTCGAGCAAGACGGCGAAGCTCTCGCGCCACAGCGCGTGGCGGCGATGGCCATCGGCGGCGAGCGGCGGCATGCGCGCCTCGACCGCCTGGCGCACCTGGACGGCGTCCGGGCCGGCGAGGGGCCCTAGCGTCGCGACGGCGTCGTGCTGGGCTTGCGCCAGGCCGGCCATGAAGCGCAGCCAGTCGGCCATCGGATGGCCGTCCGACAAGGCTCGCAGCCGCGCCGCGGTGGCGGCGAAGCGTGCGGCCGGGTCGGGCAGGATCAGCGGGTCGGGCGCAGTGACGCCGCCTTGCGGATTTCCGATCCACTTCCCGGTCGACGCGACCTCACCTTGCCTCACGGGGCCCCCTCACGGCGCGGCTCCGGCCCGGTGGACTTGGTCGCGGCCAGACCGCGCAGCCACTTGCGGTGATGGCGCCAGGCCCAGCCGGGCGTCACGTCGCCTCGCATCATCGCCCGCAGCGATCCGCGAACCCAGATCCCCGCATAGACATGAATGATCCAGACCAGGATGGCCGCGATCGCCGCGAGCGAATGGATCAGGACGGCGACCCGCTGCACGACGAGCGGGGTGAAAGCCCCGAAATAGACCTCCCAGATCACGATCCCGGTGAAGAGCAGCACCGGTATCAACAGGGCCATGGCCCAGAAGACGAATTTCTGGCCGGCGTTGAACCGCCCGACCTCGGGAACGCCTTCCTCTTCGTTTTCAAGGATTAGATTGAACTTGCGCACCCAGGCGGTGTCGTCCTGGTTCCAGAAGTTCTCGCGCCAGAACTGCACCACCAGCCCCGCATAGCTGACCACCAGGACGATCCCGATCCAGGGATGCACCGCGCGGGTCCATTCGCCGCCCCCGAACAGCGACGACAGGAAGAAGAATATCGGATGGAACATGGCAAGGCCGGACAAGGTGAGCAGCACGAAGCAGATCGCCGTGATCCAGTGGTTGATCCGCGTCACGCTCGCGTAGCGGACCACGTTTCCTTCGGGATAGATCATCGCGCGTCATCCTCGCGATCGAGCAGGCGGCGCCCTTTCGCTTCGTCCTCCGGCTGCACCTCGTTTGGCCCGGCAACCACCGAATGGAAAAAGCCGGCGATCACCGCCAGCGCGACGCCGGCCACCGCGAGCGGTTTCACCGCGCCCTTCCAGAGCCCGACGAAGGGGCTGATCTGAGGACTGTCCGGCAGGCCCGCATAGATCGACGGCTTGTCGGCGTGATGCAGCACATACATCACATGCGTGCCGCCGACGCCCGCCGGGTCGTAGAGGCCGGCGTTGGCGAAGCCGCGGGATTTCAGCTCCGCGACCCGCTCGCCGGCCCAGGCCGTCATATCGGATTTCGACCCGAACATGATCGCGCCGGTCGGGCAGGCCTTGACGCAGGCAGGCTCCAGCCCGACCGAGACACGGTCGGAGCACAGGGTGCATTTATAGGACTTGTGGTCCGTCGGATTGACCCGCGGGATGTCGAACGGGCAGCCCTTGATGCAATAGCCGCAGCCGATGCAGGCCTCGCTGTTGAAGTCGACGATTCCATTGCCGTATTGCACGATCGCGCCGGGCGCCGGGCAAGCCTTCAGGCAGCCGGGATCCTCGCAATGCATGCAGCCGTCCTTGCGGATCAGCCATTCCAGATTGCCCCGATCGTCCTCCCACTCGGTGAAGCGCATCAGGGTCCAGGTGCTGGGGTTCAGGTCCTTGGGATTGTCGTAGGACCCTTCGAAATGCCCAACCTCGCCGCGCAGGTCGTTCCATTCCATGCAGGCGGCCTGGCACGCCTTGCAGCCGATGCAACGGCTGACGTCGATCAGCTTGGCCACCTCCGCCTCGTGGTTGCGGATCGACGGCGGCGTGAGGGTCGACGCCGAGCGCCGGATATAGTCCTGTGACTGCAGACCTGTCATGGACGGCTCCTTGAGACTATCGGCCTGCGTCAGGCCGGCGGCGCGCTCGTTTTCTCGATGTTGACCAGGAACGCCTTGAACTCCGGCGTCTGCGTGTTGGCGTCGCCCACCGACGGGGTAAGGGTGTTGGCCCCGTAGCCCTTGCGGGCCTGACCGGTGAAGCCCCAGTGGAGCGGCACGCCGATGACGTGGGTCGGCTTGCCGTTCACCTGCATCGGCTTGATGCGCTTGGTCACATAGGCCTTGCAGACGATGACCCCGCGCTTCGAGGTCAGCCGCACCCAGCCGCCCTGCGTGAAGCCTTTTTCCTTGGCCATGACCTCGCCGATCTCTATGAATTGCTCGGGCTGCAGGATCGCGTTGATCAGCGCGTGATAGGTCCAGAAAAGGAAATGCTCAGTCAAACGATAGGTCGTCGCCACATAGGGGAAGTTCGCTTCGGTCCCGAATGCGGCCCTGTCGTCGGCGAACACGCGGGCGGCCGGATTGGAATTCACCTTGGGATGCAGAAGGTTCGGCGTCGGCGATTCGAAGGGTTCGTAGTGCTCCGGGAACGGACCTTCCGCCATCTGGTCGCGGGCGAACAGCCGCCCGGCGCCTTCGGCGTTCATGATGAAAGGACCGGCCGCGTCCGAGGGCGGAATGGTCGGCACGAAATCGGGCACGTCGATGCCGGTCCAACGGGCGCCGTTCCACTCGATGATCGGCTTTTGCGGATTCCACGCCTTGCCCTTGAGATCGGCGCCGGCGCGGTTGTACATGATCCGCCGGTTGGCCGGCCAGGACCAGGCCCAGTTCGGCGCCAGGCCCTGCTCGCGCGGATCGGTCGCGTCGCGCCGGGCCATCTGGTTGCCCTTTTCGGTGAAGCTGCCCGAGAAAATCCAGCAGCCCGACGTGGTGGTGCCGTCGTCGCTCAGCTGCGCAAACCCATCCAGCAGCTGGCCGGCGTGCACGGTGACCGCCCCCGTCGGATCCTTGATGTCCGCCAGGGCCCGGCCGTTCATGTCCTTGGCCAGCTCTTCCGGATCCGGATCGACCGGATTGGTGTAGGCCCAGGTCAGGTTGAGGATCGGATCGGGGAAGGCGCCGCCTTCCTTGCGGTACATCTCCCGCATCCGGTGGAAGATGCCTGACATGATCCAGGTGTCGGCTTTCGCTTCGCCCGGCGGATCGGCCGCCTTCCAGTGCCATTGCATCCAGCGGGCCGAATTCACCAGCGAGCCGCTTTCCTCCGCGAAGCAGGTCGTCGGCAGCTGAAAGACTTCGGTCTGGATTTTGGCGGGGTCGGACGGGTTCTGCGGGCCGTGATTCTCCCAGAACCGCGAGGTCTCCGTGTCCAGCGGATCCATCACCACGAGATATTTCAGCTTGCTCAGCCCTTTGGTGATCTTGCCCCGGTCCGGGAAGGCCTGCAGGGGGTTGAAGCCCTGGCAGATATAGCCGTTCATCTGGCCGTTGCTCATCATCTCGAAAGCGCGGATGATATCGTAGCCTCCGCCGTCGACCTTAGGCAGCCAGTCGTAGGCCCAATCATTGTCGGCGCGGGCGGCGTCGCCATAGATCGCCTTCTGGAAGCTGACGAAGAACTTTCCGTAGTTCTGCCAATAGCTGACCTGGCCTGGACGCAGCGGCTTGTACTGCCGCGTCTCCATGTATTGCTTGTAGGTGACCTCGCTATCTTTTGGCAGCAGGAGGTAGCCCGGCATCGAGGTCGACAGCAGGCCGACGTCGGTCAGGCCCTGGATGTTGGAATGACCGCGCAGGGCGTTCATCCCGCCGCCGGCCACCCCGATATTGCCGAGCAGCAGCTGCACCATCGCCATGGCGCGGATGTTCTGAGCGCCGACCGAATGCTGGGTCCAGCCCAGCGCGAACAGGCTGGTCAGCGCCTTGTCGGGCGCCGCCGTGGTGGCGAACAGCGCGCAGATCTCCAGGAACTTATTCTGCGGCGTCCCGCAGATGCGCGACACCATCTCCGGCGTATAGCGATCGACATGCTTGCGCAGCAGGTTGATCACGCAGCGCGGATTCTGCCAGGTCTCGTCGACCTTCGCGTAGCCCTGGCCGTCGAGCTCGTAGTCCCAGGTGGTCTTGTCGTAGCTGTGGGTGTCTTCCTTGTAGCCGCTGAACAGCCCGTCCTCGAAGCCGTAGCCGTCCTTCACGAGCAGGCTGGCGTTGGTATAGGCCTGCACGTACTCGTGCTGGATGAGGTTCTTCTCGAGCAGATAGCGGATCACGCCGTTCAGGAACGCGATATCGGTTCCAGGGCGTATCGGGGCGTAAACGTCGGCGACCGAGGCGGTGCGGGTGAAGCGCGGGTCGACCACGACCAGCTTGGCGTGGTTATCGATCTTGGCGTGGATGACCCATTTGAATCCGCAGGGATGGGCTTCGGCGGCGTTGCCGCCCATGACCAGCACGACATTGGCGTTCTTGATGTCCTGCCAGGTGTTGGTCATTGCCCCCCGACCGAATGTTGGAGCCAGACTGGCCACCGTCGGTCCGTGTCAGACACGCGCCTGATTGTCGAAGACCAGCATTCCGAACGAGCGGGCGACCTTCCAGGTCAGGTAGGAGGTTTCGCTGGAGGTGGCCGACGCCGCCAGCATGCCCGTGCTGAGCCATCGGTTGACCGTGGTCCCGGCCGCATTCTTCGCGATGAAGTTCGCGTCGCGATCCTTCTTCATCAGCGTGGCGATACGATTGAGCGCGAAGTCCCAGGAGACCTGCTTGAATTCGCTGGCGCCCGGGGCGCGGTATTTGGGGACCTTCAGCCGCGTGGGCGCATGCACGACATCGAGCAACGCAGCGCCCTTCGGACAGAGCGTGCCGCGGTTCACCGGGTGGTCCGGATCACCCTCGATATGGATGATATCGGACGTTGCGTTCAGGGACCGGTCGCCAAGACTGTAGATCAGGATGCCGCAGGCGACCGAACAATAGGTGCAGGTGTTGCGGGTCTCGGTCGTGTGGGTCAGCTTGAACGGCCGCATCGAGTCCGCCAGCGCCGGGCCCGCGGCCGCGAAGCCAAGCGCCCCCAGACTGGACGCCGCCAAACCGGCGCCGGTGAGTTGGATGAAGCCGCGACGACTGAGGGTCATTGCCATGCGCTCCGGGCCATGTGCTCCGGCGAACCGACCTAAGGCGAACGACCCGAATTAAGACACGTTCGACGCGGGATTTCGATTCAAAAAACACCGCTTGGAATCGGCGAACGCGCATGGCCGTGAGCGGTTCCCGATATCCGCCGGGTTGGTTCACTCGGGAGCGACTTCTTCGATCTTCAGCCGCAAGCCACGCGCGTTGAAGAACTCGCTGTGCTTCAGGAGGGAACGGTCGCTCTCGAGGTGGCGCATCAGCGATTGCAGGCGATGGCGGGCGACCGGGTCCCGCACCAGCCCGGCTCGGTCCGCCTGGAAAAAAGCCGCGCCGTTCCAGGCCGCCCCGGCGTCCGCGAGCAGCTCCAGTATGTCCGGCCAACGCGTCTCGTCGCCGATGACGTGCAGATAGGACGAGCGCAGCGGCGTGGCCGAGGTCTCCCCGATCTCCACCAGCACGATCAGCATGGTGAAGGGGCCCACCTGGGCGAAGGTCTCGACCAGCCATTCGTCGAAATCCGTGGCGAAGTCCGCCGTCATCAGGACCCGCTCCGGGACGGGGATGGCGGAAGAGAATGGGAGTCGAACCCACCTGGGACAGGCTCGCTGCCCCACTCGGATTTGAAGTCCGAACGCCCCACCAGGGACGACTCTCCTCCATCCGCATCGGCCGATGAAACCACGACCAGGCCAAAGAGGTCCAGCCTGTGCGGGTTGATCCGGCGCAGATCTCCCTTGCGCAGGGTGACGCCGTGCCGGTCGAAGAATTCGAGGACTTGGATGGCGACCTTGCGGCCGTTGTCGGCGCGGTCGCGAAATTGCGCGGCGGTGAACGCGCCGCCGTCCGCCCGGCCGGCCTCTTCTACACAAAGCGCGATCATCTCGCGGACCGTGGCCCGCAGGAAGAAATGGTCCTGCGCGACCTCGTCGGCCCAGCCCATCCGTCCGGCGAGCTTGAGCAGCCGCCGGATATCGCGCTCGGGGCACCCGGTCGCGTCGGCCAGGTCGCGCACCCGCGGCGGCCGAAAGCGCTCCGCCCCGCCCAGGCGCGGCGCGATGATGTCCCAGGCGGCCTCGTCTCCAGGCGCCAGCCGCACCGTGTGGCTGGCGAGGCGGACAAAGGCGCCGTCCAGCACCAGTTCGCCGGCGCCGGCCAGCCGCTGCAATGCGGCGACGAACACCGCCGGGGGCAGTCGGGGCTGCAGCTGCAGGCGAAGCTTTTCCCGGCCCAGGCCCTGCAGGTCGGGTTTCTCGCTGTGATAGGCGGCGAGCTGCTCGCCGAGGCTCACGGTGAACCCGCGCCAGCGCTCGGGCGACATGGCGATGCTGACGCCGCCGGATTGGAGTTGGATCAGCCCCGATCGCGTGGCCAGCCGCTGCGTCTGCGCAGCCGAGAGGGCATGGTCGCGGGCGAACCCCGTGAGGTCCGAGGCGTAGGGCGGGGCGGCCAGCAGGGCTGCGAAGGCCGCGGTGGGGTCGGCCAGGGCGAGCGCGGCGAGCTGGCGGCGCCGCTCCGGAGTGCGCCGCCGCCGGAGGGGCCCGCGCAGATCGATGAAACGGCCGCCGCCGATGGTGCGCTGGGCCGACGCCTCACGCAGCACAAAGCGATCCTGCAGGGCGGCGGCGATCGGCCGCTCGAGCACCAACTGGACGTCCGCCTCGCGGCCGGGCTCGATCGGATTGTCGCCCAGAAGGACGACGCGGGCGCCGACCTCGGTCGCGGCGTGATGCAGTCGGACCGGGAACCACTGGCCCACGGGCTTCGCCCCGCTGGAGAGGACCCGCAGCCTGGCGTCGATCCGGTCTGTAGGCGCGTGCAAGCCGGGATCCAGCACCACGTCGCCCCGGCGCACCGCCGCCTTGGAGATGTCCGGCCCCGCCAGGTTTAGCGCGCAGCGGTCGCCAGCGCCCCCGGTCTCCGCCGGCCGGTTCTGGGCGTGCAGCGAGCGCACGCGCGCCGGCAATCCGGACGGGCTGATCGTTAGCTGATCGCCGACGCGGACCGTGCCTGACAGCACCGTGCCGGTGACCACGACGCCCACGCCCTGCAGGATGAAGGCGCGGTCCACGGCCAGGCGGAACCGGGTCTCAGCGGACTGCTGCGCCGTGGCGGCCGCGGCGGCGGCCAGGCGAGCGCGCAAGGTGTCGAGTCCCTGTCCCGTCACCGCGGACACGGGTAGTGCTTCGGCGGCCTCCAGCACGGTTCCCGCGACAACCGATCTGAGCTGGGCGGCGACCTCGTCGAGGCGTTCAGGCGCCGCCAGATCGGCCTTGCTCAGGACCACCAGCCCCTGGCCGACACCCAACAGGTCGAGGATCGCCAGATGCTCCAGCGTCTGCGGCTTGACGCCTTCGTCGGCGGCGACCACCAGCAGGGCGAAGTCGATCCCGGT
>NZ_JAQGIZ010000093.1 GCF_028290885.1 Phenylobacterium sp.
GCTGGTGGTCTGCGACCTGCCGTTCCTCACCTACGCCAGCCAGGACGACGCCATCGCCTCGGCGCGGCGGCTGATGCAGGAGGCGCAAGTCCACGCGGTGAAGCTGGAGGGCGGCGCCCACGTGGCCCCGATCGTCCGGCATCTGACTCACTGGGGCGTGCCGGTGATGGGGCACCTGGGCTTCACGCCGCAAGCGCAGCACCAGCTGGGCGTCCGCGTCCAGGCCAAGGCGGCGCCCTGCGCCAAGCAACTGCTGGAGGACGCCCTGGCGCTGGAGGCGGCCGGCGCCTTTGCGATCGTGCTGGAGTTGGTCCCCGCACCGCTGGCCGAGGCGGTGTCGCAGCGCCTGCGCGTTCCCACCATCGGCATCGGCGCCGGCGCCGGTTGCGACGGCCAGGTGCAGGTCTGGCACGACCTGCTGGGCCTCGGAGAAACCTCCCCGCGCCACGCCAAGCGCTACGCCGAGATCGGCGCGGCCATGGAGGCGGCGATCCGCACCTATGTGGAGGAGGTGGAAGCAGGCGCCTTTCCGACGCGGGCCCAGAGCGCCGGTATGGACGCCGACGAACTCGCCCGCGCGCTCGCCTAAGGCCAGCTCCGCCTTGCAGGTCCTGCAGACCATCGCGCAGATGCGCGCCGCGCGCCCAGGCGCGGGCGACCTCGGCCTCGTGCCGACCATGGGCTACCTGCACGCCGGCCACCTGAGCCTGGTCGAACGCGCCAAGGCCGAGTGCGGGGCGGTGGCGGTGAGCATCTTCGTCAACCCGACCCAGTTCGGGCCGGGCGAGGACCTCAGCCGCTATCCGCGCGACCTGCCGAGGGACTTAGGGATGCTGGAGGCGGCCGGCGTCGACCTGGTGTTCGCGCCCGAGCCGTCGGAGATCTACCCACCGGGGTTCGCCACCGAGATCCGGGTCGGCGGGGTGACGGACGTCCTCGAAGGCGCGGTGCGGCCCGGGCATTTCGCCGGCGTGGCCACGGTGGTCGCGAAGCTGTTCAACATCGTCCAGCCCACTCGCGCCTACTTCGGCCAGAAAGACGCCCAGCAGAGCGTGGTGATCCGCAAGCTGGTGGCCGACCTGGACCTGCCGGTGGAGATCGTGGTGGCCCCGACCGTGCGGGAGGCCGACGGCCTGGCGCTATCCAGCCGCAACAGCTACCTGACGCCGGAGCAGCGGGCCGCGGCGCCGGCGATCTTCCGGGCGCTCACTGCCGCGCGGGTGCTGTTCGAGGGCGGCGAGCGCGACGCGGAGGCGGTGCGCCAGGCCATGCGCGCGACCATCGCGGCCGAGCCGGACATGCGGATCGACTATGTGAGCGTCGCCGACCCGGAGACCCTGCGCGAACTCTCCACAGTGGACCGCGCCGCGCTGGCCTCGATGGCGGTCCGTCTCGGCGCGACCCGGCTGATCGACAACCTGCTGCTCGGCGGCGAGGCGGCCGGGCGGTAAAAGACGCGCGGGACGCTCCCTGGGGAAGCGCCCCGCGCCAGCCGATCCGCATGTCATGGGGGCCGGGGCGCGGATCGGGAGGGCGATTGTCTCCGGTATGACGCTCGCGGCGCGGGATTTATTCCCAGGGATCGAGAATCAACTGCCCCCGCCTGCTTTAACGAAGCCAAAACCGGCCGGGGCGCCTTATCAGGGCTATTCCTTCAAGGCGTTCGTCAGGAAGGTCAAACGGCGCACGCCTATGTCTTCGAGAGCGATGATAGCGCCGGGTGCGTCTCGCCGGATCGCCATTTCGGACCTACTCACGCTAGGCGGTGACGATCGGATCGTCCTGGACCCACGGACGCGACGGAACCGCTATGGCTCAGGCGTCGAGCCCGAGACCGGCGCCGCCGAATTCGCCTCGACGACCGCATCCACGATCTCATCGGCCGCCCTCGATCATGTCGCGGCCTACTTCGAAGCCCTGCCGCCCGCGCGCTCGGGGCCGGAAACCTATAGGCAAGCGGCTCAGGCGACTCGGGAGGACCTGGCACGGCTGTGCGGACTGCCCTCGACCGCCGCCGCCAACATTATCCTGGCGCCGTCAGGCACGGACCTGCACCTCATGGCGGCGGACCTCGCGCGCGGCTCCGGGTTGCAACCCCTCGAGACGGTGATGGCGGACCCCAATGAGACCGGCCGCGGGGTTCCCCTTGCGCTCCGAAGCCAGGCGTTCGGGACGGACGCCGCCCACGGGACGCCATCCGAAATCGGAGCCCTCCTGCCCGGCGCCGTCGCGGGCGAGACCACCGCCATCGATCTCCGGCGACCGGACGGGAGCCCCCGCGCGGCGAGCGATGTGGACGCCGACTTCGAACGCGCCTGCCGCGGCCGTCTCAGAGCCGGCCGCCCCGTCTTGTTGGTCCTCGTCGATGTCTCAAAGACCGGCCTGATCGCGCCCAGCCCCGCCTGCGCGATCGAACTTAAGCGACGCTACGGCGACCAGCTGACGGTGCTCGTCGACGCCTGCCAATTCCGGCTCTCGACCGAAAGCCTCGCCGCGTACCTCGCGGCGGACTTCCTCGTCGCGATCACGGGATCCAAGTTCGTCGCGGGGCCGCCGTTCTCCGGCGCCCTCATCATCCCGGACGGGTCCGCGCCAAGACTGAGGACCAGCAACCTTCTCCCCGCCCTTTCGAACTATAGCGGTCGGGAAGACTGGCCCAACGAGTTCAACGGCCGAAACGTCCTGCCGGATCTGCCGAACTTCGGCATGCTGGCGCGTTGGCGCGCCGCGCTCTACGAGCTGAAGGCGTTCAGGTCCTGTCCCGCCGCGGAGATTGGCGCCTTCCTGTCCAGGTTCGCCGACGAGATCGAAGCCGCCATCTGCGCGATCGACGGCCTGGAGCGCGTGGAGGCGCCGCTTCTCAAACGCTTCGACGACGGCGGCTGGGATGGGGCCGCGACGATCTTTTCGTTTCGCGTGACCGATGGCCGGGAGGCCCTGTGCCCGGCACGATTGCAGGCGCTGCACGAGCGCCTTCGCCAGTCCTCCGCCGGTGGAGAAAGGGCTGTCCACCTAGGCCAGCCCGTAACGATCAGCTGTGGTGAAAGCCAGCCCCGAGTCGCGTTGCGGCTGGCGGCCAGTGTCCCCCTCGTCGTCGAAGCGCTCAGCGCGCCCGATGGCGGCGAAGATGTCATAGCGCGCGCCATCGGTGCGTTGGCGATCACCGCGTTCCGGGCTCGACACGGCTAAGCGAGACCTCGGGGGGCGCCTTCCCGTTCCGCCGCCGCACCCAATCTCGTGCTGCGCTGACCTGCGTCAGTTCGGGGCCTGCCGAGCCCGCTAGCCTGTCCCCGATCACAGGCCGGAACCTTCCGCAGCGCAGGCCTTTCCATTGGTGACAAGATGGCGAAGCCGGTCGCCGACGCGGCCTCGGGGCCGGCCGGCGGCCGGGCCGACGACAGCGGAAAGAACGCCGGCGCCCAGCCTGCCTGAGGACAACATGGCCAGCGCCAAGCTTTTCACTCCGCTTCGCATCGGCGCCGTGGAGTTGCCCAACCGCATCGTGATCGCGCCGATGTGCCAATACTCGGCCATCGACGGGTCAATGACCGACTGGCATCTGATCCACCTGGGCCACCTTGCCTTGTCCGGCGCGGCGCTGCTGACCATCGAGGCGACGGCGGTCACACCTGAAGGCCGGATCACCTACGCTGACGTCGGGCTGTATTCGGATGACTGCGAAGCCGCGATGGCGCGGGTGCTGCAGGGCGTGCGGCGCTGGTCCGACATGCGGATCGCCATCCAGCTGGCGCATGCCGGCCGTAAGGCCTCCACCGAAGTCCCGTGGAAGGGCGGCGGACAGATCCCGCCCACGGACGCGCCGCGGGGCTGGCAGACGGAGGCGCCGTCGGCCGTGCCGTTCGCCGCGGGCGAGCACGCCCCGGCCGCGCTGGACGACGCGGGTCTGACCCGGGTGCGGGAGGCGTTCGTGCTCGCGGCGCGGCGCGCGGCGCGGCTGGGCCTCGACGCCGTCCAGCTCCACGGGGCGCACGGCTACCTGCTGCACGAGTTCCTCTCGCCTTTGTCGAACCGGCGGGACGACGCCTACGGCGGCTCGCTGGAGAACCGGATGCGATTCCCGCTCGAGGTGTTCGAGGCCGTGCGCGCAGCCTTCCCCGCCGAGCGGCCGGTGACCTTCCGCGTGTCCGGGACGGATTGGGCCGACGGCGGCTGGGACATCGAGCAGACCGTGGCGCTGGCGCAAGCGCTGGAGGCCCGCGGGTGCGCCGCCGTACACGTCTCCAGCGGTGGGCTGACGCCGGCGCAGCGGATTCCAGTGGGACCGAGCTACCAGGTCCCGCTGGCGCGGGCCGTGAAGCAGGCCACGAATGCGCCCGTCATCGCCGTCGGCATGATCACCGAGTTCGCGCAGGCCGAGGCGATCGTGGGCACGGGGGACGCCGACATGGTCGCGCTGGCCCGCGCCGTTCTCTACGACCCGCGCTGGCCCTGGCACGCGGCGGCGTACTTCGGGGCCAGCGTAAAGGCGCCGAACCAGTACCTGCGCTCGCAGCCCCAAAGTTCTCCCGACCTGTTCGCGGTGCGGGCGGACGACTGAGCCACTACATAGGCCGGATGGTTCCCCTTTCCGTCCTCGACCTTTCGCCCATCGTCCAGGGTGGCGGCCCCGGACAGTCGCTGCGCGCCAGCCGCGCCCTGGCGCGGGCCGCCGAGGGGCTGGGCTACAAGCGCTACTGGCTGGCCGAGCACCACAACATGACCGGCATCGCCAGCGCCGCCACCGCCGTGGCGCTGGCCTACGTCGGCGAAGGGACCTCGACCATCCGTCTCGGCGCCGGCGGGGTGATGCTGCCCAACCACGCGCCGCTGATCATCGCCGAGCAGTTCGGGACCCTCGAGGCCATCTATCCGGGCCGGATCGACCTGGGCGTCGGCCGCGCGCCGGGGACCGACCAGCTGACGGCCCGCGCGCTGCGCCGGAACCTCGCCGGCGGCGTCGACCAATTCCCGCAGGATGTCATGGAACTCCTGGCCTTCTTGCAGGACCCTCAGCCGGGGCAGGCGATCCGCGCAGTCCCGGGCTCGGGCTCGAAGGTTCCCGTGTGGGTGCTCGGATCCAGCCTGTTCGGCGCCCAACTGGCCGCAGCGCTCGGCCTGCCGTTCGCCTTCGCCTCGCATTTCGCGCCGCAGATGCTGGACGAGGCCGCCGCCGTCTATCGCGCCCAGTTCACGCCGTCCCAGTTCGGCGAGCGGCCATACCTGATGCTGGGGTTGAACCTGGTGGCGGCCGACACCGACGAGGAGGCCCGTTTCCTGTTCACCTCCCTGCAGCAGGCTTTCATCAACCTGCACCGTGGACAGCCGGGCCCCCTGCCGCCACCGCGAGAGGACGTGGACGGCGTCCTCGCCGCCGCCACGACCGCGCCCGGGTCGCCGCTGTCCAAGGCCGTGGTCGGAGGACCGGAAACGGTGCGGGCCGGGCTCGCGGCGTTCGTCGCCCGCCATGCGCCGGACGAGGTCATCGTCACGGCCCAGATCTTCGACCAGGCCAAGCGCGTCCGCTCCCTGGAGATCGCCGCCCAGGCCCGCGACGCGGCGGCGGTCGCCGCCTGACCACGGCCACGTCGGCCGGCACAGCCCCGGGGCAGCTCCACTGACAGGCCGGCCCTCCCCTCAGTCGCCGTTGAACCTCGCGCAGGACTCCCGCGTCTCCGCTGAGTCCGTCGCGGGCCGCGGCCGGTCGGGGCCGATCACCAGGATGAGGCCGCCGTCCTGCAGGCCCCCGCAGGCAGCCGGCGCGGCGGAATCCGTCGGCGCGCCCACGAACCGCCGGGCCTGGGCGAGCTCCTGCGGCTTCATGGTCCCGGAGAGCTCGGCCAGGAGGCGGCCTGCATCGGCCCGCGTGGCTTCGTCCCCTGCAGCGTTGGCGGCGGCGAGCGCGGTCCAGACGAAGGCGGCGATGGTGTCCTTGGGCGCGTCGCGGCCCTGGGCGTAGAGCCGGCCGAGCCGCAACTGGGCGTCGGCATCGCCCTGCTCTGAGCGAGCGTGCAGCGCGATGATCCGCTGTTCGGCCGGGGTGGCGTCCTTGACGATCCACTCGAGGCCGGGCGCGCGCGGGCCCGGCCCCTTGAGGTCGCTCGACCAGGGCTCGACGTGCAGATGCGCGCCCTGGGTTCCGTGGGCGCCTTCGGCCAGCAACCTGAACGGCGCGCCGGCGCGCCGCAGCCTCTCCGCCGCCTGGACCGGGCTGACGCCCTCGACCACCAGGTCATAAGCGCCCGGGGCGCCGGGGTGGCCCATCGAATGGCGGGAAAGCACGCCCAGGGGAACCGTCAGGGCGCCTTGGGCGCGAAGCTCGTTCTCGCGCTCCGGGGTGCGATAGCCGCCGGTCTCGCGCCATCTGCCGGCGCCGAAGACGGAGTCCATGACCAGACTGAAGTGCGCGCGGCCGCTGTTGTCGGTCCTGGGGTTATCGGCCCTGGCGTCGGCGGCGCTGGCGTCGGCCGCGGTCGCAGCGAGGGCGATGAAGGCGATGGCGCCTGCGAGCGCGGCCCTGGTCCTGACTCCCCCTGCCATCCGATGCCCCCACCGTATGCCTTGCGCCGACGGCGGATCCTGAGGCCGCGCGCTAGCCGCCTTTAGCCTAGGCGCTGCGGGCGCATTAAGGAAGGCGCGTGTCGCTCCCGCCCTCCGCGCAGCCGTTCCGTCCGGACGGCAAAAGCCCCGGCCTTTCGACCGGGGCTTTCGAGCGGCGCCGAGTTGGATAAGGGCCAGGCTGCCACTCGTAGCGGTGTGGAGTCTGGTCACTGTGCCGATCGGTTGACTTGGTCCAAGTCAGCCGGGAAACGCCCTAGGCCGGCAGGACGGCCTCGCGCCGACGCTGGCGCAGGGCCGCGCCCAGGCTGCCGAGACCCATGATCATCATGGCCCAGGTGGCCGGCTCCGGAACGACGCCGCCGCCGCCCGTGGAGTACAGCTTGGCGTCCGAACTCGAGCCGTAGGCGAGCTGGATGGTGTGCAGGTTCGTGCCGGCGTCCAACCGATAGAAGGCGGTCGTATCCTGCCCCTGGACAGGGCTGGTCGTGCCGCCGCCGAAGTGCAGGCCGATGAAGGTGATGCCGTTCAGCGACGTGGTGAAGGTCGGGTTCGAACCGGTGAGGCCGGAGAGGTCCTCGACCACCGTCGTGCCGTCCCAGGTGAACCCGAGGTCGCCAAGCGCCTCGATCTGGACGGCGGTGTCGGCCGGATTGCCGCTGAGCAGCTGGTTGCCGAAGAAGCCTAGGCAGGCCTGCGCATTCGGCGTGATATCCGTGGACGCGCAAGGCGCCAACTGCACCGGCAGCGCCGCTTGCGCTCCGCCGGCGAACAGCAAGGTGACAGCCGCGCTCGCGGCGGCAGCCGAGATCAATTGAAGCTTCATGTGACTTACCCCACCCCAGGCGCCGAATGCGCAATCCTAAACAACCTTAATACAGCGTTATCACACCATTGTTCGATGAGAAATCATTTCTCGTAAGAGGCGAGTGCCACTGTAATTCGGGGCCGGGTTAGAGCATCCCGCGGCAGGTCAGGACACGATGCAACAGAAACGCCGCCGGCTTCGCAACCGGCGGCGTTCGCGTGTCCGGCCGGCCCGGTCCGTCAGGCGGCCGTGGCGACCGGCCGGCGGCGCGAGCGCAGGGCCGCGCCCAGCCCGGCGAAACCTACGATCATCAAGGCCCAGCTCCCCGGCTCCGGCACGGCCGTGAAGGTGAAGTTGCCGGGCACGAACTCGGAGAAGGCGGTAAATCCTGAGCCCACGACGGGCCACAGGCTGATGCCGAACTGCTCGGGGCTGACCGTGACGTTCTTCAGCGACGAGATCGCCACGACGTCGGTGATGGTGTCGCCCGAAATCGTCACGCCTGCGGCGGGGGCGGCGGGGTTCACCACGACCGTGTCGTTGAAGAAGACCTTATCGAAGCCATCGATCGTGAAGGGAGCCGGAGCGGCCGCGCCCTCGGTGTTGACGCCCCATACATAGATCGCGCCCGCGGTCGTGCCGATCGGCGCCTTCGCGGTCGCGCTGAGCACCAGGTTGCCGCCCTGGATGAACGCCGTAGCGCTGGCGATATCCACGTCGCCGTTCTGGGGCCCGACATAGGTCGGCAGGAAGCCGGTGGAGGTGGTGACCGTGGTGGCGAAAGCCGGGGTTGTGGCCAGGATCGCGGCGAGCGCCGAGGCGCCGGCAAGAATGGATTTCATCCTTACGTCTCCTAAAAAGCTTGTTACGGAAGTATCGTCGTCCGCCCCGGAGCACATGCAAGATGTCGGGGGCGCCCACATCTCGTCGGTGATTAATAACCCCGTCAAGCTTGATGACATAGATTCCTGGAGTTCCATTTGTTTAACCTGTAAATGATACACTCTTGTATCATTTACATTGTATGATTCAGTCGTCGATTACTTGCGAATGCGGCTTGCCGGCGGGCGGGGACCGGCTTAGATGCGGATCTGAGCGGTCCGGACGCCGATGACAGGACGGTCCGAAGGGATCAGAATGGGCGCCGAACGAGCCCGGAGACTGTCGATGGCCAAGCGTCTCAATCTCATGCTGGCGACGATCGCGGTGATCGCGCTTGCCGCAACCGGGGCCAGCGCCGCGGCAAAGCCGGATCACGGGCAAAACTGCTTCCTCAGCAACAACTGGCAGGGCTGGAGCGCGCCCGGCGATGGGGACGTTCTCCTGCTGCGGGTGGGGGTGCACGACATCTATCGGGTGGACCTGACCCCAGGCTCCCACGTCCGCAAGGACGGGGACCGCTTTCTGGTGAACCAGGTGCGCGGATCGGACTGGATATGCTCGCCCCTGGACCTCGACCTGACGCTGTCC
>NZ_JAQGIZ010000107.1 GCF_028290885.1 Phenylobacterium sp.
CGGGTCAATGTTCGTTCCCACCCGCAGCGGACGCCGCACTCCGCCTAGGGCAAATCCTCCGACAAAATCGCCATCTCGAACATGAACGAGCCGTCGCCGTCCTCGTCCTCGAACACCACGCCGACGAACTCCTCGCCGACATAGACCTCGGCGGAATCCTTCTGCTTGGGCCTTGGGGTCAGCACGATGCGGGCGTTGGCGAAGGTGCCCCGCAGGTGGCCCTCGAGCTTTCGGATCATTCGTTCGTCCACGCCAACGCTCCTGAAGTCTAAAGGCGGCGCGAACCTAGCCGTTCGCGACGGTTCCGAAAACCTCAGATAACGTAGTCGTAGACCGCTTCGGCCAGCGTGTGGTCCATGCTCTTGGCTGGTTCGTCGCAGGTCGGGCAGTTGACCAGCCGTGCGGGCACGCCCGCGGCCGTGCAGCCGGCGGGCACCGGCTTCAGCACCACCGAGCCCGACGCGATCTTGGCGTAGTCGCCGATCGTGATGTTGCCCAGGACCTTGGCGCCCGCGCCCAGCAGTACGCCCTTGCCGATCTTCGGATGGCGGTCGCCGCGTTCGGCGCCCGTGCCGCCCAGCGTCACGCCCTGCAGCATGGAGACGTCGTCGCCGATCACCGCCGTCTCGCCGATCACGATGCCGGTGCCATGATCGATGAAGACTCCCCGCCCGATGCGGGTCGCCGGATTGATGTCCACCTGGAAGAGCTCGCTCATCCGGCTCTGCAGATAGAACGCCAGCGTCTCGCGCCCCTCGTTCCACAGCCAGTGCGCCACGCGATGGGTCTGCAGCGCCAGGAAGCCCTTGAAGAACAGGAACGGCTGGACATAGCCCTTGCAGGCCGGATCGCGCTCGAACACCGCCTTGAGGTCGGCTTCGGCGATATCCACGAGGTCGGGATCGCTCGCGTAGGCCTCTTCGGCGATCTCCCGGATGCTCATGCCGCGCAATTCTTGATCGCCGAGCTTGCGGGCCAACTGATAGGAGAGCGCCGCGCCGAGGCTCTTGTGGTTCAGGATTACGGCGGCCAGCAGGCTCGCGAGCGCGGCCTCGTTCTGGGCCGCGGCCTGCGCCTCGTTGCGGAGCGCCGCCCAGACCGGCGGCGCAGTGGTTGAATCGACGACTTCCAGGCGCTGCTGGCTCATCAGTTCCTCCCGCCCCATGAGGCGTCTCCCCTATCCTAGCATGGCGTGTGCAAGCGCGCCCGGCAAAGACCCTTCCTGCGCCATATGGTAGCCCCTGAGCAGCATCGCCACTGTCAGCATGTCGGGAAGATATCCGGCCATGGCGGCGTCCAGCGCCTCGCGGAACGGGACCCGCGCCAGCGCGAGCGCCTCGGTGTCGTCGGCCCGGTGACTGCCTGAGGCTTCGGACAGGCCCAGCGCCAGGTAGCCGATCATCCGCTCGTCGGTCACCGAGTTGGAGAGCTCCGTGCGCAGAATCTCCCTCCATTCGGCCGCCGCCAGCCCGGTCTCTTCGGCCAGCTCCCGCCGGGCGCCCTCCAGCGGATCCTCGTCCAGCGGCGACCCGCCCTCCGGCAGTTCCCAGCTGTAGTCACCGAGGGGGAACCGGTGCTGGCCGACCAGGGTCACGGTCCCGTCCTCGTGGATCGGCAGGATCGCGATCGCCAGGTTCTTGAAGCGCACCAGTCCGTATCGCGCGGGCTTGCCGGTGGGCGCGGTCGCCGTCTGGTCGGTCACCCGCAGCCAGCCGCTTTCGAAGACGACCCGCTCGTCGCCGGAGGTCCAGGGCGTCCCGTGCGGGCGCAGCCAGGCGGGTTTCTGCGGCATGGGTCCTGGGCTCGCCTTGCGATGCGCGCTGGCGCACCCATAAAGGAGCCACCCTATCGCTTTTCTTAAGCACGCTTCTCAACCGCCAATCTCAGCCCCCCTTTGAATCGCCCCCTTGAACTGCCATGAGGCGCCCGTGACCGTCGCCCTGCCGCCTCCCCCGCAATTCGGCGCCCCCATCGAGGTGAAGCCCACGCCCGAGGTGCTGGCCTTCCTCGCCACCCGCCGGTCGACCTCGGCGGTGACGCTCACCGCGCCGGCGCCCAGCCCCGAGGAAATCGCCATCCTGCTGCGCCTCGCCACGCGCGTGCCCGATCACGGCAAGCTCGCGCCCTGGCGGTTCGTGATCCTGGACGGCGAGGCCAAGGCCCGCTTCGCCGCCCGGCTGGAGGCGCTGGCGCAGGCCAGGGGCGACCAGACGGCGGCGGCCAAGCTCGCCAAGCTGAAGATCCCGCCGCTGGCCATCGCCGTGATCTCCGCGCCGCGCGACGGCCCCATCCCCGAGTGGGAACAGCGCCTCTCCGCCGGCGCGGTCTGCACCACCCTGCTCTACGCGGCGCTCGCCATGGGCTATGGCGCGAACTGGATCACCGACTGGTACGCCTATGACGCCGAAGCCAACGCCATCCTTGGCCTGAGCCAGGAAAAGGACGGCGCGGAGAAGGAAAAGGTTGCGGGGTTTATCCTGCTGGGCACGCCCCGCGAGCCGCCCCTGGAGCGCGAGCGGCCCGACCCCGCGGCTCCCGTCAGCCGTTGGCGCGACGCCGGCTAAGGCCTAGAAAACACAACGGCCGGACGGCGCAAGCGCCGTCCGGCCTGAGGTGACACGCCCGAGGAGAGTTGGGCCTAGTTGGTATAGGCCGAATTAACCCTTTTGCAAAGCCCGAACAGGCTGCGCCGCGCCGGGCCCGGTAGCCGGCCCAAAGCAGCCTGGCCGTTCAGCCGAGTAATCGGTAAACTCGAAACCGACATTCGGAGAACAGGTTTGCTGACTGCGGAGGTCAGCCGCGTCCGCGATAGGGCGCCACGCCTTGATCCGGCAGCCAGAGGCCTTCGGGCGGCGGGCCGCTTTGCCAGAACACATCTATCGGGATGCCGCCGCGCGGAAACCAGTAGCCGCCGATGCGCAGCCAGCGCGGCTCGGCCACCGCGACGATCCGCCGGCCGATCGCCACCGTGCAGTCCTCGTGGAACGCCCCGTGGTCGCGGAACGAGCCCAGGTAGAGCTTCAGCGACTTGGACTCGATCAGCCAGTCGCCCGGCGCGTAGTCGATGACCAGATGCGCGAAGTCCGGCTGGCCGGTCACCGGGCAGAGCGAGGTGAACTCCGGCGCCGTGAACCGCGCGAGGTAGAGCGTGTCCGCCTGCGGATTGGGCACGCGCTCCAGCACGGCCTCGTCGGGACTTGCGAAACCGCGGACCTCGCGGCCGAGCTGGGTCAGTCGGGTTTCGTCCATGCGGGCGGCTTTAGCTCCGGCGGCGACAGCCCGCAACCGAGACAGCCGCCCCCCTTGCCGCTATCAAACCTGCAAACAGGAGGAGGCGGCCATGGCCGGCGGCGGTTTCGAAGACTTCGTGGTGGTGGTGACCGGCGCCTCGACGGGCCTTGGTCGCGCTATCGCCGTGGAGACGGCGCGCCAGGGAGCCGAGGCGGTGGTGGTCAATTACGCCAGGAGCGCCGCCGAGGCCGAGGAGACCGCCCGCCTGGTGGAGGCCGAGGGCGCCAAGGCCGTGCTCGTCCAAGGCGACGTCGCCTCCGACGTCGACTGCAAGAAGATCGCCGCCGCCGCGCAGACCTTCGGCCGCATCGACGCCCTGTTCAACAACGCCGGGATCACCCGCTTCGCCAATCACGCCGATATGGACGCGGTCTCGGCCCAGGATTTCCTCGACCTCTATGCGGTCAACGTCGTGGGCGCCTTCCAGATGGTCCGCGCCTGCCGCGCCCTGCTGGAGGCGGCCCCGCAGCCGGGGGCGGTGGTCAACACCGCCTCCATCGCCGGCGTCACCGGCATCGGCTCCTCGGTGCCCTACGCCGCCTCCAAGGGCGCGCTGACCACCATGACCCTGTCGCTGGCCCGGGCGCTGGCGCCCAGGATCCGCGTCAACGCCGTCTGCCCGGGGTTCATCGACACGCCCTGGTTCGGCAAGGGACTCCCGGAGGCGGCCGTCGACCGCATCCGCGCCAACGCCGCGGCCGGGACGCCGCTCAAGGTCGCATCGACGCCCGAGGATATCGCCGCGGCGACCGTATTCCTCGCCTCGCGCGCATCCCGCCACGTCACCGGCGAGACCCTGCTGGTCGACGCCGGCTCTCACCTCGGCTACGCCGCCCTGGTCGCCCGGTAGAGCCGCCAGGCCTTTACATCTTGCCGGTGTCCGGGGGCGCCTAAAAGTACGGCGCCGAAGCCCTCTAACGCCCAAGCATTGATCAGCTCCGCCAAGCACAGCCTTACCGAGGGTGCGAACATTGATCTGTGGAGGTGGGCCGCAACCATGGCCGCGCACGGTCGGCTGGGATGCGCCCCGGACAAACGAGGCCGGCGATAAGGGGATAGACCATGAACACCACAAAATTCGCATGCCTGACGAGTGTGGCGTCGCTGGTTCTTGCGACCGCAGGCGCTGCTCGCGCCGAGGACCAGCCGGCCGCCGCGCCGGCCGGTCCCACCGCGCTCTCGACGCCGGCGATGTCGTCGTCGCTGTCGGCGAACGCCGATCCGATCAGCGTCGACACCGGCCCGTTCGGCAAGATCTACTTCAGCGGCCAGTTCACCGGGCTTGGGACTTGGCAGAACAACGCCGTCCTGGGCAACAACGAGAAGGGCAAGGCTGACTTCAGCAATGCCCAGATCGAGATCCAGAAAACCGACGGGGTGGTGCAGTTCTACGTCCAGGCCGGGGCCTACAACTTCCCCTCGCTGGGCTCGGCCTACGTGTCCTCCGGCCGCCTGACCGACGAGACCTTCAAGCTCGTGCCGGTGGCCTTCCTGAAGATCGTGCCCAACGCCAACTTCAACATCATGATCGGCAAGCTGCCGACCCTGATCGGGGCCGAGTACACCTTCACCTTCCAGAACCTGAACATCGCCCGCGGCCTGCTGTGGAACCAGGAGCCGGCGATCAGCCGCGGGGTGCAGGTCAACTACACCAACGGTCCGCTCACCGTCTCGGGCTCGTGGAACGACGGCTACTATTCCGACCACTACACCAGCGGCTCGGGCCTGATCTCCTATGTGCTCAACCCGAAGGACACGGTGGCCTTCGCCGCCTCGGGCAACTTCGACAAGACCTCGACCTCGCGCTTCGTCACCCCGCTCGCCCAGAACAACGGCAGCATCTACAACCTGCTGTGGACCCACACCGACGGGGCGTGGGTGATCAACCCCTACCTGCAATACTCCACCACGCCGAAGGACCTCTCGCTCGGCCTGCCGGGCTCGGCCTCCACCTTCGGCGGCGCGGTGCTGGTGAAATACGCCTTCAACCCGATGTTCAACCTCGCCGGCCGCGCCGAGTACATCAGCTCATCCGGCTCCCAGGTCAGCCTGCTCTACGGCCCGAAGAGCAAGGCCTGGTCGCTGACCCTCACCCCCACCTGGCAGCTGAAGACCTTCTTCGTCAGAGGCGAGCTCTCCTACACCAAGCTCGACTCCGCCGCGCCGGGCGCCGGCTTCGGCACATCCGGCGACAAGACCGACCAGACCCGGGCGATGCTCGAGACCGGTTTCCTCTTCTAGCGAATTCGCGGGGACTGGCGCTTGGGACCTGCCCTCGCCGACCGCCAATCTTCGATGTGAAAAACATGCGAGGCGGGCCGGCGTGATGCGCCGGTCCGCTTCATATGCGAAGAAGCATCGATGGCGCACTCCTTGAAATGGATCGCAGCCGCGCTCGGCGCCGGCTTGGTCCTCCCCGGGCCTGCTTGGGCGCAAGAGGCGAAGCCGCTCAGTGTCGTCTTCAACGTCGGCGCCGCCACCGATTACGTATTCCGCGGTCTTAGCCGGACCGACGGCGGCGCTGAGATCTATGGCGGCCTCGACACCACTCTCGGCGCGATAGGTTACGCTGGCCTATGGCTGTCGAACGTCGAGCTCGGGAACGGGAAAGAGGCGGAATACGACCTCTACGGTGGGGTAAGGCCAATCCTCGGCCCCGTGACTCTCGATCTCGGCTTCACCTACAACGGCTTTACTCACTCCCCCGCGGGGCGGCATGAGGACTATGTCGAGTGGAAGATCGCGCCGTCCATGCCGATCGGCCCGGCCACCGTCGGCCTCGCCTACTTCTATTCCGACGACTTCCTCGGCAAGACCGGCCCGGCGAACTATCTCGAACTCAATGCGTCGATGCCGATCGCCAGGACGCCATTCTCGGTCAGCGGCGCACTGGGCCACCAGCAGGTCAAGGGGCCGCTGGACTACTCCACCTGGAACCTCGGCGTGGGATACGCCCTGAACAGCCACATCGGCTTCGACCTGCGCTACTGGGACACCGACGAGCACAGCTTCGGAAGCATCTACAAGAGCAAGGTCGTCCTGGGCGTGAAGGCTACCTTCCCTTAAGCATCCGGCGCTATCTGGAGAGCCGCCGCCTGCACAGCGGCGGTTTTTCATTTGGGCCACAGTCGCCCCGTTTCTACGCTCCGCCGCCTCGTGGACGGCTACGGATCGGACGCGGGATGCTATAGGGATTGCGGGCGCGGCTGTTCCTGCGGGCTTCTTGGGTAGACGCTCGCACCTCCGGGCCTATGTTGGCGATTCGAAGAGCGAGCGGAGTGGGGCGCATGGAGCGGATGGCCTTTCGAGCCCAGACCATCGCCGCCGACGTGGTGCTTGCCGCCTTGGGGTTCGCGCTCGCCTTCCAGATCGCTTCCGCGGGCGGGCGCGGCCTCGACCTGGCCGGCATGCCGTCGCTGAGCCTCGTCCAGTTCATCGTGCTCTACGCGACGCTGGCCGGCGGCTTCACCATGCTGTTCCGCCGCGAGCTGTCGCCTTGGCGCTACGCCTCGATCCCGGACGCCATGGTGCTGGCCCGCATCGCGCTGCTGACCGTCGGCGTCTTCCTGCTCTGGGTCTTCGTCATCGACCGCGCCCGCGGCCTGCCGCGCTCCACCCTGTTCCTGGCGCCGATGTTCCAGATGGTCGGCTCCATGGGCGTGCGGATCCTCCGACGCGCCCTGCACGAGCATGCGCTCGACAGCTTTTCGCCGATGAAGACGGTCACCGACCGGATCACCCAGTCGCCGTCCCTGCTGCTGATCGGCCCGCCGCCGCTCGCCGACACCTACCTGCGCGACATCGCCCGCAGCCATGACCGCACCTACACCCCGGTCGGCATCGTCGGCACCGACCCGCGCGACGTGGGCCAGCAGGTGCGCGGCGTCTGCATCATCGAAAGCCTCGAGAATCTCGACGAGGCGCTGGCCGACCTGCGCCGCTGGAACCGCTACCCGCGCGCCATCCTGTTCCTCGAAGAGCCCGGGCGTCTCAAGGGCCTCACCGCCGACCAGCTCGGCCGGCTGAAGACCGACGGCATCCGCCTGCTGCGCCTGCCCTCGATCGTCGAGCTCGCCCAGCACGACGGCGTGACCCTGCTGCCCATGCGCGACATCAACATCGAGGAACTGCTGGCCCGCGAGCCCATCGAGCTCGACCGCGTCGCCATCGGCAACCTGATCCGCGGCCGCCGCGTGCTGGTCACCGGGGCCGGCGGCTCCATCGGCGCGGAGCTCTGTCGCCAGGTTTCGGCCTTCCGTTGCGCCCACCTGACCCTCCTCGACTTCTCCGAGACCTCCCTGTTCGAGATCGAGCGGGAGATGGCCGAGACCCATCCGCAGATGTCGCGCCAGGCGGTGCTCTGCGACGTCCGCAACGCCGCCCGCGTCTCCCACGCCTTCGCCGTCGAACGCCCCGACCTGGTCTTCCACGCTGCGGCGTTGAAGCACGTCTCCATGGTCGAGCAGCACCCCTGCGAGGGCGTGCTCACCAACGTCGTCGGCACCTGGAACGTGGCCGAGGCCTCCAAGGCCTGCGGGGCCGGCCAGATGGTGCTGATCTCCACCGACAAGGCGGTTGATCCGACCAACGTCATGGGCGCCACCAAGCGTCTGGCCGAGTCGGTCATCCAAGCGCAGCAGAACGGCGGCCAGGGCGCGCGCTTCTCCGCCGTGCGCTTCGGCAACGTCCTGGGCTCGGCCGGGTCCGTGGTGCCGATCTTCAAGTCGCAGATCGAGCGCGGCGGTCCGGTGACCGTGACCCATCCGGACATGGAGCGGTTCTTCATGACCATTCCGGAGGCGAGCCAGCTTGTCCTCCACGCCACCGCCACCTGCGCCGAGGGCGAAGGCCGCGACGCGCGCCTGTTCCTGCTGGAGATGGGCGAACCGGTGCGGATCATGGATCTCGCCCGTCAGATGATCGCGCTGTCCGGCCGCACGCCGGGCAAGGAGATCGAGATCGAGATCACCGGCCTGCGGCCCGGCGAAAAGCTCACCGAGGCCCTGCTCGACGAGACCGAGCGCTCCCTGCCCTGCGCCCCCAAGGTGCTGGAAGTGGTCTCGAACTCCCCGCTGCGGGTCTCAGCTGCTCATCTGGCCGAGTTGGAGGCCCTGGCCGACCGCGGCGACGTCGACGCCGTGCGCCGCGCTCTTTTCGACCTCGTCGCCCAGATCCGCGGCGAACGCCCGGGCGGGACCCCCAACCTGCGCGTCGTCGCCAACGGCTGACGCCTGCCTTTAGCCGAGCCGATGACTTCCCTGACCGATCCCGTGACGGCCGCTGAACTGCGGCGCGCCTTCCTCGCTCATCTCGACGGCGATCTTGCGGCGGCCGAGGCCGTCTATCGCCGCGCGCTCACCGATCCGGGCATGGCGCCGGCGGCCCACCGGCACCTGATCGGGCTCCTGGAGGCGCAGCATCGCTGGGAGGCGGCGGCGGACGAGTGCCGCGCGGCGCTGGTTCGCGAGCCGGGCCAGGCCGACCTCGAGACCAACCTGGCCACCCTCCTTCTCGGACTCGGCCGGTACGCCGAGGCCTGGCCGCTGCTCGAAGCCCGCGCGGCGCTTCGCACCGGCAGCGTGCGTCCTGACCTGCCCTATCCGGAGTGGGACGGCCGGCCCGTCCGCTCGCTGACAATCTGGGACGAGCAGGGTTTCGGAGATGCGATCCAGCACTCGCGTTTCATACCGGCCCTGGTCGCCCGCGGCATCGCGGTCACGCTGGTCGTGCGTCCCGAACTTTGCGCCCTCCTGTCCGGGCTGGGTGCGGCGGTGATCCCGGCGGAGGGCCGGCTTCGCGTCCCCCTCGCCGACGCCTGGACCATGATGGGGTCCGTCCCGGGCCGCCTCGGCGTCACCCTGGAAAGCCTCGCCGACGGCCAGCCTTACCTGGCGCCGGCGCCGGACCGCCGCGCGAAGTGGGCCGGCAGGATCGGGCCCGCGGCCCGCATCGGCGTCGTCGCCAGGGGCAAGGCCGTCCACGCCAACGATGCGCAACGCTCGCTGCCCTACGAAGGCGCGGACTTCCTGCACTCCTTGCCGGGCGCCGTGTCCCTCGAACCGGAGGGTCCCCTGCCGCTGGACGACTTCGCCGACACCGCGGCGGTCATCGAGCAGCTCGACCTGGTCATCGCCGTCGACACGGCGGTCGCGCATCTGGCCGGGGCCATCGGCAAGCCCTGCTGGGTGCTCCTGCCCTACCTGGGTCCCGATTGGCGCTGGCTCTACGACGGCCGCACGGACAGTCCGTGGTACCCCAGCCTGCGGATCTACCGGCAGCCCGCGCCGCGCGACTGGGCAAGCGTCCTGCGGGCGGTCGCCAAGGACCTTCCGGCCTTCTTCGGCCAGGCTTAAGGCCAGGGCTACTCGGCCGCGGCCATCGCCGGCTTGCGGGCCGGCGCGCCCAGCCGCTCCACCAGGGTCTCGAGCTCGGCCCACAGCGCCGCCGGCAGCCGCGCGCCGAAGCGCTCGTAGAAGGCCGGCACCAGGGCCGCCTCCTGGCGCCAGATGTCCGCGTCCACCGTCAGCAGCAGGTCGAGCTGGGCCTGGGTCAGGCCGAGGCCGGAGACGTCCAGGCTGCCCGGCGCCGGCAGGCGGCCGATGGCGGTGTCCACCGCCTCGGCGCGGCCTTCCAGCCGCTCGACGATCCACTTCAGCACCCGCGCGTTCTCGCCGTAGCCGGGCCAGACGAACTTGCCGCGCTCGTCCTTGCGGAACCAGTTCACGAAATAGATGCGGGGCAGCTTGGCGGGATCGGCCTTGGCGCCCAGGGCCAGCCAGTGGCCGAAATAGTCACCCATGTTGTAGCCGCAGAACGGCAGCATGGCGAAGGGATCGCGCCGCAGCTCGCCGATGGCGTTCTCCGCCGCCGCCGTGCCCTCGGAGGCCACGTTCGAGGCCATGAACACCCCGTGCGCCCAGTCGCGCGCCTCGTTGACCAGCGGCACCGCCGAGGCGCGGCGGCCGCCGAACAGGATCGCCGAAAGCGGAACCCCGGCCGGGTCCTCCCACTCCGACGCCACCACCGGGCACTGGTCGGCCGGGACCGTGAAGCGGGCGTTCGGATGCGCGGCGGGCGTGGCGCTCGCCGGCGTCCAGTCGGCGCCTTGCCAGTCGATGAGGTGCGCCGGCGTCTCGGCCGTCAGGCCTTCCCACCAGACGTCGCCGTCGTCGGTCAGGGCCACGTTGGTGAAGATGCAATTGGCGTGCAGGGCTGCGATCGCGTTCTTGTTGGTGTCTTCGCCCGTCCCCGGAGCCACGCCAAAGAAACCGGCCTCCGGGTTCACCGCATAGAGCCGGCCGTCGTCGCCGAACCGCATCCAGCAGATGTCGTCGCCGATCGTCTCGGCCTTCCAGCCGGCCAGGGTCGGCTGCAGCATGGCCATGTTGGTCTTGCCGCAGGCGCTGGGGAACGCGGCCGAGATGTAGCGCACCTCGCCCTGCGGCGACGTCAGCTTCAGGATCAGCATGTGCTCGGCCAGCCAGCCCTCGTCGCGAGCCATCACCGAGGCGATGCGCAGGGCGAAGCACTTCTTGCCCAACAGCGCATTGCCGCCGTAGCCGGAGCCGTAGGACCAGATCTCCCGCGTCTCAGGAAAGTGGACGATGTACTTGATATCGTTGCATGGCCAGGCGACGTCGGCCTGGCCCTCGGCCAGCGGCATGCCGACCGAGTGCACGGCCGGCACAAAAAAACCGTCCTCGCCGAGCTGGTCCAAGGCGGCCTGGCCCATCCGGGTCATGATCTTCATGGATACGGCCACATAGGCCGAATCGGTGATCTCCACGCCGATGGCGCTGATCTTCGAGCCGAGCGGCCCCATGCAGAACGGCACGACGTACATCGTGCGCCCGCGCATGGCGCCCTTGAACAGGTCCTTGAGGTCGGCCCGCATCTCCCCGGGCTCCAGCCAGTTGTTGGTGGGGCCGGCGTCTTCGGGCTTCTCGGAACAGATGAAGGTGCGGCTCTCGACGCGCGCCACGTCGCGCGGGTCGGAGGCGGCGTAGAAGGAGTTCGGGCGCTTGGCCGGGTTGAGCCGTTTCAGCGTTCCGGCCGCCACCAGCTCCTCGGTCAGCTGCGTCCACTCAGCCTCGGATCCGTCGCACCAGCGCACCCGGTCCGGCTCCGTCAGCGCGGCGATCTCGCGAACCCATTGCAACAGCTTCGCGTGTTTCGTCGGCGCGGGCTCGAGTCCCGGGACGATGCGTTGGCTCATACTCGGCGCTCCCTGGCCCCACTTACCGCCCGTCTTGATCGGGCGGAATCATCGCCCCGGCACGGTCAAATTTGAACAGTCTCTTAAATGCAGAACGCCTGCCTGCATACCGTGGGCCAGCAATTCAGGCTGGCCCGCGAAATCAACGCACAAGATGTTGTTTGGATCGGACGGTCGCCCTCCACCCACCCATCACTTTCCTGCGTTCGCTGCCGCCGCCGGGCGCCGTCCTTCAGGTCGCGCGCCGGCCACGCGCCGGTCTCCAGGAGCGGCGGATTTGAAGTTCCGGCCGTGCGGTGGCACAGCCATCCCGGACGGCGGCGGGAGTTTGCGACGGCATGGCGATCTTGGTCACGGGTTCGGCCGGTTTCATCGGCTTCCACCTCGCGCGCCGCCTGCTGGAGCGCGGCGATGCGGTCGTGGGCCTCGACGACCTGAACCCCTACTACGACCCGGCCCTGAAAGCCGCGCGGCTGGCGCTCCTCGAACAGCACCCCGCCTATCGTCACGCCAGGCTCGACCTCGCTGACCGTGACGGCGTCGCGGCCCTGTTCGCGGAGGTGAAGCCGGCAGCGGTCGTCAATCTCGCTGCCCAGGCGGGCGTCCGCTACAGCCTCGAGAGCCCCCGGACCTACGTGGACTCCAATGTCGTGGGCTTCCTCAACGTCCTGGAAGGCTGCCGCGCCACCCAGCCGAAACACCTGGTTTTCGCCTCGACCAGCTCGGTCTACGGCGCCAACGGCAAGCTGCCGTTCAACGTCCACGAGGGGGCGAACCACCCGATCACCCTCTACGCCGCGACCAAGCTCGCCAACGAAGCGATGGCGCACTCCTACGCCCACCTGTTCGGCGTCCCCGCCACGGGCTTCCGCTTCTTCACGGTCTACGGGCCGTGGGGACGGCCCGACATGGCGCTCTTCAAGTTCACCGAGGCGATCCTCGCCGGTCGGCCCATCGACGTCTACGGCGAGGGCCGGATGCAGCGCGACTTCACCTATGTCGCCGACATCGTCGAGGGCCTGGTGGCCGCCATCGACCGCCCGGCGCAGGTGAATCCCGCCTGGGATCCGCTGAGACCCGACCCCGCCACCAGTGGCGTCGCCCCCTGGCGCGTGCTCAACCTCGGCGCCGGCCAACGCGTCGAGTTGATGCGCTACATCCAGGTGCTGGAGGAGAAGCTGGGCCGCAAGGCCGAGCTCAACCTGCTCCCCATGCAGCCCGGCGACGTGGCCCGCACCGAGGCTGACGTCGAGGAAACCAAGGCCGCCCTGGGCTATGCGCCGTCCACGCCCGTCGAGGTGGGCGTAGGCAAGTTCGTGGACTGGTACCTGGACTACTACGGCCAAAAATCTTGAAACTTTCGGCATTGGGTGGCATTTTGCTACCGAGTGAGGAACAGCGCCATGCCCGCCACCAATCGCGCCTCGATCAAGCTCTCCAGCGACTTCGTCGAAGAAGCCCGCCGCGAGGCTGAAGTCCTGCACCGGTCCGTCGGCGCCCAGGTGGAGCATTGGGCCAAGCTCGGCAGGGCCTTCGAAAACACGCCGGGTTTCGACATCCGCAAGGTGCGCGGCGTCCTGGAAGGACGGCTGAAGATCGAGGACCTGACGGCTGCAGAGCAGGATAGGTTCTTCGAAGAGCTCGGCGACTACTTCGACAATCCCGATCAGAAGATGCGTGACTATTTTGCGGAGCTTGGCGCCCGTGAGGGTGCGGTTGGAAGTGATGGCAAAGGGGGCATTGTGCGTCGCACCGCGTCCGGCGATTGGGAAACGATCGCCTAGAGATGGAGGCGGGGCGCCCACCAGTCCTCCATATCCTCGCAGGACCGAACGGCGCCGGTAAGACCAGCCTTTATGAGGCTCAAATCCGCCGCCTGACCGATGCGGAGTTCGTCAATGCCGACCGATTGGCGTTCTCGACGCTAGGTCACCATGCCGTCACCCAGGCCGAAGCCGAGTTGGGCCAAAGATTGGCCAACGAACGGCGCGCAGAGCTTATGCGCACGCAACAAAGCCTCGTCACCGAGTCGACCTTTTCCCATCCATCGAAACTTGATCTCATCAGTGAAGCGAAGGCGGCCGGTTATCGGGTGACCGTCTACCACGTCAATGTCGAGAGCTCTGATCTCGCCGTCACAAGAGTGCGGGCGCGCCTCGGTCACGGCGGTCACCCAGTGCCGGAGGACCGGATCCGCGCCCGCTATCAGCGAAACCAATTGCTGATTCGTGAAGCGGTTCACCTCGCAGACCAAGCCTATGTCTTCGACAACAGTGTGGGCGGCGAGTGGCCACGCCGACTGATCGTCTTTGGCAACGGGCGCGTTCTGCGTGTCGCCCCACCCCTCCCCGCCTGGGCTCAAGCGCTCTACGGCCCCGACCTGACGGCCTAGCCGGGAACTCCGCCCTAGGTCCCTGGATTGTCCCGCCAAGCGAGCGACGGGAGACGGCGAGCCATGGCGGATGCGCAGAGCACGATGGAGGTCTGAGATGGCCGACGACGCAGGACGCCTGATCGGCAAGCCCGCTGTCCGCATCGACGGCCCCGCCAAGGTCACCGGCC
This sequence comes from Phenylobacterium sp., assembly GCF_028290885.1. GTDB lineage: Bacteria > Pseudomonadota > Alphaproteobacteria > Caulobacterales > Caulobacteraceae > Phenylobacterium. The sequence continues at coordinate 14,069 of NZ_JAQGIZ010000107.1, forward strand.
AGGCCCGCTACCCCTCCGACGAACCGCTGCAGAACCCCGCCTACGCCTATCTGGTGACCAGCTCGATCTCCCGCGGCCGGGTGCGCGGCTTCGATCTCACTGCCGCCCGGGCGGCGCCCGGCGTGCTCGACATCCTCACCCACGAAAACGTCGGCGGCCAGGTCAAGTCCCCTCTGGGACCCGATGGCGGTCCCACCACGACCACGCTGGAGACCGACCGGATCTGGCACGACGGCCAGATCGTCGCCGTGGTCACCGCCGAGACCTTCGAGGCCGCCCGCGAGGCCGCCCACAAGGTGGTCATCGACTATGTCGCCGAGACCCCCAGCGCCAGCTTCGACAGCCCGGGCGCGGAGGCCCAGCCGCGCAAGACCGATGCGCAGCGCAAGGACCCGGCGATCGGCGACGCCGCCACAGCCTTCGCCGCGGCCGCGGTGAAGATCGACGCCCGCTATACGACCCCGACCCAGCACCACAACGCCCTGGAGCTGTTCACCACCACCTGCTTCTGGGACGGGCCGAAGCTCACCATCTACGAGCCCACCCAATCGATGTACGGCCTCAAGGCCGCGCTCGCCCGGCAGCTCAGCCTCGACCTGGCGAATGTGCGCACCGTGTCGCACTATGCCGGCGGCGGCTTCGGCTCCAAGGGCGCGCCGACCTCGCGCACCGCCTGGATCGCGCTGGCGGCCAGACGCCTGAAGCGGCCGGTCAAGCTGGTGCCGACCCGCGACCAGGGCTTCACCATCGCCACCTACCGCGCCGAGACGCGCCATCACCTGCAGCTTGGGGCGAGCCGCGACGGCAAGCTCACCGCCCTGATCCACGAGGGCTGGGAAGTCACTTCGCGGCCGTCCGGCTACAACGTCGCGGGCACGGCGACGACCTCAAGGATGTACGCCTGTCCGAACGTGGCCACCAAGGTCAACGTCGTCCACGCCGACCGCAATACGCCGGGCTACATGCGCGCCCCACCGGACACGCCCTACATGTTCGCGCTGGAGAGCGGCATGGACGAGCTCGCCTATGCGCTGGGCATGGACCCCATCGAGCTGAGGCGCATCAACGACACCCAGGTCGATCCCATCGACGGCCGGCCGTTCTCCAGCCGCTCGCTGATGAAATGCTTCGACCAGGCGGCGGCGAAGTTCGGCTGGGCCAGGCGCAACCCGACGCCGGGCTCCATGCGCGACGGCGACTGGCTGGTGGGCCTGGGCTGCGCCACGTCCTGCTATCCCTCGAACATCGGCCCGGGCGCGGCGCGCCTGTCGCTGACGCCCAACGGAAAGGCTGCCATCCAGCTCGCCGGCCACGAGATCGGCACCGGAGCCTACACGCTGCTGGCGATCATCGTCGCCGATCGCCTGGGCCTGAAGATCGCCGACGTGACCGTCCAGCTGGGCGACAGCAACCTGCCGCCGGTGCCGGGCGCCGGCGGCTCCAACAACGCCGCCTCGACCGGCAACGTGGCCGCCAAGGCCTGCGAGGAGGTGCGCGCCAAGCTGGCGCTGGCCGCCGTGCGGGCCAACGACGGGCCGTTCGCCGGCGCCGATCCCGCCACCCTGAAGCTCGCCGGCGGTGCGCTGGTGGGCCCTGGCGGGCAAAGGGAGCCGCTCGAGAAGGCGGTCGGCCGCGTGGCCGGCGCGCTCGAGGTGTATGTGGAGAACGTCCCCCAGGGCCTGCCGCCCGACGCCGCGGCCGGTCTCTACCAGGGCAAGATGACCATGGCCCGCGGGACCGGCCGCAACGACGTCACCGCCTTCGCCTTCGGCGCCCAGTTCGTCGAGGTCCGCATCCACCAGCGCACCCGGGAAATCCGCACGCCCCGCGTGGTCAGCGCGTTTGCCGCCGGCACGATCGTCAATCCGCTGACCGCCTACAGCCAGTTCATGGGCGGGGCGATCTGGGGCCTGTCATCGGCCCTGCACGAAGCGACCGAGATCGACCTGCCTACGGCTCGCTACGTCAACACCAACTTCGCCGACTACATGGTCCCGGTGAACGCCGACGTGGGCCAGGTGGACATGATCCTGGTCCCCGAGGAGGACACGCGGGTCAATCCGCTGGGGATCAAGGGCATCGGCGAGATCGGCATCGTCGGCATGAACGCCGCCGTGGCCAACGCCGTCTTCCACGCCACCGGCAAGCGCATCCGCGACCTGCCGATCCGGATCGAAAAACTGCTCTGATCA
>NZ_JAQGIZ010000094.1 GCF_028290885.1 Phenylobacterium sp.
AGCGCCTTTTCGACGCCGACGATGCGCGGCAGCCGCTGGGTGCCGCCGGCGCCGGGCAGCAGGCCCAGGGCCACTTCCGGCAGGCCGAGGCGCGCTGACGGGACGGCGACGCGGTAATGGGCGCAGAGCGCGACCTCCAGCCCGCCGCCCAGCGCCGTGCCGTGGATCGCGGCGACCACCGGCTTGGGCGAGCCTTCCATCATGTCCTGCACGTCGAACAGGCTCGGGCCGGCCATGGCGCCGCCGAACTCGCTGATGTCGGCGCCGGCGATGAAGGTGCGGCCCTCGCAGATCAGCACGATGGCCTTGGCCGGAGCGGCGATGGCCGCCTTGAAGCCCTCGAACAGCCCTTCGCGGACCTTGGCCGACAGCGCGTTCACCGGCGGCGAGTTCAGCGTGATGACCGCGATGTCGCCGTCCTGGGTGAGCGTGGTCACCGAATTGATCTCGGTCATGGGCGGAGGTCCCTATGGCTGGCGGGCCGCTCTTTCAAATGGGTTGGCGGCCCCGAAATTCAAACGCTTGTTACAGGCCGCGCTGGACCCTTCCAAGTCAAATGTGCGAGGGGATTGGGGCGGTCGCCGAAGCCGCCACGACAACCAAGGGGAGGCCTTCCGATGATGCTCGATATGTTCTCACTGAAGGGCCGCACGGCGCTGGTCACCGGCGGCTCGCGCGGCATCGGCAAGATGATCGCCCGGGGCTTCCTCGAAGCCGGCTGCGCCAAGGTCTACATCTCCTCGCGCAAGGCGCCGGCCTGCATCGAGACCGCCGAGGAGCTCGGCCCCAACTGCATCGCCCTGCCGCAGGACGTCTCGACGGTGGAGGGCGTGAAAGAGCTCGTCGCCCAATACCTGACCCATGAGGACCAGCTCGACATCCTGGTGAACAACGCCGGCGCCGCCTGGGGCGCGGAGTTCGAAGAGTTTCCTGAAAGCGGTTGGGACAAGGTGATGAACCTGAACCTCAAGTCGCCGTTCTTCCTGACCCAGGCGTTGCATGGCGCGCTGGCGAAGGCCGGGACCGCCGAGCGGCCGGCGAAGGTGATCAATATCGCCTCCATCGACGGCATCCGGCTCAACCCGCAGGACACCTACAGCTACCACGCCTCCAAGGCCGGGCTGATCTACCTGACCCGCCGCATGGCCGCCCGCCTGATCGCCGACAACATCGCCGTCACCGCCATCGCGCCTGGCGCCTTTGCCTCGGAGATGAACCGCGTGGCCCGCGACCACGGCGACGAGGTCGCCAAGCGCATCCCCTCGCGCCGCATCGGCCGCGACGAGGACATGGCGTGCGCGGCCATCTACCTGGCGAGCCGAGCCGGCGACTACGTGGTCGGCGACACCATCGCGGTGGACGGCGGCGTGGCCTACGCGACGCTGGGCGGGCTCTAAAACACCGCCACGCCATGGTTTTGCGCGGATTGGTCTATGTCCTGTCCGTCGTGAAGCCGATTGAGCATCCGTGAGCGAGCCCTCCAAGCCGTCGCGCCGAAGCATCCGCAGGGCCGCGTCCGTCGTCGGCGTGGCGGTATTGCTTGTGCCGCTGGCGCTCTATGCGGCGCGCAAGGGCATCGCGCGCGAAGCCCTGATCGGCTGGCTGCTCGACCATGGCGTCTCTTCCGAGGTGAATGTCGAAGGTCTTCGCTTCGACCGGCTCAGCGGCGGCGTCCGCGCCGGAGATCCCAAGACGCCGGACTTCGTCGCCGGAGACGTGGCGGTGACCTACGGCCTGCGGGGCCTGAACTTCGAAGTGCGGTCCGTCACCCTGCGCGGGCCGACGCTGCGGGCGCGGCTGCACGACGGGCGTTTGAGCCTGGGGTCGCTCAACCAGCTCATCGAGGAGCTCCGCAAGAGGCCGCCGCAGCCGGATACGGCGCAGCCCCGCATCCAGATCGACCGCGGGATCCTGCTGCTGGCGACGGACTATGGTCCGGTGCGTCTGACCGTCGATGCGACGGTGAAGGACGGTCGGCTGATCGCGCTCGCCGCGCGTTCCGATCCGGCGCGGTTGAAGGACGGGGCGTTCGACGTCGCCGTCGGCGCCGGCGCGGCGAGCCTGCGCACCACCGGCGATCGGATGGCGCTGACGCTGGACGCGCCGATCGAAAGCCTGCGGGCCGGCGGCATGACCGCGACGGCGACGCGTCTGCAGGTCAAGGGCGACGCGCCCTATCCGGATCTGAAGCGCAAGCACTTCGACGGCGCCGTGACGTTGCACGCCAACCTGGCGGGACAGGGGCTGGCCCTGGACGGCGGTCGGTTCGCCGCGCCTCAGGTCGAGGTGACCTTCCAGGGGCAGGGCAGCGGCTGGATCGAGGACTTCAGCTTCAGCGGCGCGGCGGTGGCCGATCTGAGCAGCTCGGCGGCTGCCGCCGGTGGGACGCGGCTCGGTCCGCTCCGCGCGGCCGTCAAGGCCGGCGACCTGCGCTGGACTCGCAAAGGGGGCGACGCGGTCTCGGCGACGCCGCAGGTGACGGCGTTGCTACAGGATGGCGTGGCCGGCCAGCTTCACTTGTCGCAGTTCTTGGTCGAGGGGCGGGGCCCGGTGAGCTATGGCCGCGATGGCGTGCAGACGGCGATGACGGTCAGTCTCGACGGCCATGGCAGCTGGGCGGGCCTGGGACCGGTCACGCCGGCTGACGCGCCTGAACTTGTCGCCATGAAGCGCGCCGCGCAGGGCTTCCAGGTCGCGGCGCCGGCCATGGCGGTCGAGCTGAAGGGTGGAGCATTGCGGCTTGCGCTGCCGCAGCCCCTCCGGCTGCGCTCCGACCGGGGCGGAACCTTGAAGGTCAGCGGCCGGGCCGGGGCGCCCGTTCTGGGCCCTGGCGGCGGCGCGCTGCGCTTCGATATCCAGGGCGGCCGCCTGCCGACCGTCGATGCCGACATCCGCCATCTGCAGATCGCGAAGGGCCTGGTCATCGCGCAGGGTAGGGCCAAAGCCACGGGTTCGGTGGGGGCCGTGGAGGGCGGGGCGGTGGAGGTCGCCGGGGCCTTGCGGATAGCGGACGGGACCGCGAGCTTTGCGGCCGACCGCTGCGCATCGGTGTCGGCGCGCAAGGTGGCCTTCGGCTCGAACGATGTGGAGCGTCTCACTGGACGGCTATGCCCCTGGGGCGGACCGATGTTCACCCTGGCCCCTGGCCGTTGGCGGCTGCGCGCCGAGGTCGGCGGCCTTGCGGCCGATGCGCCGTTCCTGCAGGCGCGGATCGCGGGCGGGGCGGGCAGCGTGGTCGCCGAACAGACCGCCGGGCGGTTGAGCGTCACGGCCGCGCTCGGTGAGGCGAAGGTGCTGGATGAGGCCCCGCAGACCCGGTTCAACGCTCTGCAACTTGCCGGAACCGCCAAGCTCGCGGACGCCCACTGGGCGGCGAACTTCCGGGCCAGCACCCCGGCCGGCAAGCCGGTGATGGACGTGCTGTTGCGGCACGACACACGAACGGCCCAGGGCGGCCTGACTCTCGACACCGGTCCATTGGTCTTCGTCCCCGGCGGCCTGCAACCAAACGAGCTCTCGCCGCTGGCGCAGGCGCTTGGCTCGCCCGCGGTCGGCCGGGCGGAGTTCGTCGGCCACGTGGACTGGACGCCGCAGGGCGTGACCAGCGCCGGGACGCTGTCTGTCTCCGACTTCAATTTTGCAAGCGCCGCCGGCAAGGTGAACGGCCTGAAGGGCGTCATCGCCTTTACCAGCCTGGCGCCCCTTGTCGCCGCCCCTGGCCAGACGCTGAGCGTCGAGCGCGTCGACGCCATCGTGCCGGTCACAGGCCTCACCGGGACCTTCGGCCTCGACGAGAAGGCGCTGACAATAAGCGGCGGCGCGGCGGCCGTCGGCGGCGGGCGGGTGTGGTTGGAGAGCCTCAAGGTTCCGCTGGACCCCGGTGCGCCGATGGTCGGCGTTTTGGTGCTTGACGGGGTCCAACTCCACGACCTGGTCGAGGCTTCGCCTTTTGGCGACCGCGCGGAGCTCGATGCGAAGGTCAGCGGCCGCGTGCCGTTCGAGAGCCAGGCCGGCAAGCTCCGCGTCGCGGGCGCGGAGCTGCACGCCATCCAGGCCGGGCGCCTCTCCATCAATCGCCAGGCGCTGACCGGTGTCGCAGCCACCGGCTCGGTCAGCGCGCCCGCCGGGCCGCCCGCCCCCGTCGCGGCCAACGACACCTTCACCGACTTTGCCTACCAGGCGATGGAAAACCTCGCCTTCGACAAGCTGGAGGCCTCGATCGCCAGCCGCGACGACAAGCGTCTCGGCATCCTGGCCCACATCGTCGGCCGCCACGACCCGCCGCAGCGCCAGGACATCAGGCTCTCAGTCTTCGACTTGCTCGGGCGAAAATTCCTGAACCGGCCCCTGCCGCTCCCGTCTGACACCGGCGTCGACCTGACGTTGGATACGACACTCAATCTGGACGATCTGCTGGCGGACTACGCCGACTACCAGCGGCTGCGCAGTTCACACTCGGTTCAGCCCCCCGCCGCTACGACGGAGATCAAGCCTGTGGAGACGCCTCGATGACTGCGCCGTGCCGATCGATCGCCGCTGTGGCGGGCCTAGCCTGGCTCGGCCTTGCCGCCTGCGCGCCCACGGTGCACGTGAAGGTCGACCCGATCACCATCTACGCCAAGTTGGATGCCAACGTCCGCCTGAGCCTGGATCAGGACGTCAAAGCCTTGATCCAGAAGAACCCGAACCTCTTCTGAGGGACATGACCATGCAGACGAAAATCATCCTTGCGCTCGGCCTCGCTGCGGCCCTTTCCGCGCCCGTCGCGGCTGTCGCCCAGTCCGCTCAGACCAAGGCGACTGTGGACTCCGCAAAGGCCGCGGGCATCGTCGGCGAGCAGGCCGACGGCTTCCTGGGCTTCGTGACCGCCGCGGCCGATCCGGCCATCAAGTCCGCGGTCGCCGAGATCAACGCCGGGCGCGCCGAACTGTACAGCCAGGCGGCGGCCAAGAACGGTGTCACCCCGGCTGCAGCCGGCGCGGCAGCCTTCGAAAGCGTGGTCAAGGCCAAGCTGCGCCCTGGCGACTACTACCGACCGGCGGGCGGTGGCTGGACGAGGAAGTAGCTCGGTCCAACAAGTTGGCGCATCAGGTCGGGGCAGACCCCTGCGCCTTCCGCTCCCGCCGGCGGCGGTGGAGGATGTGTTCGGTGTAGCCGTTCGGCTGTTCGCGGCCTTGGAACACCAGGTCCAGCGCCGCCTGGAAAGCGACGCTCGCCGCCGGGTCCGGGCTCATTGGGTGATAGGCCGGATCTACGGCGTTCTGGACGTCCACCACCTTGGCCATGCGCTGCAGGGTTTCGCGGACCTGGGCCTCGGTGCAGACCCCGTGGCAAAGCCAGTTGGCGATGTGCTGGCTTGAGATGCGCAGCGTCGCGCGGTCCTCCATCAGCCCCACATCGTGGATGTCGGGGACCTTGGAGCAGCCGACCCCCTGGTCGATCCAGCGGACGACATAACCGAGGATCCCCTGGGCGTTGTTGTCCAGTTCCTCCTGCACGTCGGCGGCGTTCCAGTTGGAGCGCGCCAGCGGCGGGGTGAGAAGCTCATCGGTTCCGGTCCGCTCGCCGGCCGCGGCCATGGCCGCCTGCAGCGCCGGGACGTCGACCTCATGGTAGTGCAGGGCGTGCAGCACCGCGGCGGTGGGCGAAGGCACCCAGGCCGTGTTCGCGCCGGCCCTCGGATGGCCGATCTTGGCCGCCAGCATCGCCTGCATCATGTCGGGCGCGGCCCACATGCCTTTGCCGATCTGGGCGCGGCCCGGAAAGCCCGTGGCCAGCCCGATCTCGACGTTTCGCTTCTCATAGGCCGGCAGCCAGGGCTCGGCCTTGATGGCGTCCTTGCGCACCACCGGGCCCGCTTCCATCGCGGTGTGGATCTCATCGCCCGTGCGGTCGAGGAAGCCGGTGTTGATGAAGACGATCCGTTCGTGCGCGGCATGGATGCAGGCGGCGAGGTTGGCGCTGGTGCGGCGCTCCTCGTCCATGACGCCCAGCTTGACGGTGTTGCGCGGCAGGCCGAGCTCGTCCTCGACCAGGTCGAACAGGCGCACGGCGAGCGCGACCTCGTCGGGCCCGTGCATCTTCGGCTTCACCACATAGACGGAGCCCGCGGGGCTGTTGCGGCGCGGCCCCTTCAGGTCGTGCAGCGCGGCGGTCACGGTGATCAGGGCGTCGAGGACCGTCTCGAAGACCGGCTCGCCCTGATAGCGCACCGCATCGGTCGTCATGTGGTGGCCGACGTTGCGCACAAGCATCAGGCTGCGGCCGGGCAGGGTCAGGTCACTGCCGGCCATCGTCGTGTAGTGGCGGTCCTCCGCCAGGCGCCGCGTTTCCATGGCCCCGCCCTTGGCGAAGCTCGCCGACAGATCCCCGCGCATCAGGCCCAGCCAATTGCGGTAGACGCCGGTCTTGTCCTCGGCGTCCACGGCGGCGACCGAATCCTCGCAGTCCTGGATCGTGGTCAGCGCGGCCTCCACCAGCACGTCGGCGACGCCCGCGGCATCGTCCTTGCCGATCGGGTGCTCCCGGTCGATCTGGATCTCCAGGTGCAGGCTGTTGTGGGCCAGGAGCACGGCCTGTGGCTCTCCGGCCTCGCCGCGCCGGCCGACGAGCTGGTCCGGGTTCGCGAGCGCGCTCTCCTGGCCGCCGCGCAGCCGAACGATCAGTCCGCCGCGGCCGATTACATAGCCCTCGGCATCGGCGTGCGACCCAGTCGCGAGCGGCGCCACTTGGTCCAGGAACGCCCGCGCGTAGGCCACCACCTTGGCGCCGCGCGCAGGGTCGTAGCCCTTGCCGCCGGTCGGGGACTCCAGGGCGTCGGTCCCGTAGAGGGCGTCATAGAGGCTGCCCCATCGCGCGTTGGCGGCGTTCAGTGCAAAGCGGCCGTTCGAGACCGGCACCACCAGCTGCGGCCCGGCCAGTTTGGCGATCTCGGGATCGACGTTCCGGGTGGCGATCTGGAACGCCGGCGGCTCGGGGAGCAGATAGCCGATCTGGCGGAGGAACGCGGTCTCCTCGGCTACGTCGAGGGGGCGGCCGCGACGCTCGCGCCACCAGGCGTCGATCTGCGTCTGCAGCTCGTCGCGGCGCGCCAGCAGGTCAAGGTTTCGAGGTGTGAAGTCGGCCAGGATCGCCTCGAGGGCCGTCCAGAACGCCACGGGCGCAATGCCCGTCCCCGGCAACAGCTCGCCTTCCACGAAGGCGTGCAGGATGTCGTCGACGGAAAGGTTGCTGTTGATGTCCATGGGCTTGACCGGGCTCTCGGGGCAGGGCGTGGCGACCTGGATCGGCAAGATGCAGGGCGACCGGAAAAAAGAAAGGCCCCCGCCAGGTGGCGGGAGCCAAGGTCTCGTGTGACGAACCGGCGCCCGCTTAAGCGAACTGGTTCATCGTGTTGTGCACGCCGCCGGCCTTCAGAGCCGCTTCGCCGGCGAAGTACTCCTTGTGGTCGTCGCCGATGTCGGAGCCCGACATGTTCTGGTGCCGCACGCAGGCGATGCCCTGACGGATTTCCTGCCGCTGGACGTTGAGCACGTAGCCCAGCATCCCCTGCGATCCGAAGTACTCCTTCGCCAGGTTGTCCGTGGAGAGCGCCGCCGTGTGGTAGGTCGGCAGCGTGATCAGGTGGTGGAAGATGCCTGCCCGCTTGGCGGCGTCCGCCTGGAAGGTGCGGATCTTCTCGTCGGCCTCAATGGCCAGCGCGGTGGCGTCGTAGTCGACGCTCATCAGCTTCTCGCGGTCGTAGGCGGAGACATCCTTCCCGGCTGCCTTCCAGGCGTCGTAGACCTGCTGGCGGAAGTTCAGCGTCCAGTTGAACGACGGCGAGTTGTTGTAGGCGAGCTTGGCGGTCGGCACGACCTCGCGGATGCGGTCCATCATGCCGGCGATCTGCTCGATGTGCGGCTTCTCGGTCTCGATCCAGAGCAGGTCGGCGCCGTTCTGAAGGGAAGTGATCGAGTCGAGCACGCAGCGGTCCTCACCCGTCCCGGCGCGGAACTGGAACAGGTTCGAGGGCAGGCGCTTGGGCCGCAGCAGCTTGCCGCCGCGGTTGAGCACCACGTCGCCGTTCTTCATGTCGGCCGGCGAGATCTCCTCGCAGTCGAGGAAGCTGTTGTACTGGTCGCCGATGTCGCCCGGCTGGTGGCTGACGGCGATCTGTTTGGTCAGGCCCGCGCCCAGCGAATCCGTGCGGGTGACGATGACGCCGTTGTCGACGCCCAGCTCCAGGAAGGCGTAGCGGCAGGCGCGCACCTTGGCGAGGAAGTCCTCGTGCGGGACGGTGACCTTGCCGTCCTGGTGCCCGCACTGCTTCTCGTCGGAGACCTGGTTCTCGATCTGCAGGGCGCAGGCCCCCGCCTCGATCATCTTCTTCGCCAGCAGGTAGGTGGCCTCGGCATTGCCGAAGCCGGCGTCGATGTCGGCGATGATCGGCACGACGTGGGTCTGGAAGTTGTCGATGGCGTCCTGCAGCGCCTCTTCCTTCTTGGCGTCGCCGGCCGCGCGGGCGGCGTCGAGGTCGCGGAACAGCATGCCGAGCTCGCGGGCGTCGGCCTGGCGCAGGAAGGTGTAGAGCTCTTCGATCAGCGCCGGCACCGAGGTCTTCTCGTGCATCGACTGGTCCGGCAGCGGGCCGAACTCGGAGCGCAGCGCCGCCACCATCCAGCCGGACAGGTAGAGGTACTTACGGTCAGTGGTGCCGAAGTGCTTCTTGATGGAGATCATCTTCTGCTGGCCGATGAAGCCGTGCCAGCAGCCCAGCGACTGGGTGTAGTTGGCCGGGTCCGCGTCGTAGGCGGCCATGTCCCGGCGCATGATGTCGGCCGTGTAGCGGGCGATCTCCAGGCCGGTCTTGAAGCGGTTCTGGAGCCGCATGCGGGCCACCGATTCCGCGTCGATGCCGTCCCACGTGCCGTTCTTGCTTTGGATGAGCTGGCTCATCTCGATGATGTGGTCCTGGTAAGCCATGTGCCTCTTCCGCGATCAGACGTACAAATGCCCGGCCGCCGTTGTGACAAGCCTTGCAGTGGTCTAACTCTTGATTTCGCTGAAAGGACAGCCAC